>VEFU01000200.1 GCA_007679095.1 Paenibacillus bovis
TGGGGCAATAGTTGAGGGTTTTTGTTAGTTTGAGTTTTAAAGTATTGAGGAAGTTGTAGAATACGTTGATCTGGGAATTGGGCGATAGGTAAGAGTTGTTTTTTTGCTTGTGGAAGTGGGAGAGAAGGGGATTGAGGAATAAATTGGTGAGGTAAATGAATAGGGTTATGTTGAATTGTGTTATGTTGTCGAGGAAGTAAGTTGGTTAGAATGGATGGTAATGCAGGAATAAAGGGAAAGTGAATAATTGTATTGGGGAGATTAAATGTACGATGTGGAAAGGGAATGGTGATTCTATCATTTAAATGGAAGGTGGTTTGGAAGAATTGGATTAA
>VEFU01000201.1 GCA_007679095.1 Paenibacillus bovis
GAATGGAATTATGTTTTTTTGCTTTTGAATAATATGAATTGGAGAATTAATGGGTATGTTGAAGAGGGAGGTTTTGAAATATAGGGGTTGTTTAAGATTTTTGATAGATTTAAAAGGTGGGTAAGGTGTTTGTTGAAGAAGATGTAAAGGATGATTTTGATTTTTAAGATAAAGAAAAGGAGTGGTGTAAATGTGGTTTTGGAAAGGGAAAATGTTTTAGGATTTGATGATAGTGGAGGTTTTTGGGAAGAAGATATTGTGGTAATAGCAAAAAAGGACATAGAATGTATCGTTACTGTAGAAGAAAATGAGAGCGGTATAATGCAAGAAATA
>VEFU01000202.1 GCA_007679095.1 Paenibacillus bovis
GGAGATTAGGATTTTGGGTAGATGATGTAGTAGTGGAGGGGTTGTTAGGTGGATGAGTGCTTGGTGATGAAGGTTGATGGAATTTGGAATGAGATTAGGTAATGGTGGTAGAGGAATGTTATGGGGGTATGTATAATGATCTTTTGGTTGAAGTGGTAGAAATAATTGCAGTACATTGGTGTTTTGGGTTAGATTGTGAATGAAAGGAATAAGATGTTTTGGTAGTTGTGGAAGTGGAATTTTTGTATTGGTGGGTATTTGGTTAAAAATTGTAGTTGTTTGGTGTAGAGGTTGATGAATGAATTTGTAATATTGATTGTAGTGAGGATTAGT
>VEFU01000203.1 GCA_007679095.1 Paenibacillus bovis
CTAAACAATCCTACTCCCTCTAATCTTTCCCCTACAGATCTCATTCCCACCTTTACTACTTTTACTCCCTCCTAAAACTCCTCCTCATTCCTCTCCATCCATCTATACATCCAATATCTCTCCCCACATTTTTTCTCAACCTACTCCAACCACAAGCATAAATTCCCAAAATCTTCCTCCACTTTTTTAAGATAGATTTGCTCCTGTTGTTCTTTTAACCCTTTTCCTTCTTTTTTTGAGACTAATCACTCTCCAAAATACCCCTCTAATAATTCATCTAACCCAATATCCTCAAATTTTCTCCTTTTTACCTCTTCCTCAAATTCCTCCACT
>VEFU01000204.1 GCA_007679095.1 Paenibacillus bovis
TAAGAAGTGTTTAATGATTGGAGTGTTATGTTTGATGATGAAAAAGTGTTTTGTGGTGTTGGGGAGTATGAATTTGATTTAGAGCGATAAGAGGATGAAATTTGATGATTAGATGAGTTGTTATTCGTTGTTCGTGTATTAATTGTTGAATATGGGGTAAGAGTATTGTAAGTATTTGATGGTGTGTAGGTAATTGAATGAGTGGTTGTTTGAGTTGTGGTTTTTGTTTGAGGATTTGTTGATAAAATGGAGAGTGTTGGGTATGTGGATGGGGAATAAGAGGTGTTTGGGAATATTGTATTAAATGATGTGGAGGGATTTTTGGGGGTTGG
>VEFU01000205.1 GCA_007679095.1 Paenibacillus bovis
ATGTAGATTGTTTTTGGGGATGAGAATTAGGTGAGGGTGAATGTGTGGTGCTGTAAGAGCCGGTGTGGTATGAGTAGTAAAGTATGGATTAGGAGTTGGGGGAGGGAAGATTAGTAGAGGTTTTTTCTGTAGATGTGGGATTGTTGTTCTTGGAACACAAGGGTCTGCAACTTGACGCATATGAATTGATGTTTGAAGTGGAGTGTGAATAGGTAAATGTTGGAGAGTATGGTGGAAAGTAAGTGAATTGATGAGAGTAGGTAGGATTACGATATAGTGTGGTGTTGGTGTGTGTATTGGCATCTGGGTTGGAAGTTTTGGGGGTGAA
>VEFU01000206.1 GCA_007679095.1 Paenibacillus bovis
GATTCGTGGATTAAAAGAAGGCTTCGGATGTGTACGTGGAAGAATTGGAAGAATCCAAGTACGAAGGTGAGAAACCTCATCGGGTTAGGCGTTCCGAAAGGGAAGGCTTACGAATGGGGAAATTCACGTAAAAGCTACTGGAGAATCTCCAAGAGCCCAATACTACACAGAGCCCTTGGAAACTCCTATTGGAGTTCCCAAGGGCTCACAAGTTTGTTATCTCGTTACGAATCTTTGCGTCATCAATCTTAATTGAACCGCCGTATACCGAACGGTACGTACGGTGGTGTGAGAGGTCGGAGGTTAATCACCTCCTCCTACTCGATT
>VEFU01000207.1 GCA_007679095.1 Paenibacillus bovis
AACTTCTCCTATCACCACCAATTCCTAACAAACAACAAGAAATCATCGTTCTACCTGAACCGAAACTCTGCCCTAAAACCTCCTATAAAACAACCCTCCAGTTTCCTTTACATTCATCATTACCTCTATTTACACCCAAACAAAACAAAAAACATCCACTTCTATTTGGCAAATTTTCATTACCTCTTTCGCCATTTCCTAAACCACATTACACTCAATCTCAAACACAAATACACAAACATCATTTATTCTTTCTACCCTCCAAACTTCCCTTTCATTATCCACAAATAACTACTCCACAAAAACAAAATTATCAAACATCATTAT
>VEFU01000208.1 GCA_007679095.1 Paenibacillus bovis
TTTTCGATTGAATGGGAATCATACATGCGATTTGATTCCCGTCTATGACGTTTTTTCGATTGAATGGGAATCATACATACGGTTTGATTCTCGTCTATGACGTTTTTTCGCTTGAATGGGAATCATACTTGCGGTTTGATTCCCTTCTATGACGTACTTTCGCTTGAATGGGAATCATACATGCGGTTTGATTCCCTTCTATGACGTTTTTTCTATTGAACGGGAATCATACTTGCGGTTTGATTCCCTTCTATGACGTTTTTTCGATTGAATGGGAATCATTCACGCGATTTGATTCCCTTCTATGACATTTTTTCGATTGAATG
>VEFU01000209.1 GCA_007679095.1 Paenibacillus bovis
TTTGCTTGATGAAAAGGTTGACGATTTGGTTGAAGAGATGGAGTTTTGGAGGGTTGAATCTGTTGAGGATAAAGGGGGTTTTTAGGGGAATATTGGGGAAGGTGAGTTTGATTGATGGGAAATGTGTGGATGAGGAGTAAAAAGTTATGTTGGGTAGTGGATTTATGGGTGGTGTGTGGATTAGGAGGGGTTGGGAGAGGTGGAGGTGGGGGTTGGTTAGGGGAGTTGTAGAAGGTTAGTTGTGTTATTGGTTGTTGTTGGGGTATTTGTGGGAGTGATTGGTTATTTGGTGGGATGATGGTTTTAATGATGGAATCGTTGAGTAA
>VEFU01000020.1 GCA_007679095.1 Paenibacillus bovis
TTCTTTGCGCAAAACAATAAAATTGAACATTTCGAGTATTTTTAATAATAAAATTAATTTAATGCAACGCTAGTGATACAAACACCTTATTTTATTCCAGATGCAAGTGTACTAGATGCATTAAAAATTGCGGCATTATCAGGAATTGATGTAAGGTTAATGATTCCGAACAAACCAGACCATCCTTTCGTCTATTGGGCAACGTATTCCCATGTAGGTGAATTGTTAAAAACAGGTGGCAAGGTCTATATTTATGAAAACGGCTTTATTCATGCGAAAACAATGATTGCAGATGGGAAAATCGCTACAGTAGGTACTGCGAATATTGATTTAAGAAGTTTTCGACTGAACTTTGAAGTAAATGCATTCCTATATGACCAGGCATTAGTAGAAGAGCTTGTAAACATATTTGGAAATGATATGGAAAAGTCACGAGAATTAACAATGGAAGAATATAAAAATCGTTCACTAGGAATTAGATTCAAAGAGTCTATTTCTCGATTATTATCCCCAATCTTATAATTTGAGGTTATGTTGAAGCAGAGGTGGTTGTAAGGATGAAGAAAACCTTTGGAGTTCTTTTGCTAGGAGTACTTTGTGGCATATTAATCTTTCATGTCATACAAGATACAAAAGAAAAGAAAGCGGATAACCAAGCTGCGGAAGAATTTTTAATTGATGCTGCATATGAAACAAGTATAGGATCGTTTGCAGAAGGTGTGTCTGAAGGAGATATTCCTCCAGATTTTGAATTAAAGACACTCGAAGGTGAAACAGTTAGATTATCAGATTTAAATGGCAAGAAAGTAATCTTAAATTTTTGGGCAACATGGTGTCCACCTTGTAAAGCCGAAATGCCTCATATGCAAAACTTTTACGAGAAAAAGGCAGATAAGTATGAAGTAGAAATTGTTGCTGTAAATTTAACTAGTAATGAGCGTGGAAGCAATATAGAGAAAAAAGTGAGCGATTTTATAAATGAATACAAATTATCATTTCCAATTCCACTTGATCAATCAGGAGACGTATGGGACAAGTATAAAGGAATTGCTATTCCTACTACTTATTTAATACAGTCTAATGGTCTTGTTCATAAACGGATAATTGGCCCAATGGACGAGGAAATGATAGAACGGTTAGTGAAGGAAATGAAGTAAGAAATGCTATATTATTTCTTTTTTTAGAAATTATGCAAAAATAAAGTTGACAATGTAAATGTTTGTAGATATACTAGTTTTCAAGAGTTACATAAATCAATATATTAGGATTATTCTTATCAAGAGCGGCGGAGGGATAGGCCCTGCGATGCCCGGCAACCTTCAGGAGTTTATCTGAAAAGGTGCTAATTCCTACAGGTCGAAGCGGTCTGGAAGATAAGATGGGGATCTGTTAAATCAAGCCCTCTTCTTATCAAAGAAGAGGGCTTTCTGTTTTTGTAATAATTAATCCAAGTTTTCTACTCAACTTAATCAAATTTAGGAGGCGTTACAATGTCAGAACAAAACTTCAGACCAGAAACATTATTACTTCATGGTGCACAACAACCGGATGAAACAGGTGCAAGAGCAGTTCCAGTATATCGCACTACATCCTATGTATTTAAAAATACAGACCATGCACAAGCATTATTTGGATTACAAGAAACAGGTAATATATATACTCGTATCATGAATCCAACAGTAGATGTTTTTGAACAACGTGTTGCTTTACTAGAAGGTGGAACAGCAGCTGTTGCTCTATCCTCAGGTATGGCAGCTATCGCATTTTCTATTTTGAACATAGCTGGTGCAGGTGATGAAATTGTTGCTGCAACTGACCTTTATGGTGGAACATATAATTTATTTGCAGTAAGCTTACCGAAGTATGGCATCAAAGTTCATTTTGTAGATCCAAAAGATCCGGAAAACTTCCGCAAAGCAATTACTCCAAAAACAAAAGCTATCTTTGGTGAAGTAATTGGTAACCCAAGTTTACATGTATTAGATATCGAAGCTGTTGCCGATATTGCGCATGAGAATGGTATTCCATTGATTGTCGATAGTACGTTTGCAACACCATACTTATTAAATCCAATTGAATGGGGCGCAGATATCGTAGTCCATTCTGCAACTAAATGGATTGGTGGACATGGAACTGCTATTGGTGGAGTAGTTGTAGATGCAGGTAAATTTGATTGGACGAACGGAAAATTCCCTGGTTTCACTGAACCAGACAACACATACCATGGTATTCGCTTTGGAGTGGATATTCCAAATGCAGCATTTGCTACAAAATTACGTGTTCAATTGCTACGTGACTTTGGGCCATGCTTAAGTCCGGACAATGCATTTATTTTCTTACAAGGTTTAGAAACATTACACCTACGTATTGCAAAGCACGTAGAAAATGCAAAAGCAGTAGCAGAACACTTACAGAAAAATGATGCAGTAGAATGGGTTTCATACCCTGGTCTAGAAGATCACCCATCGTACGAGTTAGCTAAAAAGTACTTCCCTAAAGGTGCTGGTGCGATCGTTAACTTCGGAATTAAAGGTGGACGTGAAGCTGGTAGAACAACAATTGATAATGTGAAATTGTTCTCTCACGTTGCAAACGTTGGAGATGCAAAATCATTAATCATCCACCCTGCTTCTACTACGCATCAACAATTAAATGCAGAGGAATTAAAACTTGTTGGTGTAACAGAAGAATTAATTCGTCTAGCAGTTGGTCTTGAAGCAATTGAAGATATTACTGGAGACCTTGATCAGGCAATTGCAAAAGCAGTAGAAGCAACTTCTGTAAAATAATAGAATGGTAGAGAACTAGAGCATATTTTATGTTCTAGTTCTTTTTTGTTTTTAATGAGGGGGATTCTTTCCAACATCGAAAAAAACTTCCCCAGCGTTGAAAAGGAAGCGGTGAGGATCGATAAGGGTCCGTCCAGTGTTCAAAAGACATGTCTGAGCGAACAAAAGGAGAGTCCCAGTGTCCAAAAGAACACCCATCATCGAATAAACCATCCCCAGCGTCCAAAAGGAAGCGTCGAGCGTCGAAAAGGGACCCTCC
This sequence comes from Paenibacillus bovis, assembly GCA_007679095.1. GTDB lineage: Bacteria > Bacillota > Bacilli > Bacillales > Bacillaceae_C > Lederbergia > Lederbergia graminis. The sequence goes on from VEFU01000020.1 coordinate 3,049, forward strand.
ATCGTTCAAAAGACATGTCTGAGCAAACAAAAGGAGGATTCCAGCATTCAAAAGAACATCATCATCGAATAACCCTTCCCCAGAGTTGAAAAGGAAGCGTTGAGCGTTGAAAAGGGTCCGTCCATCGTTCAAAAGACATGTCTGAGCAGACAAAAGGAGGGTCCCAGCATCCAAAAGAACAATCGAGAGCTACATCCACCATCCTATACCACGCCCCCCACCCTTCAAAAGCACATACTTCGTACAAGCAAATATCAATAGTCAAAATGCAATGCTAAGTAGGATGATGCTTCCCTATTTCTATTCATAACTTGTCTACTTCCAGCATATGATGTGGAGAAAAAGCTTGTACAGATTTCATACTTGGAATTGTCACTAGGGGGGATTAGACATGAATAGAAAATGGGTCATTATTATCGCCATTTGTTCTTTTTTATTAGGAGCTGGCGGTGTTTATGGTGGATTAACGTGGGTTGCTCCTTTATGGGCAGATGATGCAGATCAACTGGAGGTACAAGTTGGCGATGAGGATGGATTAAAAGGAAATTTGCAAAAGATTTCCCATGCATACGATATAATTCGTAATGCATATGTGGAAAAAGTAGAAGATGAAAAGTTAATTCAAGGTGCAATACAAGGCATGGTTGGTACATTGCAAGATCCATATTCCGTATACATGGACGCAGCTACAACGGAACAATTTAATGATAGTATGGATACTTCCTTTGATGGGATTGGTGCTCAAATTTCCTTGAAGGATGGAAAACTCATTATTATTGCACCGATAAAAAACTCCCCTGCTGAAAAAGCTGGAATTAAAGCAAAGGATCAAATTACAAAAATAGACGGTAAAAGTGTGGATGGTCTAGATGCACATCAAGCATCATTATTAATTAGAGGGAAAAAAGGAACAACTGTACAACTAGAAATAGTGAGGGGCGATTTAGCAAATCCATTAATATTTGAAATTACTAGAGATGAGATCCCACTTTTAACAGTTTACTCAGAAATGAAAAATAATGGAGACAAAAATATTGGTTATATAGAAATTACCCAATTTGCCAAAGGAACAGCAAAAGAATTTTCAACTGAATTAAAAAAGCTAGAAAAACAAGGTATCGAAGGATTAATTATCGATGTACGTGGTAATCCGGGTGGGATGCTCTCAAGTGTAGAAGCTATTATGAGAGAACTCGTAACTGGAGAAAAACCATATGTTCAAATAGAAGAACGTTCAGGAAAAAGAGTTACGTATGCTTCTGACTTAAAGGAAAATAAAGATTATCCGATATCTGTCCTAATTGATGAAGGGAGTGCATCTGCTTCCGAAATCTTAGCTGGTGCTCTGAATGAGATTGAGGGATATGAGCTGATAGGGGAGAAAACATTCGGAAAAGGGACAGTACAACAAGCTCTTCCACTGGATGAACACAGTCAAATAAAGCTAACAATGGCAAAATGGCTTACTCCAAATGGAAATTGGATTCATGGGAAAGGAATAGAGCCGACCATAGAAGTCCAGCAACCAGCATCTTTTCATGTTCATTCATTACAAATCGAAGAAACATTAGTGAAAGACATGAACAATGAGAAAGTAAAGATAGCTCAAAATGTGTTAAAAGCTTTATCGTTTGCTCCAGGAAGAACCGATGGTTACTTCGATGAACAAACGGAACAAGCAGTACGAGCTTTTCAATCGATTCATAAGCTTCCGATTACAGGACAAATTGATGTAAAAACCGCTTTAAAAATGGAAGAAGCAATAGAAAGCAAGATTCAAAATGAGAAAAATGATCTTCAATTACAAGTAGCATTGAAATCCTTTGCAAAGTAAAAAAATAAGGTCGAGTATTGGTTGGGATTCCACGATGCTTGACCTTATATTTTTTTCCACTTTTGTCAGAACATCTGATAGAATAGGAGATAAGTTTACTTTATTTTAAAAAGGGTGTGGGCAATCGTGGAAGTATGGTTTCTGGAAATTATAAAAGCAATTGGAAGACTATTTTTGCATCCACTTTTATATTTTTCTATTTTATTAGTAATCGTTGCTGGTATGCTTCGTGTAAAAAGAGAACGAAAAGATTTTCATGTCCGTGTTCAAGATACATTACACGAACTAAAACACTTATTTCCATTAGGTATCATAACAGGTATCATTCTATCTATCGTTGCCGTAGGTGTTGGATTCACCATGCCTTTGCCTTTTATTATCATGATTGGGGCTATTACCATTTTATTTAGTCTAATCGGAAATGCACGCCTACTCTCCCCAGCACTTACGATTGGTGTTACATTATTAATTGTTAGTGCTTCCAAGCTATTTGAGTTTAACGTGCCTTTAATAGATGATGTACCATCTTTACATCAATATTATTTTATTGGATTAGCGCTTTTCCTTGCGATATTAACTCTTACTGAAGGATTCTTTATGTTGAAAAACGGACAAGTTGATATTTCGCCTAAACTACGAAAGAGTAGACGCGGATTGACAGTAGGTGCTCATCAAGCGAAGCGCTTCTGGTTTTTACCAATCTTTTTCTTTATACCAACAGGACCAATTAGTCCATCTCTTGACTGGTGGCCGGTTATCGAGTGGGGAACGCAAAGTTATTCCCTTATACTAGTTCCGTTTTTACTCGGATTCCAACATCAAATTCAAAGTACACTTCCTCAGCGTGCAATCCATCGATTGAGCAAGCATGTTTTGCTACTAGGTGTTGTGCTAACGATTGTTGCTGCTTCCGGATTTTTCTTCCCTACAATCATCCCTCTAGTTGTTGCGGTTATTGCAATTATGGGACGACTGTGGATTGCGTATCAGCATCGTGTAGAAGAGAATGCGACACTATATTATTTTACGCCACAAAATAAAGGAATTATGGTATTAGATGTAATACCAGGATCTCCTGCACATAAAATGGGATTGAAAACTGGGGAAATAATTGAATCCTGTAATGGAAGAAAGGTTAACAATAAACAAGATCTTTATATGGCATTACTTGTTAACCGTGCCTATTGTAAACTAGAAGTTTTTGATGTAAATGGAGAGATTCGCTTCTTACAAAGAGCTCTTTATGAGAGTGACCATCATGAATTAGGTATTCTTTTCATCGAAGAAAGAGCCAAACGTGAAACGGTAGATGCTGGTTAATACCAACTACATTTGTAGTCCAATTTGTGGAGGTGTAATTTGGGTAAACTTAGTCCAATTAACCATCGACTAAAATCAGTTTTCCTAGTATTGTTTATTGTTTGTTATGGTGTGATCTTCCTTTATGCTTGGCAACAGAAAAACGAAGCAGGTGTGCTGATGAATGATGTTGGCCAACTCGTTCCTATAAAAGTGAAAAAAGTTGTTCAAGGGAAAGAAATGGAACAAATTAGAGAACTTTTACAAGAAGCAAAGGAGAAAAATTTAAAGGTTTCAATTGCAGGTAAACAACATAGTCAAGGTGGCCACACATACTATAAAGATGCAATTGTGATTGATATGACAACATATAACAAAGTAATTCAGGTCCTTCCAGAAGAAAAGCTTGCTACCGTGCAAAGTGGTGCCACATGGTCGGATCTACAAGAGGCAATAAATCCTTTTCATTTATCCATAAAGACAATGCAAGCACCAAACATTTTCACAATCGGTGGTTCTATGAGTGTGAATGTTCACGGGAGAGATATTCGCTACGGCCCGCTAATTGACAGTATTCGGTCTTTTCGCTTGATGAATGCAGATGGGGATATTTTAAATGTGAGTAGAACTGAAAATGAAGAGTTATTCCGGTTAGTCAATGGTGGATACGGTTTATTCGGTATTATACTCGATGTCGATATTGAGCTTACGGAAGATGTTGTGTATAAAGAAACTTTTACATGGTTGGACTACCATGATTATCCACAGTATTTTAAAGAACAAGTATTAGCTAATCCTGATATTGAAATGCATAATACGAGAATATCTGTGACGCCAAAACAGTTCTTTACAGAAATGTATGTGAAAAACTATATTAGGTCAGAAGAAGATATAGAAGATCATGATGAACTATTAGATGAAAAATATATCGGTCGAAACAAATTTGCTTTTGGTTTATCACGACATTTTGATTGGGGAAAGAACCTTGTTTGGTATGTTCAAAAGAAGGCATTTCAAGGAGATAAGGTGAATTTTGTTTCTAGAAACAATCAAATGCGTCCAGGCATTAAATTTTTAGAGTATGAAGGCTATAGTGATACCGATTTATTACAAGAATATTTTGTCCCTGTGGATGACTTTCCAGACTTCATTGATAGATTACGAGAATTGTTAACTGAGAATGAACTAAATATTTTAAATGCAACTGTTCGTTATGTTCCCAAAAATGAGGAGTCATACCTTTCCTATGCGAAAGAAGATATGTTTGCCATCGTATTTTTAATCAATCAAGGGCTTACCAATAAAGATATAGAGAAAACCGGAGAAGTAGTAAGATTAATAATCGACCTCGTTCTGGAATACAACGGGGCGTATTACTTACCATATTATCCCTACCCAACGAAGGAGCAAATGAGGGAAGCGTATCCACGAACAGATGAATTTTTCCAATTAAAAAGAAAATATGATCCAGAGGAACGTTTTATGAATCAGTTCTATGAGGAGTATGCCTAATGAGATGGATTGTCATATCCCAGAGTATCGCCATACTTGGTAGTAGTCTTGTATTTCCCTTTTACTTAATCTTTATAAAAGAAATTGGAGGTGGTTTCCTCCAATATGGAATTTCATATGGCCTGTTTACAATGAGCTCTGCTATTGTACATCTTTTTATTGGAAAAATTTCAGATAAAATTGGACGGAAATCTTTTTTATTAGTAAATAGTTGGGGAATGGCAATTCTACTATTAATCTTTCCAATTATTACGATGGTTTGGCAAGTGTATGTCATACAGATTTTCCTCGGAATCGTTGGTGCGATGCAGAAGACGAGTGAAAAAGCGATGTTGGCTGATTTTACGGAAGGGAATAACCGTGGTGCTGTAATAGGTCGCTATCATTTTTGGACTTCCATATTTGCTGGGGCTGCTGTTATGTTGGGTGGATTTATTATTGATTTATTCACTCTCGATATCATCTTTTTCATTAGCTCGCTCATTTTATTTGTAAGTGGATTTTTTATTTTGAAAATAGACGAAAGCAAGAAAATGCCTGTCTAAACATGTTATGTCATGTTGTTCAGGCGTTTTTTATTTGATAGATGTTTTGTGAACTGCTTCATGGTAGAATGCTATAATAGAGTATTTCGATTATAGAACAGGTAAGGTGAGTAACAGTGGCAAGAGTCCGAAAGTTTACAACGGCAGAATTATTTCAAGCAACAAAGCAAGGGCTGTTGCAATTTGGCTATGAGAGCTTTACATTCAGTTTGTTAGCAGAACAATTAGAAGTTTCTAGAGGAACTTTATATAAGTATTACGAAAATAAGGAAGAGCTTATTACCGATTACATGCTGTTTGAAATGAATCTTTTTTTGCAAGAATTAAGAGAGATCCATCATCAAAACAGTTTTGAAGAGCAGTTTGATTTTTTATTTGACTTGATATTTAAGAATGAAGAAATTCATCAGTTAATTGCTATGGGAAATCAAATAAATACAAACATAAGCAATAAAGCGAATGAAAACAAAAAAGAACTGGATAGATTACATCTCGAAATGTATCAGATTTTAAGTGGTTTTATTCAGAATGGAAAAAAAGAGGGTCAACTGAAATCGGAATTACAAGATAGCTTGTTGTTAGGAATCATATTTCAAACAGTTGCCATCCCTAATCATAGTAGGGTTCCAAAGGATGAATGGGTACGCTCCATTAAAGATATTATCCGCCATGGAATGTTCATTAATTAATAATTGACACTCGTGTCACTATGGCGGATAATTTAAAAATGGAATGAATAATTATGTTTAAAGTGACACCAGTGTCACTTAATGAGAAAACAAATTAAGGAGATTTTCAAATATGAAGGGATTACTTCAAGCACTGACAGACCGTATTGCAACCAAAAAAGGAATGTGGATTACATTAGCAATATGGTTTGCTATGACAATGATCTTAGCAATATTTGCACCAAGTGTGAAAGATTATCAAGTTACGAGTGTAGATACATTGCCAGACGATGTTCAATCGGTTATTGCTCAAAAGAAAGTGGATACTTATTTTAGTAATAATGATGGTCTACCGGCGATATTAGTTTTTCAGCATAAAGATGGATCAGAAATTCAACTAAGTGATTTAACAGCAATCACGGATAAGATTTCATCGGAAAAAATTGATGGGGTGGAACAAGTTATCCCACTATCTCAGTTACCACCACAAGCAGTCGAAGGCTTCTATTCTGAAGATAAAGCAACTGCAATTTTACCTTTAACGTATAAAGGTGATCTGGATACAGGTAAAATTAAAGATTCGAATGAACAAATAATCTCTATTGTTAAAGATGTTACCGATTTAGAATTATATATTACTGGTCCTGCAGGTATCGCAACGGATACAGTAGATTTATTTTCGAAAGCTGATTTGGTCTTAATTTTTTCAACTATCGGTTTAATTTTGATCTTATTAGTAGTTATTTATCGTTCACCATTATTAGCGTTGATTCCGCTATTAGCTGCAGTATTTGTATATGAGGTCGTTATGCAAACCCTTGGATTAATGGGAAGTGCAGGTCTTGTAATGACAAGTCAAACAATATCAATTATGTCGATCTTATTATTTGCAGCCGTTATCGATTATTCATTATTTGTGTTTTCACGATTCCGAGAAGAGTTAAAGGAACATGAAGATAAATTTACTGCAATGAAGTTAGCGATGAGAGGAACAGGAATGCCAGTATTCTTCTCTGGGGGTACCGTTCTTGCAGCAATGCTAGTATTATTCTTTGCTCAGTTTGGAGACTATCGTAATTTTGCTGCGCCATTTGCAACAACCATGGCAATTATTATGCTAGCATCGGTTACACTCGTTCCAGCTTTATTTACATTATTAGGTCGTAAATCATTCTGGCCAAAAGTTCCTAAAGTTGGCGATGAAAAGGTTAAAAGTAATTCGATTTGGAGTAAGATTGGCCGCTTTGTTGTTAAGAAACCAGGACTATCAGTTGCGGCAATTAGTTTATTTTTACTAGCATCAGCTAGTAACTTAATGAATCTAGAATATGAATTTGACACGATGAAGTCTTTCCCTGATGACATGCCTTCCCGTGTAGGTTATGAAATATTAGAAGATGAATTTGAAAAAGGTGATTTAGCTCCTACGACTGTTTTGTTTGAGGCAAAAGATGCAGTTACGGAACAAGATATTGCTGAATTACAAAGTAAATTAGCAGATCAACCATTAGTGAGCAATGTGCGTATTAATGGAATTTCAGAGGATTCAAAAGCAGTTAACTTTAATGTGACACTTCAGGAAAGTCCATATGCACTTGAGTCAATTGATGCAATGGAAGAAATGATTGATAATCGGGATAAAATTGTAAGTGACGTTGAGGCAGAAGGAACACTGTATTTTGCAGGAGAAACCGCTAATCTAGTGGATGAACGTACTGTTAATAATCGTGATATATTGGTAATCGTTATTCTCGAGACTATATTGATATTTGGATTATTAATAGTGCTGACGAAATCATTTAAAATGCCAATTTACATGATGGGTACAATCCTTGTTTCATTTTTGGCAGCTTTAGGATTAGGAACGTTTCTATCTAATTTATTCTTCGATATAGGAACAATCAGTGATCGGGTTCCTTTATACGCTTTTGTATTCTTAGTAGCTCTCGGAATTGATTATAATATTATGCTTATTTCAAGATTCCAAGAAGAACGTAAACATCATCCTGTGAAGAAGGCAATAGAGATTGCCGTAGCAAATACAGGAGGGGTAATTTCTTCTGCTGGTATAATATTGGCCGCGACTTTTGCAGTTTTAATGACACAACCAGTTCAATTACTTTTCGTGTTTGGATTTATCGTTGCAGTCGGTATATTGTTAGACACCTTCTTAATAAGAGGAATTTTATTACCAGGGTTAATTGTCTTATTGGAGAAAGATAAAAAGGTAAGTGAGAGTAAATAAAGTTAACATTAAATGAAAAAGGGATGTCCAAGAGTCATGTTTGACTTAAGGACATCCTTTTTTCCATGAATGCTGATTTCCGCTTCAGGAGCTCGCTTTCCGCGGGCGGTTCGGTGAGCCTCCTCGACGCTTAACGCGTCTGTGGGGTCTCACTCTGACCCTTTATCCCGCAGGAGTCTCGCTCCTTTCGCTACAATCAACATTAGTAATAAATAATATTTTTTTCATTCTATAACTTATAAATGAGAGATAGTGGTAATCCCTATTTATAATTCTTAGCCGTTATTCGCAAAGAATTCTCTTGCTTTTTCTAAGTATTTCTCATCTTCTGGAAGCATATCTTCTTCATGGAAGATTGCGTCTACTGGGCAAACTGCTACACAAGCTCCGCAGTCAATACATATATCTGGATCAATATAATATTGATCATCGCCTTCTAAGATACAATCTACTGGACAAACTTCCACACACTCTCCAAACTTTTCACCTTGACAAGGTGCAGTTATTACGTGAGACATTTCCAAAAACCACCTTTATTACGAAGTATATGTTAAAGAGATAATCTAATTACTATGTACTTTAATATAACAAAATATGTTTGTTCATTCAATCATACGTTTTAATCTTTAGGAGATTGGTCACAATTTCTAATTTTTTTGTAAATTTGGGCTAATTTTTCGATGGAATGTATTGACACTTTACCTTACGACGCATACACTGAAGTTAATACATGAATATATATTCATATATAAATATAGGCGGTGTGGAATGTATGGAAAAAAACGAAAAGATGAATCCTAACCATATAGAAGAACTTGACGAAGAAACATTATTTATCGTAGCACAAACATTTAAAGCGTTATCTGAACCAACAAGAATCCGTATATTACATTTGCTTTCAGAAAGAGAATGTTCTGTAAATGAAATTGCAGAAAGGTTGTCATTGCTACAATCTACCGTTTCACATCAACTCCGTTTTTTGAAAAACTTGCGATTAGTCAAATATCGTAGAGAAGGTACAACACTATATTATTCACATGATGATACACATGTTATGACGATGTTAGAGCAAACAATTGACCATGCTAGACACCATTAATGTATTAGATAAGTTGAGCTTATAGGGTTCGGAGGGAGAAGGATGGCAGAATATAAACTCCAAGGTTTGTCTTGTGCAAATTGTGCAAGAGAAATGGAGGAGGAAATTCAAAAGTTAGATCACGGGCAAGATGCGAAAGTTTTATACAATTCTAGTAAATTGATTATATCGGATAAAATCGCTTTGGAAAAAGTGGAAAAGATATTATCAAGTGATGGTGCGTCCATTTTAAAAGAAAAAGATGATCATGAAGGACATGACCATTCGCATGAGCACAGTAATGGCAAACGACTGCTCCTTTTTATAGGATTTTCGGTTCTTTTATATGTAGCAGCAATGCTAACAGAAAAAAGTGTTGAAGGAATTGCCATTGCATTATATATAGCAGGTGCAGCTCTTAGTGGATATACAACTTTTATAAAAGGGCTTAAGAATTTATTTAAATTCAAATTTAATATAGATACGTTAATGACGATTGCATTAATTGGTGCTTTTGGAATCGGCGAATGGAAAGAGGGTACACTTGTTGCAATTTTATTCGGAATTAACGAATATTTAGAAGGGCTTGGCATGGAAAAAGCCCGTAAATCAATGGAAACTCTATTAAAGGTGGCACCGAAGGAAGCGACCGTAATTGTAAATGGGGAAGAAAAGGTTATTCCAATCGCTAATTTACAAGTTAATGATATTGTTCTCGTGAAGTCTGGAGAGAAGATTCCTTCAGATGGTACGGTTATTGATGGTAAAAGTTCCGTAAATGAAGCGGCGATTACGGGTGAATCCATGCCAGTTGATAAGAGTATCGGTGAGCATGTGTATGGTGGAAGTATTAACAATGAAGGTGTACTAAAAGTTAGCATAACGAAAGCGTACGAAGATTCATCATTAGCTAAAATCTTGCATTTGGTAGAGGAAGCGCAAGAAACAAAAACCCCGACAGAACAATTTATAAATCGTTTTGCAAAATATTACACACCACTTATTATGGTGATTGCTATCATTGTTATGATAGTGCCACCCCTATTTGGCGGTGACTGGGGCAGTTGGTTCTACCAAGGTCTTGCTGTATTAATTGTAGGTTGTCCGTGTGCGTTAATCATTTCTTCGCCAATCGCGATTATTTCAGGTATAGCGCGTAATGCACGCAATGGAATTTTAGTTAAAGGCGGAGTCTTTCTTGAACAACTTGGCAAAATTGATACGATTGCCTTTGATAAAACTGGTACTTTAACAAAGGGAGAACCACATGTAAGTAAAGTGTTAATGTATGAAAAGAACTTCTTGCAAATTGCTGGTTCCATCGAAAAATCATCTTCACACCCATTAGCAAAAGCGGTTATGAGGAAGGTGGAAGATGAATCGATTCCACTTTATGAACCATCAGCAATTGAAACAATAACTGGTGTAGGCATTAAAGCTACCATCAATGAAGAAGATTTTTGGCTTGGAAATGAATCAAGCATACCTTTCCAAGCATTTTCAGATAATGTGAAAGCGGATCTCAATAGCTTGAAAAATGAAGGGTATACAGTAGTTGCTGTATCGAATAAAAGCAAAGTGTTAGGCCTATTAGGTATAGAAGATGAAATAAGAACGGAAAGTAAAGAGATTGTGAAACAGTTGTACAAAGCCGGAATTAAACATACTGTGATGCTAACTGGCGATCATGAAAAGACTGCAGAAAAAGTAGCTAAATCAACTGGCTTAACAAATTACTTTGCTAATTTACTACCTGAGATGAAAGTAGAAAAGGTGAAAGAACTAACTCGTTCGAGTAAAGTTGCAATGGTTGGGGATGGCATTAATGATGCTCCTGCATTGGCTACAGCAGATCTTGGGATAGCGATGGGTAAAGGTACAGATAGCGCAATTGAAACGGCAGATATCGTCTTAATGCAAGATCATTTAGGAAAACTTCCATCTGCAATAAAAATATCAAAACGAGTAAATGCGATTATCAAATTGAATATCTCTTTGGCGCTTGGCCTTAAGATAATCGCGCTTTTATTAACGATTCCGGGGCTGCTTACATTATGGATTGCCATTCTATCTGACATGGGTGCAACCATTCTTGTAACATTAATTAGTTTGACAGTTTTACTGGAAAAACGTACATTAAAATAAATGATCCTAATAAAAATGGGTCAGACCTCTTTCCGGGGTCTGACCTTTTAAAATAAGGGGGAATTCTTATGGAGACTATTTTAGTTGTAGATGACGAACCTTCCATCGTTACACTTTTACGCTTCAACCTAGAAAAAGCAGGGTATACCGTTATTACAGCAGAGGATGGGACGACCGGTTTAGATATGGCAATTAAGAAGAAGCCGGACCTAATTGTGTTGGATTTAATGTTACCTGGTATGGATGGCATGGACGTCTGCAAAACACTTAGACAAGAAAGAATTAGAATTCCGATACTTATGCTAACTGCAAAAGATGATGAATTTGATAAAGTGTTAGGTCTGGAATTAGGTGCAGATGACTATTTAACAAAGCCATTTAGCCCAAGAGAAGTTGTCGCACGTGTCAAAGCAATTTTAAGACGAACAACAAGAATCGATGAACCAGAAATTGAAAAAGATAAAGCGGATACCATACAGATTGGTGAGCTTACGATTTTACCAGAAAAATATGAAGCTAGAATGGCTGGTACTAAGTTAGATTTGACACCGAAGGAATTTGAACTACTTCTTTATTTAGCGAATCATCAAGGAAAGGTATTAAATCGAAATCAACTGCTAGATTCAGTGTGGAATTATGATTTTGCTGGTGATTCAAGAATTGTAGATGTTCATATTAGTCATCTCCGTGAAAAAATAGAAGCTGATACGAAGCAACCACTTTATATTAAAACAATTCGTGGATTTGGATATAAATTGGAGAAACCTGATGCATAAGCTTTGGCTACGAATTACCTTCTCCTTTTTAATATTAATGTCGTTATTGCTATTTATCTCTGGTTTTTTCCTAGCTGATATGATGAAAGATACATATTATAAAGTGAAGGAAAACCAGTTGACTCAAGTTGCCGAGTTAGCGATTAATGCGATAGATATCGATCAGCAACAGATGAGCAATCTACAGAACGAAGTAGAGCTCTTAACACAAGATGTTAATGTCCGTATATCGATTATTAATAAAGATGGAGTAGTACTAGCAGATTCTGAAGAAGACCCAGTTGAAATGACAAATCATCGAGATAGACCAGAAGTAAAACAAATAATAGATGATGGACAAGTTAGTGGCCTTTCGACTCGTTATAGTGAAACACTCGGCTATAGTATGATGTATGTTACGATTCCTATAATGAATGAAGTTGAATTAGTTGGGGTCATGAGGACATCCTTAACATTAGATACGATAAAACCTGCAGTTAGGAAAATGTGGGGAAGTGTTGCACTTATTCTCTTTGCTGCATTGCTTTTAACAGGGCTCATAGGTATGCGTCTTGCAAAAGATATTACAGAACCAATTGAGGATATGATACAAGTATCGGAGCAGCTGAAGGACAATGATTATTCAGCACGAGTAAAAACAGCTGCAAAAGGTGAGCTAAGGCAATTAGCTAATGCTATTAATGTACTAGCCTCTAGTTTACAAAACCAAATGATTGAAATTAAAGAAAATGAGCAGCGTCTTAGTGGAGTATTAGCTAATATGATGAGTGGCGTAATCCTTGTTAATGTGGAAGGGAGAATTGTACTCGCCAATAAAGCAATTGGTTCTATGCTTGGTAGAAACTCGGAATCATTAATAGGACAAATGCATGTAGAAGCTGGGCGAAACGCTTCTCTAAGTAATCTGATTGAACAATCACTAAAAACAAAAAAAGAAATAAGAGATGAAATTCATTTCTATTATCCAAAAGAAAGAATTTTGGATGTGCATCTAGCACCTTTTGTTGGGGAAAATGGAGATATGAGAGGGATTATCGTCGTTCTCCATGATGTGACCGATGTCAGACGACTGGAGAAAATGAGAAGTGACTTTGTTGCCAATGTGTCACATGAATTAAAAACACCAATCACTTCTGTAAAAGGCTTTGCAGAAACTTTATTAGATGGAGCAATGGAAGATACAGAACTTTGTCGTAGTTTTATTGAAATTATATACAAAGAAAGTGATCGATTGCATCGTCTGATTAAAGATATTTTATATTTATCTGGTATTGAGCATCATCGTGTTCCTTTAATTTCAGAACAGGTAAACATGGTAAATGCAATTAATGCTGCAGTAGATATGGTTAAGAATGCTGCTGCTAAAAAGAATATCCAGTTACATCTCCCGCCACAAGAGAATATCGTGATTGAAGGGGAGAAAGATCGTATTCATCAGATTATATTAAACCTCTTATCAAACGCTATTGCCTATACACCAGAGGGAGGAAAAGTAACAGTAACCTTATCTGCTACTGAATCCAAAATAAAATTTGGGATTGCCGATACAGGTATTGGAATTGCTCAGGCCGAGATTTCACGTATATTTGAACGTTTTTATCGTGTAGATAAAGCTCGCTCTCGTAATTCAGGAGGTACTGGATTAGGCCTTGCCATAGTAAAACACCTTGTCGATTCCCATAATGGGACGATTGAAGTCGATAGTATGGAAGGTGAAGGTACTACATTCACTGTTACATTGCCGATAAAGCAAGAATATATATAAACACACAATAAAGATATGAAAGTCGCTATTTGACTTTCATATCTTTTTTTTATTTATCATGTAGGATACTAATACTTGCTCCAACTAGTGCAAAAGCTCTAATTACTGCCAAAGTGTTTCCTTTTCTAACTGAAAAATCACCATACAAAAAATAGCATTCTATTAATCTTCATTTTATTTATACATAACCTTTACAATTCCTTAACGTTTCATTTATTAGATGTTTATAAACCTCTAGTAATATAGTCATTGTAAGAAATAAAAAAAACCTAAACAGGGGGAAATCTTAAATGAAGTTGAAATCAGCACTTGCTACACTAACACTCTCATCTGCATTATTACTTGCAGCATGTGGAAATGGTGATGATACTACAAACGGAAACGGAAGCGGTAATTCATCCGATTCAGGTAACAAAACAGAACAATTATCAGGAACAGTAGGCATTGACGGATCTTCAACAGTTTTCCCGATTATGGAAGCTGTATCTGAAGAATATGGTAAACAAGCACCTAAAGTTAAAGCTCCTGTAGGCGTATCAGGAACTGGTGGAGGTTTTAATAAATTTATCGAAGGTGAAACAGATATTAGTAACGCATCTCGTCCAATTAAAGATGAAGAAAAAGAAAAATTAGAAGATGCTGGAATTGAATATACAGAATTTGAAATTGCATATGACGGTTTATCAGTAGTTATTAATAAAGATAATGACTTTGTAGATCACTTAACAATTGATGAATTGAAAAAAATGTGGTTAGAAGATGGTGGAGTGAAAACTTGGGCAGATGTTCGTGAAGGTTGGCCAGAAGAAGAAATCTCATTCTATAGCCCTGGAACAGACTCTGGAACATATGATTACTGGAACGAAGTAATTTTGGAAGATGAACAAATGAGAAGAGACGCACAACTTTCTGAAGATGACAACGTTCTTGTTCAAGGTGTAATGGGAGATAAAGGTGGAATTGCATTCTTCGGATATTCTTACTACCTAGAGAACAAAGATAATTTGAATATTGTTCCTATCGTTAATAGCAATGGTGAAGCAGTTACTCCAAACAATGAAACAATTATGAATGGAGTTTACGAACCACTTTCTCGTCCGCTATACATCTATGTTCGTAATGATTCTTTAGCTGACAAGCCACAGGTTTATGATTATGTGAAATTTGCTTTAGAAAACGCAGGCACATTGGCAGAAGAAGTTGGTTATATTAGTTTACAACAAGCAGAATATGATGAAGCCCTTAAAGCGTTAGATGAAGCAGCGAAAAAATAATAAATAATGGTGACAGGCCCCTCTATTCAATATCATAAATGAAAAATTGAATGAAGAGGGGTCAAAAACCTTTTTACCGTAATGAAAATAGGATTCGTTATTTTGAGATAGCCAATGTCAAGATATCTTGTCAGGTCTAACTCCATCTGTATTGCGCATTTGTTTTATCTAGTTTTAGGCGCCTTGCGCTTTTCTATTGTCTAGCTACAGCGACTAGCGACTAGCAAATTTACTCTTTCTTCCTACGATAAGTCAACATCGATTCACCTACCGGCTCATCGTGTTTCCTTTATCTCGTCAGAAAGCTTTAAATTTGTACGTCGCTGATCAAGTCGCTTCCGCTTTTCTATATATGATTCTATGTGAGGAGTTTTCCTATGGATTTGAAGCAAGAAAAACTATCCGTTGCAAAAGTGATAGCTGAAAACAAAGTGAAAAATAAATATAAGCAAGGACTAGTGGAAAAATCAGTTCCGATTTTCCTCTTTATAATGGCAATAATTTCTATCCTAACAACAATTGGTATTGTTGTTACATTACTATTGGAAACATTCACGTTCTTTAAACGTGTTGATCTTATACATTTCATTACAAGTAAAGAATGGTTCCCGTTCTTTGAGGCAGATCCACAGTATGGAATTGTAGCTCTCATCTCAGGGACATTACTCGTTGCAGTAATTGCAATGATTGTCGCTATTCCGATTGGTTTAGCAACTGCGATTTATTTAAGTGAGTATGCAAGTGAGCGAGTAAGAAGAATTGTAAAACCAATAATGGAAGTACTCGCGGGTATTCCAACAATTGTTTATGGATTCTTTGCTTTAACATTTGTCACACCATTATTACAAAAAGTAATTCCAGACCTGAACTTCTTTAATGCGTTGAGTCCCGGGATAGTGGTAGGGATTATGATTATTCCATCGATTGCTTCTTTATCTGAAGATGCTATGTCAGCTGTTCCACGTTCAATGCGAGAAGGTGCATTAGCACTAGGGTCTACTAAATTAGAAGTGTCATTAAAGGTTGTCTTACCAGCAGCATTATCAGGAATCATTGCATCATTTGTTTTAGCAATATCAAGGGCAATTGGAGAAACGATGATTGTAACGATTGCGGGTGGTTCAAGACCAGCATTAACGTTTGATCCGACAGAAACAATCCAGACGATGACTTCGTATATTGTCCAAGTAAGCTTAGGAGACGCAGGATTTGGCTCCACAATTTACTACAGCATTTACGCAGTAGGAATGACATTGTTCCTCTTTACATTGATCATGAACCTTATTGCACAATGGATCTCCAAGCGTTTTAGGGAGGAATATTAATGGGTTTAATTAATAAAGAAAAAGTAAAAAAAAGAATAGGCATGCGCTTATTTAAGAGCACGCTTTCCAGAGGATTATTTTTCCTAGCAACATCTTTTGGTTTAATAGTTCTTGCAATTTTAATTTATCGAGTAATAAACCAAGGTGCTGGGCATCTTTCACTTGATTTTTTCACTAATTTTGCCTCAAGAAAACCTGAAGAGGCTGGAATTAAAGCAGCAATATACGGAACTATTTGGTTAATGGCAATAACGGGACCGGTATCTCTTATTCTAGGTGTTGGTTGTGCTATTTATTTAGAGTTATATGCTAGAAAAAATAGATTTACACGCTTTATCCAAATGAATATATCTAATCTAGCAGGTGTTCCATCTATCGTTTTCGGATTACTAGGTTTAACTGTATTTGTTAGATTACTAAGTTTAGATCGTAGTGTACTTGCTGGGGGATTAACAATGAGTTTATTAATACTTCCAGTGATTGTAGTTGCAGCACAAGAAGCAATCCGTGCTGTACCAAAAGAGTTACAAGAGGCTTCATATGGAATGGGTGCTACAAAGTGGCAAACAATTCGACGAGTTATTTTACCTGCAGCAATTCCAGGAATATTAACAGGTGCAATTTTGGCATTATCCCGTGCAGTAGGTGAAACAGCGCCATTAATTATGATTGGTGCAATGACATATATTGCATTCGTTCCGGAAAATATTTGGTCAGCATTCACAGCTATGCCGATTCAAATTTATAACTGGACTAGCAGACCACAAGTTGCATTCCATGATGTGGCAGCAGCGGGAATTATCGTGCTGTTAGTAATGTTAATCCTGATGAATTCCATTGCAATCATTATCCGAAATAAATTTTCTAAACGTTATTAATAAGGAGGAACTCTTTTGGCAATAGTAGTAGAGGAAAAAAATAATAAAAAATCACAACAAAATACTGTATTCGCAGCTCGTAATTTTAATCTGTGGTACGGTGCAGATCAAGCATTAAAAAATATTAATTTTGATATGCTTGAAAATAATATAACAGCGATTATTGGACCATCTGGTTGTGGTAAGTCTACTTTTATAAAATCACTTAATCGAATGGTAGAGCTTGTTCCGATTGTAAAAATGTCTGGGGAACTGCTATATCGTGGAAAAAATATTCTTGATTCGAAATATGGTGTGGAAGAATTGAGAACGAAAGTGGGAATGGTATTCCAAAAACCTAATCCTTTCCCAAAATCTATTTATGAGAATGTTGCATATGGTCCGCGTATTCATGGCATTCGTGATAAAAAGCTTCTAGATGAAATAGTAGAAACAAGTTTAAAAGGAGCAGCAATCTGGGAAGAAGTTAAGGATCGTCTTAATGAAAATGCCTATGGTCTCTCTGGTGGACAGCAACAACGACTTTGTATTGCGAGATGTTTAGCAATTGAACCTGATGTTATACTTATGGATGAACCGACATCAGCACTTGATCCAATCTCTACATTAAAAGTAGAAGAGCTTGTTCAGGAATTAAAGGAAAATTATAGTATTGTTATCGTTACACATAATATGCAACAAGCAGCTCGCATCTCAGATAAAACAGCATTTTTCTTAAGTGGGGAGCTTATAGAATATGATGAAACTTCCGTGATGTTCTCCAACCCAACAGATAAGCGTACAGAGGATTATATTACTGGTCGGTTTGGTTAAGATAGTTTTTAATAGTGGAGGAGGAAGTTCAGATGATTGTAAGAAGTCAATTTGATGAACAGCTAAGAGAGTTGCACGAACATTTACTTAAGATGGGGTCGTTAGTTGAAGAAGCTGTGCATCATGCAGTTAAATCGCTTGTCATTAAAGATGGGCAACTTGCGAATGACGTAGTAGAGGGCGACAAGTTAATAAATAGCGCAGAAATGGAAATTGAGAAAAAATGCTTTACATTGATTGCACTACAACAACCTGTTGGTAGTGATTTACGAAGAATAACAACTACTTTAAAAGTTTCTACTGATTTAGAAAGAATGGCAGACCATGCGGTAAGTATTGCGGAAACAACGATAAAACTGCAAAACGAAACTTACGCTAAACCATTAATTGATATCCCGAAAATGGGGGAACTTGTGAAAGAGATGGTGCATGAAGCTCTTACTGCTTATATTGATCTAGATCATGTGCAAGCATCTAAAATTGCAAAGCAAGATGATGTAATAGACTCCTACTACAATAAGATTTTTGCAGAATTAATTAATCTGATGGATAAAGATAAATCATTAATAAACCAAGCAACTCACCTTCTACTAGTAGCGCAGTTTTTAGAAAGAATCGGTGATTATGTAACAAATATTTGTGAATCCATCATTTATTTGAAATCCGGAAAAATTGTCGAATTAAATAATTAAGTTACAGCTATAATTTCCGGACAACAGAGGTACAGTGAATGAAAGCCAAACTATTCTTGAGTTATTTCAGGATAGTTTGGTTTTTTTCTATTAGCTCTGTTAAACTCTGTTGTTGATTTTCGCTCCTGTACACTCGCTTTCCGCGGGCACGGCCTCAGCTAACTTGGCAAAGAAAACCGCTTTGCCAAGTGGATCTTCGGCTCGTGCTGTTCCCGCAGGAGTCTCGTGTACATCCGCTACAATCAACTAAGTTGTTAACAACAATGAACTTTAACAGAGCTTTCTATGAAAAAAGATATTATCATAACTTCACCTTGACCTAAATTACAAGGGAGACTCACTTCAATATGATGATTTAATAGTCATTGAATGTAAGTAACGAATGGTAGCACCTTAATTACTTTATTTTTTTGACTTCTAGCTTATTAAAATAGACGTGTCCCCAATACTTTTGATTGTATTACTTGCATTTTTCGTGATTATCGGAAAAACTGAATTTATCTACTAAATTGAGGTGGCGTATATGATAGATAAATTAATTTCCGCAATTTTTCTGCCAGCAATAATAATGGTCTTCTTTACAAGAGTAACATATAACAGAGTAGTAGCTTTTATTCTAACAGTGGCATTGATTATCGTGTCTGCCCATCGAGGGTATATTGATACATGGTGGTTAATTGTGATAGAAGCAGGTTCACTTACAATCGGACTTTACATAGCGAACGAAATGAAAAAGAAAAAACAAAAGAAATAAATTGGGAGAGATGAAAATGTTTACGACAAATGTACCACAGGAAAGAAGAAGAGAAATGATACAAGAAATACAAAACTACTTTTTAGAAGAAAGAGACGAAGTAATAGGAGAAATCGCTGCTGAAGCTTTTTGGGAGTTTATCAGAGATCGCTTTGGACCAGTTTTTTATAATTTGGCAATTAAAGATGCTCGCGACATAGTAGAACAAAAAATGCAGACGTTAGAGGAAGATTTATATGCATTAGAGAAACAACAATAAAAACAAAAAGCGAAAATATGTTCGTTTTTTGTGGTATTAGCATTCCATATTATGTTAATATATAGGCAGTGACTACAGATTTTGTCCAAATAAAAAAATGAACGGTATGAACTTCATAAGGAGGCGGCTATTATGAATAATAGATTTGAACTTGTTTCTAAATATAAGCCGGCTGGCGATCAACCGAAGGCTATTGAAAGTCTAGTCGCCGGCATTCGTTCTGGTAAGAAATATCAAACATTACTCGGTGCAACTGGTACAGGGAAAACGTTCACTGTATCGAATGTAATAAATGAAGTAAACAAGCCAACACTTGTTATAGCACATAATAAAACACTAGCTGGACAATTATATAGTGAGTTTAAAGAATTTTTTCCAAACAACGCAGTTGAATACTTTGTTAGTTATTATGATTATTATCAACCAGAAGCATATGTCCCACAAACGGATACTTTTATTGAGAAGGATGCAAGTATAAATGATGAAATTGATAAACTACGTCACTCTGCTACATCTGCACTTTTTGAACGGAAAGATGTAATTATCATTGCCAGTGTATCTTGTATTTACGGCCTCGGTTCGCCAGAAGAATATAAAGAACATGTGCTTTCCATCCGAACAGGTATGGAAATAGAGCGGAATCAGCTGCTCCGTCGCTTAGTGGATATACAATATGCTCGCAATGATATAGACTTCCAACGTGGTACTTTTCGTGTTCGTGGTGATGTAGTGGAAATTTTCCCAGTATCTCGTGATGAACACTGTATGCGGGTTGAATTTTTCGGTGATGAAATAGATCGGATTCGTGAGGTAGATGCGCTCACAGGAGAAATTATTGGTGAACGTGAACATGTTGCAGTTTTCCCAGCATCTCACTTCGTAACTGGTGAAGAGAAAATGAAAGTTGCGATTGAGAATATTGAAAAAGAGTTAGAGGAACGACTTCAAGAATTACGAGATAACGATAAATTATTGGAAGCACAAAGGCTAGAACAAAGAACACGCTATGATTTAGAAATGATGCGGGAGATGGGCTTTTGTTCAGGAATTGAAAACTATTCTAGACATTTAACGTTGCGCCCTCCCGGTGCGACTCCATATACATTAATAGATTATTTTCCGGATGATTTTCAAATTATTATTGATGAATCACATGTTACTTTACCACAAATACGCGGTATGTTTAACGGTGACCAAGCAAGGAAACAAGTACTAGTAGACCATGGATTCCGTTTACCATCAGCACTTGATAACCGCCCGCTACGATTTGAAGAGTTTGAAAAGCATATTAATCAGGCTATATTTGTTTCAGCAACTCCGGGCCCATATGAATTAGAACATACACCGGAAATGGTGGAGCAAATTATTAGGCCAACTGGTTTATTAGATCCAACCATTGAAGTGCGCCCAATAGAGGGGCAAATTGATGACTTATTAGGTGAAATTAATGAAAGAATTGCTCGAAACGAACGTGTTCTCATCACTACGTTAACAAAAAGAATGTCTGAGGATTTAACCGATTATTTAAAAGAAGTAGGTATAAAAGTTCAATATTTACATTCTGAAGTGAAAACGTTAGAGAGAATTGAAATTATTAGGGAACTTCGAGTAGGAACATATGATGTTTTAGTAGGAATTAACTTATTAAGGGAAGGTCTCGATATTCCGGAAGTTTCTCTTATCGCAATATTAGATGCAGATAAGGAAGGTTTCTTACGTTCTGAACGTTCATTGATACAGACAATTGGACGTGCTGCAAGGAATTCTAATGGTCATGTTATTATGTACGCGGACAAAATGACAGATTCCATGGAAAAAGCGATTAGTGAGACGAAACGTCGTCGTACCATACAAGAAGAATACAATAAAAAGCATGGCATCACTCCGACTACAATTCAGAAGGATATTCGTGATGTCATTAGAGCAACAGTTGCTGCAGAAGAAAAGGAAGAATACATTGCAAAATCCAAAGTGAAAAAGTATACGAAGAAAGAAAAAGAAAAACTGCTTGAGCAAATGGAAACGGAAATGAAAGAAGCTGCAAAAGCACTTGATTTTGAACGAGCAGCAATGCTTCGAGACGCCATTTTGGAATTGAAAGCGGAAGGATGAACGTAGATGGCACATGATCATATTATTATTCAAGGTGCAAGAGCCCATAACTTAAAAAATGTGGATGTGACGATTCCAAGAGATAAATTAGTTGTGTTAACTGGGCTGTCAGGTTCTGGGAAATCTTCCCTTGCATTTGACACTATTTATGCAGAGGGACAACGACGCTATGTGGAATCATTATCAGCATATGCTCGTCAATTTCTAGGACAAATGGATAAACCAGATGTCGATGTTATTGAAGGTTTATCACCAGCGATTTCAATAGACCAAAAAACAACAAGTCGGAATCCTCGTTCTACGGTAGGAACAGTAACTGAAATATACGATTATTTACGTCTGCTCTATGCACGCGTAGGGAGACCGATTTGTCCAAAACATGGGATTGAAATAACATCACAAACAATTGAACAAATGGTAGATAGAATCATGGAATATCCTGAGCGTACAAAACTTCAAGTATTAGCACCAATTGTTTCCGGAAAAAAAGGGCAGCATGTAAAAGTGTTTGAGGATATTAAGAAGCAAGGATATGTTCGTGTGCGTGTAGACGGAGAGGTATTCGATGTTAGTGAAGAGATAACACTAGAGAAAAACAAAAAACACTCGATCGAAGTAATTATTGACCGGATTGTAGTAAAACAAGGTGTGGAATCACGATTAGCTGATTCATTAGAAGCAGCACTGAAACTCGGAGATGGTAAGGTTATTATTGATATTATTGGTGAGGAAGAGTTGCTCTTTAGTGAAAATCATGCTTGTCCTGAATGTGGTTTTTCCATTGATAAATTAGAGCCAAGAATGTTTTCTTTTAATAGTCCTTTTGGTGCTTGTCCTGCTTGTGATGGAATTGGCTCTAAGTTAGAAGTGGATCCTGAATTAGTTATTCCAGATTGGAATCTCTCCCTAAATGAGGATGCAATACTACCGTGGAAACCAATTAGTTCACAATATTATCCACAATTATTAGAAGCGGTTTGCACACATTACAACATAGACATGGATGTCCCTGTAAAGGATTTACCAAAGGAAGATATGGATAAAATCCTTTATGGCTCTAAAGGCGAGAAAATTAAGTTTCGTTATGAGAGTGATTTCGGCCAAGTTCGTGAAAATGACATTATTTTTGAAGGTGTTCTTCAAAATATAGAACGACGTTATCAAGAAACAAGCTCTGATTATATCCGTGAACAAATGGAAAAGTTTATGGCACAGCAACCTTGTCCAAGTTGTAAAGGGTATCGCTTAAAAGAAGAAGCATTAGCTGTAAAAATAGCAGGGCAACATATTAGTGAGATTACTGAGCTATCTGTAAAGGACGCTAATAACTTTTTCCTTACAGTTGAACTTACAGAGAAAGAAAAGCAAATTGCGAATCTCGTTTTACGTGAAATTAGAGAAAGACTTGGTTTTCTTGTCAATGTGGGACTTGATTATTTAGCATTGAGTCGGGCAGCAGGTACCCTTTCTGGTGGGGAAGCACAACGGATTCGATTAGCAACACAAATAGGATCACGCCTAACAGGAGTATTGTATATTTTGGACGAACCATCTATCGGACTCCATCAGCGTGATAATGACCGCTTAATAAGCACTTTGCAAAGTATGCGTGATGCTGGTAATACACTGATAGTCGTAGAACATGACGAGGATACAATGCTGGCTGCTGACTATTTAATCGACATTGGCCCTGGTGCAGGAATACATGGTGGTAAAATTGTTGCAGTTGGAACACCAGAGGAAGTAGCAAATAATTCTGCATCACTAACTGGACAATATTTGATGGGCAAAAAGTTTATTCCGTTACCGACAGAGAGACGTAAGGCAGACGGAAGATATATTGAAATAAAAGGTGCTAGCGAAAATAATTTAAAAAATGTAAATGTCAAAATACCTCTTGGTATGTTCATAGCCGTGACTGGTGTATCAGGTTCTGGGAAGAGTACGTTAATTAATGAGATATTACAAAAAGCACTCGCCCACCACTTAAATCGTGCCAAAGCAAAACCAGGAAAGCATAAAGAGATTAAAGGGATTGACCATTTAGAAAAAGTGATTGATATCGATCAATCTCCTATTGGGAGAACTCCAAGATCTAATCCAGCTACTTATATCGGAGTATTTGATGATATTCGCGATGTATATTCCAATACAAATGAAGCGAAAGTTCGTGGTTATAAAAAAGGCCGATTCAGTTTTAATGTGAAAGGTGGCCGCTGTGAAGCATGTCGTGGAGATGGGATAATAAAAATTGAAATGCATTTTCTTCCTGATGTGTATGTTCCTTGTGAAGTGTGTCATGGTAAGAGGTATAATAGGGAAACATTGGAAGTAAAGTATAAAGGGAAGAATATCTCAGAAGTATTAGAAATGACAATTGAGGATGGACTAGAATTTTTCGAGAACATTCCAAAAATAAAACGAAAACTTCAAACGATTGTGGATGTAGGTCTTGGTTATATGAAACTTGGCCAACCAGCGACAACGTTGTCTGGTGGGGAAGCACAACGAGTGAAGCTTGCATCAGAATTACACCGTCGCACGAATGGGCGTTCATTGTATATTCTAGATGAGCCTACTACTGGTCTTCATATTGATGATATTGCTCGTTTATTAACTGTTTTACAACGACTAGTGGAGAATGGCGATACAGTACTTGTGATTGAACATAATTTAGATGTAATTAAAACAGCCGATCATATAATTGACCTTGGCCCAGAAGGTGGGGACAAGGGGGGAACGATATTAGCGACTGGTACTCCTGAAAAAATAGCTGATACAGAGGGCTCTTATACTGGTAAATACTTAAAACCAATACTAGAGCGAGATCGCGACCGCATGAAGAAATGGATTAATGAGCAAGAAAACGTCGAACAACTTGTGACAAAATCATAAAGACGAAACTAATTGGTACTTTCATTCGTATAGCTTTTTATAGGTAAGGAACGGAGAGAAGGTCACTAACTAATTGTACTTCATCTCCGTCCTGGAATAAAAAGGAGGAGTCGATATGAGTCAAGAACGGAAACGAATACTCGAAATGGTACAGGAAGGAAAACTTTCTGCCCAGGAGGCTATAATTCTACTCGATGCACTAGATGGTAAATCAGATGTAAAAGCATCAACTCAAGATTCCGCAACAACATCAACACCAGTTGAGGAAACTACTCAAGAAGAAGCGTCTACTGGTAAACAAGAAGAAACGAATAAAAATAGTGAAAAAAAGGATAGTGATTCCTTTTACTCACAGCTAGAAAGTGCTGGAGAGCGCATCTTTGACTTTGTGAATAATGCCTTTAAAAAGATAAAAGATATAGATTTGCAATTCAATCAATCTTTAGATGTACCACATACGTTCCAACAAGATGGCAGTGAGATTGAGCGCATTGATATTGATGTTGCAAATGGCCCTGTTAGAATTGTAGGGTGGGATCAACAAGATGTACGAGTAGAATGTGATGCGAAGGTGTATCGTTCAGATGATCGAGAAAGTGCTCGAAACTATTTCCTAGAGAATACTGTATTTTCCGTGGATAATGGTCTCCTTATTTTTGGAACACAATCGAAATGGATGAAAGTAGAAACGGTTGTATATGTACCAAAGAAACAATATAAAAAGCTAAGTATCCGTATTTTTCATGGTGGAATTTCAGCAGAGGGAATGGATGCTGACTATGTTACACTTAAAACAACGAATGGAAAAGTTGACATTACCCGTATCAATGGAGAAAAAATTGATATAGAAACCGTTAACGGCCAAGTAAACGTGAAGCAATCACAAGCGAATAAATTAGAAATAGAAACAGTGAATGGAACGATTGATTTACCTACAGGTGTATATCAAGATATAGATGTGAAAACATTCAATGGTAATATCAATACTATTCTACCTTCATCAGGAACTAGAAAGATTGAAGCTAAAGTTGTTACTGGAAACATCTATTTAGATATTCCGAGAAGCGTATCGATTAATGGTGAAGTTAGTTCGAATCTAGGCAGCTATAAATTAGATTTACATGATATTAACGTCATGCATGAAAAGAGAGAAGTAATTCAAAAACAAGTATCGTTTAGAAGAACAGGCTTAGGGGAAGAAGTTATTTATGTTATAGCAGATACGAAGACAGGTACGGTCCAAGTACGAGATATTGATGTACAAGGTGAGTAAATGAAATGGTTTATTAGGATTCTACTGAATGCCCTCTTATTTTTAGCCTTTGGTGGCTATTTTGAGGGCTTTGTAATATCAAGTTTTATGGCTGCTATTGTTGCAAGCATTATATTATCCTTACTAAATATGCTAGTTAGACCTATTCTCATTATACTAACATTACCTGTTACTTTAATTTCATTAGGCTTTTTCTTATTTGTTATTAATGCATGTACTTTATTAATGACAGATGCGTTAATGGGTGAAAAGTTAGAAATAGAAGGCTTCGGATTAGCCTTGCTTATCGCTATCATCATGTCAATTGTTAACTTAATCATTCAAAAAACAGTAATAGAACCAAAGCGTGATAAATGATACTCAGACAAAGAATATAGATGAAATAAAAAGCAAAACTATTTCTTGAATTCAATTCAAGATAGTTTGCTTTTTTTTGTAGGAAGAATTTGGGCAAAAATAGCTTCCACTTTAAAAGAAAAATATCCTTTTCTAGATAATATTAGAATTTTATGAATGGAATGGTGGAGTTTCTTACTGTTGTAATGCTAAAATAGAACAAGTGAAAAGTCGATCAGTCTAAATCTTACGAAGTGAACATAAAAATTAGGAGTGATTGCGTTGGCAAAGGTGAGAACAGATGACATCATCAAAGAATTGAAACTCGAGTTAATATCTGGAGAAGAAGGTGTTTATAAACCAATTACGACAACAGATATATCAAGACCGGCCCTAGAGTTAGCAGGATTTTTTAACTACTATCCTGCGGAGAGAGTCCAATTGCTAGGTAGAACGGAGATAGATTTTTGTGGACGTTTAACGGATACAGAAAGAATGGAACGAATGGAAAAACTATGTGATCCAGCAACACCAGGTATCATTATCTCTAGAGGTTTAGATATTCCAGAAGAGCTTTTGATTGCTGCAGAGAAGCATAGTGTTCCACTTATGAGAACAAATATGAAAACTACTCGTTTTTCTAGTAAATTAACCAACTATTTAGAGAGTAGACTAGCTCCATCTACTGCTGTTCACGGAGTACTCGTTGATATATATGGGGTTGGTGTACTTATTACTGGCCAAAGTGGTGTTGGTAAAAGTGAAACTGCTCTTGCTTTAGTTGAACGTGGTCACCAGTTGGTTGCCGATGATTGTGTAGAAATTCGTGAAGAAGATGAAGAAGTATTAATTGGAACAGCACCAGAATTATTGGAGCAATTGTTAGAGATTCGTGGTTTAGGTATTATTAACGTCATGACATTATTTGGAGCGGGTGCTGTTAGACCAAGTAAGAAAATATCACTATCCATTCATTTAGAGCTATGGGATGATCATAAACATTATGATCGCGTCGGCTTAGACGAAGAAAAAATAAAAATAATTAACACCGAAATTACGAAATTAACGATTCCGGTACGACCTGGGCGAAACTTAGCAGTAATTATTGAAGTAGCAGCAATGAATTATCGATTGAAAAGATTAGGTGTAAATGCAGCTCAACAATTTACGGAGCGATTAACACAAGTGATAAGCGGTGAAAATAATCTAGATTAGTTATTTATATGGGAGGGGAATTTATGAATATAGAACCGATAAATCCGGTTGCCTTTAATTTAGGACCAATACCAGTCCATTGGTATGGGATAATAATTGGAGTTGGAATTGGATTAGCCCTTTTTTTAGCAATTAGAGAGAGTGATAAACACGGTTTACATAAAGATACATTTACCGACTTGTTAATATGGGCAATTCCTATTTCGATTATTTCGGCAAGAATTTATTACGTTATATTTAAATGGGATTACTATTCTCAAAACCCAGGTGATATTATTAAAATCTGGGAAGGTGGAATTGCAATCCATGGTGCGTTAATTGGTGCAGTTATTACAGCGATTGTGTTTACTAGAAAGAAAGGCATATCCTTTTGGAAATTAGCAGATATTGCGGCGCCAAGTATTATTCTTGGACAAGCTATAGGTCGTTGGGGAAACTTTATCAATCAAGAAGCACATGGTGGTGAGGTATCTAGAGCATTTTTAGAAAGCTTACACTTACCACAATTTATTATCGACCAGATGTATATTCAGGGAGTGTATTATCACCCTACTTTTTTATATGAATCCATTTGGAATATCATCGGCTTTGTTATTTTAATATTGTTACGTAAAGTAAATCTTCGCAGGGGAGAAATATTCTTAAGTTATGTGATTTGGTATTCCATTGGACGAGCTTTTATAGAAAGCATGCGTACAGATAGCTTAATGTTAGGTGATTTGAAATTTGCTGTAGTATTCTCTGTATCACTTGTCATTATTGCGATAATCATATGGGTATATAGAAGAATGTCCGGTTTAGCTAATAAACGCTACTACGAAAAGTAAAAATATAAGCATCCCAGATTGGACAGCAGAAAGGAAGTTTCTTAATGAAGAAAATTACCACATTATTATTTGATCTCGACGGAACCTTGATTGATACAAATGAACTAATTGTTTCTTCGTATCTACATACACTGGAACAATATTATCCGGGTCAATATACTAGAAATGATGTGTTGCCATTTATGGGACCAACATTACATGATGTTTTCATGGGGATAAATCCTGAAAAAGCAGAGGAAATGATTTCGGTATACCGAAAGTATAATCTGGAAAAACATGATTTATTAGTAAAAGAATTCAATGGTGTCTTTGAAACGATAAGGACACTACACGAGAATGGCTATAAATTAGCAATCGTATCAACAAAAGTTGGAAGTACCGTGATGAAAGGGCTCAAACTTACTAATTTGGATCAGTTTTTCGATGTCGTCATTTCTTTGGATGAAGTAGAGAATCCAAAGCCACATCCAGAGCCATTGATTAAAGCCCTATCTCAACTAGAATCAGAACCTGGTGAAGCAATCATGATAGGCGATAACCACCATGATATTGATGGTGGAAAAAACGCTGGTACATATACTTGTGGTGTTGCGTGGTCATTAAAAGGAAGAGAGTATTTAGAACAATTTGACCCAGATTATATTATTGAAAATATGTCTGAACTTCTTGATATTGTAGAGGTAACTCCTCAATGAGAAGAACGGAACGATTTCCAGTAACAGGTGCAAATTCTCTTTGGCACGTGTATAAAACAGTGCCGTTCTGGAAGGTAGTCCGTAATTTCCTCGTTATTCAAATTGCTAGATACACACCTTTCTTACGTGTGAAAAATTGGTTGTATCGAGTTTTCTTAAAAATGAAGGTTGGAGATCAAACATCATTTGCATTAATGGTGATGCTCGATGTTATGTTCCCTGAGAAAATTTCAGTTGGCACAAATACAGTGATAGGCTATAATACTACTATTTTAGCTCATGAGTATTTAATTAAAGAATACCGTCTAGGTAATGTAGAGATAGGTAGTGGTGTGATGATAGGAGCTAATTCTACCATTTTGCCCGGAGTTAACATTGGCGACAATGCCATTGTTTCTGCTGGGACCCTTGTTCATAAAGATGTTCCTGAAGGAGCCTTTGTTGGGGGAAACCCAATGAAGATTATTTATACAAAGGAAGAATTAGCTGCTCGTTGGAAAGATGATTTTATATATGGAAGTAATGAAGATGACACCTGATGCGTCCATGCATCAGGTTTTTAATATGACAAAGAAAAGGGCTTGGAATTAATTTTTCCAGCATTTATAGTCGTTAACGTGGTTTAAAACAGCACATATAATATGTTATACTACAAAAAGCGACATAGGAATATAACAACGGAGGATCTGCATGTTTAAAGACTCGAAAGCACACGCTGAGAAAGCAAAAATTCTCCCGTTTATACCAACAGGTGAATATTATTTTAATAAAGGCTTAAAAGCATATGACCGCTATGATATAAACAAAGCGAAGAAATATTTAAAAAGGGCTTGGGAACTAGAGCCTTATGAGCCAATGATTGCTTGTCAACTCGCTATTGTATATACAGAAGCAGAAGAGTATGAGGAATCTAATAGGTTGTTATTTACAGTCCTTGAAGAATTAGATGCAAGAATGACCGAGTGTCATTATTTCATTGCTAACAACTTCGCTCATTTAGGTATGTTTACAGAAAGCTATAAGCATGCTCAGCTTTACTTAGAGAATGATACAGTTGGAGAATTTGCTGAAGATGCGGAAGAACTGATGAGTCTAATCGGATTTGATGATGAAAACATCGAGGTTCTTGAGAAGCAAGATGAAATTATTAACAGACTAGATGAAGCGAGACTTCTTTTAGAGACAGGTGAATTTAACAAAGCAGTTGAAATGTTGGAGCAGGCAGTTATTGATTATCCTGAATTTTGGCCAGCCCATAATAATTTAGCTTTAGCGTACTTTTATGAAGGGGATACGGGAAAAGCTACAGGGGTTTTAGAAAAAGTATTTGAGAATAACCCTGGCAATTTACATGCACTTTGTAATTTAGCGGTTTTTCTTTTCTATGAACATGAAACGGAAAAACTAAAAGAATTGCTTACAGCTCTTGAAAAAGTGCAACCAATATTACTAGAACATAGATATAAATTAGGTGCAACCTTTGCATTAACTGGTAAGTATGAACAAGCGTACTATTGGTTACGTCAAATTCAAAAACAGGGCTTCCACGGGGATCCTGGTTTTTATTATTGGCTTGCTAAGTCAGCCTATTTTACAGGAAATGAAAAAGTTGCTCAGCAGGCGTGGAAAGATCTTGCCAATTTGAATCCTGATTATGAAAAAATGGAGCCATGGAACGAGATTACGAAACAGGATCCGCGGACAAGTGATGGGGATTCCTCGATTATGAAAATGCTAAGAAGTGATCGTTTAGAAGAACGGTTGTACGGCATATTTATGATTGCAATTTCGAATCGCAAACAAGAATTAATCACACATGCTGATTTTAAACAAATAGATGAATTTTCATTAACAGAAAAAATATATTTAGCGATTGTGCTTCAAACTGGAAATAAAGATAAAGTAGATCCTGAAGGCGATATAAATCGTTGTCATGAAGTGGCCCTAATCTTGTATGAAAAATATAAGGATAAAGGATATTTATCTCGCAATTTACTACTATCTTGGTTTTCCAT
Organism: Paenibacillus bovis; assembly: GCA_007679095.1. Lineage (GTDB taxonomy): Bacteria > Bacillota > Bacilli > Bacillales > Bacillaceae_C > Lederbergia > Lederbergia graminis. Next base: position 34,279 of record VEFU01000020.1, read on the forward strand.
CTTTATTAGTTGTATGAAAGCTGAAGAGACTTTACGTAATACGCTAGGAATTGCTGCAGCGGTAGAGTATATTTGGCTAAAACACAGAAATAATAAGAAAACACAAAAGACAATTGCAGAAGAATATGCTATTTCGCCATCTACATTGAGGAAATACATCCAATTACTAGAAGTTCACTTGGTATGAGCAAAAACATGGACTTATGGAGCAGTTGTCTTATAGGATAATGATAAGATGAAAACTGCAAACATTGGCTTGCAATAAGGAGTGTAACAACTATGTCTGAAGATAAAATTTATGATGTTATTATTATTGGCGCCGGTCCTGCTGGTATGACTGCTGCTGTTTATACATCACGTGCTGATTTATCAACTTTGATGATTGAACGTGGTATTCCAGGTGGACAAATGGCGAATACAGAAGATATAGAAAATTATCCAGGCTTCGATAACATTCTTGGACCAGATTTATCTACAAAAATGTTTGAGCATGCGAAGAAGTTTGGAGCAGAGTATGCTTATGGCGATATTAAAGAAGTCATTAATGGTGAAGAATATAAAATTGTAAAAGCTGGGAATAAAGAATATAAAACTCGTGCAATCATCATTACAACTGGTGCGGAATACCGTAAATTAGGTGTTCCAGGAGAATCAGAATTAGGTGGACGCGGTGTATCCTATTGTGCAGTCTGTGATGGTGCTTTCTTTAAAGGCAAAGACTTAGTCGTTGTTGGTGGCGGGGATTCCGCTGTTGAGGAAGGTACATTCCTTACAAGATTTGCGAACAAAGTTACTATTGTTCATCGTCGTGATGAATTACGTGCTCAAAAAATTCTTCAAGATCGTGCATTTGCAAACGAAAAGGTAGATTTTATTTGGAACCATACGGTAAAAGAAATTAATGGGGAAAATGGTAAAGTTGGCTCTGTAACGCTTGTTTCTACAGAAAATGGTGAAGAAAAAGAATTCAAGACTGATGGAGTATTTGTATATATCGGTATGGATCCACTGACTGCGCCATTTGAAAACTTAGGAATTACAAATGAAGCAGGGTATATTGAAACAAATGAAGTAATGGAAACAAAAATCCCAGGAATTTTTGCAGCAGGAGACGTAAGAGAAAAATTATTACGTCAAATTGTTACAGCGACTGGTGATGGAAGTATTGCAGCGCAAAGTGCTCAACTGTATGTAGAAGAATTAAAAGAAAAGTTGGCAACCGTTTAACGTAATACTTACAAAAAAGTAATCAGGTCTTAATAGTATTGTAACAGTAGTGAAATGATTTTAGGGTACATTATATATATGAGATATTGACCCCCTTTTTATACAATATCCCTTCTAAAGCACGGGCTATGCTCGTGCTCTTTTTTTGTCTTCCTACGGGTTAGAGGCGCCTTCCGCTTTTATTGGTAAAGAACTGTTATTTGCTTCATATAAATTGTATAATAGACATAAGTAAAACATTCGACTTACTGAATTGGAGTGGGAGAAATGAACGCAGTGACAGCAGATGAAATACAATTAGTAATAATTACGGGAATGTCTGGAGCTGGAAAAACTGTGGCAATTCATAGTTTTGAGGACCTTGGCTTCTTTTGTGTGGATAATTTGCCACCAGCGCTCATGCCGAAATTCCTAGAATTAATGAAAGAATCCGGTAATAAAATGAATAAAGTAGCGCTTGTAATGGATCTAAGAGGTCGAGAATTCTTCGATACATTATTACTTGTGCTAGATGAATTATCTGAGTCTACATGGGTTACTCCACAAATTCTATTCCTTGATGCGGATGATGCCGCATTGGTTCGAAGATATAAAGAAACTAGACGTTCACATCCACTTGCACCTGCGAACCTACCACTCGAGGGAATAAAGCAAGAAAGAAATTTGTTAAGTGACTTAAAAGGTCGTGCACAAACAATATATAACACATCTAATATGAAACCGAAGGAATTACGCGAAAAAATCATATCCGAATTCGCTGTAAATAAACAAACTGTTTTTACAGTGAATGTAATGTCCTTTGGCTTTAAACATGGAATACCAATTGATGCTGACCTTGTATTTGATGTTCGCTTTTTACCTAATCCACATTATATAGAGCATTTAAAACCGAAAACTGGTTTAGAAGAAGACGTTTCAAGCTATGTTTTAAAATGGAATGACACGCAAAAATTCCTTGCAAAAACAACAGATTTACTATCTTTTATGCTTCCTCATTATAAGCGGGAAGGAAAAAGTCAGCTTGTAATTGCTATTGGCTGTACTGGTGGTCAACATCGATCCGTAGCACTTGCAGAGTATTTCGCAAAGTTCTTTGAGAATGACTACCATACACAAGTTACGCATCGAGATATTCAGAATAGAAAGGACTTGGCTAAATGAAGCAATTAAATAAGCCCAAGATAGTGGTTATAGGTGGTGGCACAGGTCTTCCTGTACTTCTACGCGGGTTAAAAAAACTATACGTTGATTTATCCGCTATTGTAACAGTAGCAGATGATGGTGGAAGCTCAGGAAGACTAAGAAATGAAATGGAAATTCCACCCCCAGGTGACATTAGAAATGTACTAGCTGCGCTTTCTGATGTCGAACCACTAGTAGAAGAAATGTTCCAACATCGCTTTAAAACAGCAAATGAATTAGCGGGACATTCTTTAGGCAATTTAATAATTGCTGCACTTACTTCTATTACAGGTGACTTTGTTCATGCTGTACAAGAAATGAGCAGAGTACTAAATGTACATGGAAAGGTTCTACCTGCTGCAAATCAAAGTGTTGTGCTCCATGCAGAAATGGAAGATGGTACAATTGTGCAAGGGGAATCGAAAATTCCAGAAGCGGGAAAGAAAATTAAGCGTGTTTTTTTAACACCAGATGATATCACACCTTTACCGGAATCAATTCGCGCCATCCGAGAAGCAGATTTAATTGTCATCGGACCAGGAAGCTTATATACAAGTATTCTGCCTAATCTACTCGTCCCTGGAATTGGGGAGGAAGTGTGTAAATCGAAAGCAAAAAAAGTATATATTTGCAATTTAATGACTCAACCAGGTGAAACACTTGGATACACGGCAAGTAATCATGTGGAAGCATTGAATGACCATATGAATCGCCGTTTCATCGATATAGCACTCGTAAACAATGAAACAGTACCTGAAGATATAGAAAATCGTTATAAAGAAGAAATGGCACAGCCAGTTCGCTATGATATAGAACGTTTACTTGATTTAGGATTAGAAGTAATTCCAGATCAAATTATTAGCTATGATGGTGGCCTAATTAGACATGACACAGATAAAGTAGCTAATATACTATATTCACTTTTACCTAAGCAATAAGACTTAGAGAATGAACCTTTGTAAAAAGGATAGGGGGTGAAAGGGATGTCGTTTGCTTCAGAGACTAAGAAGGAACTTACAACTCTAGAAACAAAAGATTGTTGTGCAAAAGCTGAACTTTCAGCTCTAATTAGAATGAATGGATCGCTGTCATTTTCCAATCGATTGTTAATCGTAAATATTCAAACGGAAAATGCAGCGATTGCACGACGTATTTATATATTGATAAAAAAACTATTTGCAGTAAATGTAGAATTACTTGTAAGAAAGAAAATGCGTCTCAAGAAAAATAATGTGTATATTGTAAGGTTAAAAGAGAACGCAGAAAATATATTAAGGGAATTGAAAATTTTAGGCGAGGGCTTCACTTTCATTCATAATATTGAAGAAAGCTTAATAAAGAAAAAATGCTGTAAACGCTCCTATTTACGTGGAGCCTTTTTAGCAGGTGGTTCTGTTAATAATCCGGAAACATCCTCCTATCATCTCGAGATTTTCTCTTTATATAAAGAGCATAATGATTCATTATGTGAACATATGAACGACTTTGGTTTAAACAGTAAAACATTAGAAAGAAAGAATGGCTACATCACATATTTGAAAGAAGCTGAGAAAATAACGGAATTTCTCAATATAATAGGAGCGCATAATGCACTACTTCGCTTTGAAGACGTAAGAATAGTTAGGGATATGAGAAATTCTGTCAATCGCCTTGTTAATTGTGAAACTGCCAACTTAAATAAAACAATAGGTGCAGCACTTCGCCAAGTAGAAAACATTCGCTATATTGAAAAGGTTGCTGGCTTAGAAGTATTACCAGAAAAACTACGTGAAATTGCTATTCTCCGTGTTGAACATCAAGATGTGACTTTAAAGGAACTTGGCGAGATGGTTTCAAGTGGACCTATAAGTAAATCTGGTATTAACCATCGTCTACGCAAAATTGATGAAATTGCAGACAAGATTCGCAGAGGCGAGGGAGAAAAAAATATAATTTCATAAGGGAGTGGGAGTTTTGGTTGAAAAAAGTATTGAGGTTAAATTAAAAGCAGGATTGCAAGCAAGAGCAGCATCTATTTTCGTACAGGAGGCAAGTCGTTATTCTTCTGAAATCTTCTTAGAAAGAGATGGAAGAAAGGTAAATGCTAAAAGTATCATGGGCTTAATGAGTCTAGCAATTGGACCAGAGACTGTAATAAATCTTTCTGCTGATGGGGAAGATGAAGAAGAAGCAATTGCTGCATTATCCAAATTAATAGAAAATGAGAATTAAAAAACTTAAGAGTGTTAAATGAATATCATTTAGCACTCTTTTTTCGGTTTTTAGACAAAAAGGGGTACATCTTCATGCTTAGAAAATTCTTCTCTTATTATAAACCGCATAAACGATTATTTATTATTGATTTCACTAGTGCGGTTGTAGTCGCAATACTAGAGTTAGCTTTTCCAGTAGCTGTTCAATGGTTTATTGATCAGTTATTACCTAGTGGGGATTGGAATCAAATTTTAACAGTAGGTGCTTTATTATTACTCGTTTATATTTTAAGTACAGTTCTACAATTTATCGTTAGTTATTTAGGTCATAAACTCGGAATTAATATTGAAACTGATATGAGGGAACAATTATTCACACATGTCCAAAGGCAATCATTCCGTTTCTTTGATAATACAAAAACGGGACATGTAATGAGTCGCGTTACAAATGATTTATTCGATATCGGAGAGTTAGCTCATCATGGTCCAGAGGATTTTTTCATTGCTATCATGACATTCTTCGGTGCGTTCGCTATCATGTTTCAGATTAATCCAGAACTTGCTGTTATTGCAGTAATTATGGTGCCATTCTTATGTTGGTTAGTTGCCTATTGTAATATAAAAATGAACCAAGCTTGGAAGAACATGTATAGTAAAATAGCAGACGTTAATGCAAGAGTAGAGGATAGTGTATCAGGTGCACGAGTAGTGCAATCTTTTACTAATGAAGAATTTGAAATTAATCGTTTTAAAGTAGATAATGGTAGCTTTCGTCTAGCGAAGCTGAAGGCTTATAAAGTAATGGCAGGAACACATTCGAGTATATACATGATGACTAGACTTGTAACACTTGTCATTTTAGTAGTAGGTGCATGGTTTAGTTTTAATCGCAATTTGTCATATGGAGAATTTGTTAGTTTTATATTATTTGTAAATGTATTAATTAAGCCTGTGGATAAAATTAGTGCTCTACTGGAGCTTTATCCGAAAGGAATGGCTGGGTTTAAGAGATTTCTTGATTTAATCAATCAAGAGCCCGAAATTAAAAACCGCCCTGATGCAGTAGAAGTAGAAAGCTTACATGGTAATATTATATTTGATGATGTGCACTTCAAGTATGATGAACATAAGGAAGTCCTTCAGGGGATTGACTTAGCCATTCGTCCTGGAGAAACAGTTGCTTTCGTTGGACCTTCAGGAGCTGGTAAAACAACCATTTGTTCTTTAATCCCACGTTTCTATGATGTGGACAAAGGGGCAATTATGATTGACGGTATTGACATTCGTGATATGACGACACATTCACTACGTTCACAAATAGGAATTGTTCAGCAGGATGTATTTTTATTTACCGGAACAATACGTGAAAATATTGCATATGGGAAACTAGATGCTACGGATAGTGAAATTTACGTGGCTGCTAGAAAAGCTCACTTACAAGACTTTATTGCGTCACTCCCAGATGGATATGAAACGCAAATAGGAGAACGTGGTTTAAAACTCTCAGGTGGTCAAAAACAAAGATTAGCCATCGCAAGGATGTTTTTAAAGAACCCACCAATCTTAATCTTGGATGAGGCAACTTCGGCTCTCGATACGGAAACAGAGAAAATCATACAACAAGCACTAAATGAGCTTGCAGAAAATCGGACAACATTAATTATTGCACACCGATTAGCAACCATTCGTGATGCCGATCGTGTTATTGTCGTAACAGAAGATGGAATTGCGGAAGATGGCACATATGAGGAACTAGTTGAAAAAGGCGGTATTTTTGCAAATCTGCATCATATCCAATTCCAACAAATCGGACACTAGAAAAGATGGAGTTTGTCTAAATAAAAACAGGTGGAGAATATACATCATATTCTCCACCTGTTTCTTAGATTATATATTATTTTTTAATATCGTTACGGTGTAAAATGTGGTCAATTAAACCGTATTCGAGTGCTTTTTCAGCAGTCATAAAGTTATCACGATCTGTATCGCGCTCGATTACTTCTAATGGTTGACCAGTACGTTCTGCAAGGATTTTATTTAATTTCTCGCGTAAGAAAAGAATGCGTTTTGCAGCAATTTCAATTTCTGTTGCTTGACCTTGAGCTCCTCCTAGTGGTTGGTGAATCATTACTTCACTGTTAGGAAGTGCAAAACGTTTACCTTCTGTACCAGCAGCTAGTAGGAATGCTCCCATTGATGCAGCCATCCCGATACAAATTGTTTGTACATTAGGTTTAATAAATTGCATTGTATCATATATTGCCATTCCAGCAGTGATACTTCCACCAGGGCTATTAATATAAATGGAAATATCTTTTTCAGGGTTTTCTGCTTCTAGGAAAAGTAGTTGGGCAACGATGGAGTTTGCAACATTATCATCGATTGCACTACCAAGCATAATAATACGATCTTTTAATAAACGAGAATAAATGTCATATGCACGTTCTCCGCGGTTTGTTTGTTCAATAACTGTAGGAATTAAATTCATTCTTTCTCCTCCTTTTATTAGGTATTGACCTATTATGGATGAAATGTTAATAAAACTTATGTAAATACATCATACAATAATGGTCAGTAAAGGTCAAATGAGTAGCATTTATATAAAACATAATATCCAAATTCGCGAATTTTAAACTTTTATCTACTTGCAAAGGATATTTTTTTAGCATATAATCATTTATCGTACGGTTCCAAATCTTGCCCTCGTAGTGTAACGGATAACACGCAAGATTCCGGTTCTTGTAATGGGGGTTCGATTCCCTCCGAGGGCGTATATAAATCTAATTATTAAATAATGGAAGGACATTTGTAAAGGTTGATTTTATCAACACTTTATGAGTGTCCTTCTTTTTTTACCCTTAGTAATACATGTTATTCAAAAGTATGTTTTCTTAATCCTCATTGTTTTAAATGATTATAAAATTCCTTGAAATCAAAAGGAAAGTATTTTTGCTTAAAAGACAAAAAGAAATTAATTGATGCAATCTGTAAGACAATACGCTTTGCATAATTTATAATCAATATGGAGCGGATTTTTTTATTGATTTATATACTCTAGATGTGTATTTTTCTTCAATAAAGTAATTCATTTTTATCGCTTTCCGCGGGCGTAGAAAAGTGTTAGGCGCCTACTAATCGGCGACAAGCACATGTTCTGATTCGAGCCCCTACAGCGGAAATCAACTGTCAAGATTAGAACTAATCAATATACAAATATATTCAGGAGTGTTTTAAGATGGAAATAACTTTCTATACTCGAGATCAATGTCCACTTTGTCAGGATGCGAAATTAGTTTTACTTGAATTGAAAAAAGAATATCCTGCATTAACCATTGATGAAAGAAACATTGAAGAAAAGGATGAATGGACAGAAAAATATGGTTTAATGATCCCAGTGGTCGAAATGAATGGAGAGCTTATTCAATATGGCATCATTGACCCATTTACAATAGAAGAAAGATTTAAAAAAGGAATAAATTGATAATTATCGACATTAGTGCTAAAATAAATGTCAGTTGGTAAATTTTTTTATGACTATGGGACATAATATGGCTTACTGGGACACATAGCGACCAACAGTTTTAAAGGAGCAATAAAATGCACAAATTAATAAAGATGCAATCTTACCTTGTGCCTGATATGCTAAAGCAGATGCAGAAGCGTTATCAAATCCTTCGCTCCATAAATATGACAGAGCCTGTCGGGCGCCGAACCTTAGCAGAAATGCTAGGGATGACAGAACGAGTTCTAAGAAGCGAAGCAGAATTTTTAAAAACGCAGAAGTTAATCGATGCTAAAACCATCGGAATGATCGTAACAGCAAAAGGTAAAAAACTACTAATTGAACTCGAAGAAATGATGCGGGAAATTTCCGGTATCAATTTAATCGAGGAACAATTAACTGAGATTCTCGGTATCCAAAAGGTAATTATTGTACCTGGAGACAGTGACGAGACCAATTTCGTGAAAGAGGAAATTGGAAAAGCGTGTGCCGACATGCTCGCTAGTTGTCTAGGGAAAGAAAATATAATTGCCGTTACTGGTGGTACAACAATGGCATGTACAGCACAAATGCTAACGAGGAAAATGGGTGAAGGTAGGAAAATGCTGTTCGTTCCTGCTCGTGGTGGTATCGGTGAAGATGTGAAAAACCAAGCAAATGTTATCTGTGCAACAATGGCCGAAAAAACAGGCGGAACACATCGAGTTCTATATGTACCTGATCAAGTTGGTCGAGAAGCATATGAATCCCTATTGAAAGAACCAACTATCACAGAAGTATTAGATATTATTAATTCTTCTTCGATAGTTCTTCATGGAATTGGGGATGCTATTACAATGGCACAACGAAGAAGAACAGAAGAATCTGTCATGAAAATAATAGTAGAAGAAAATGCAGTTGGTGAAGCATTTGGATACTATTTTAACGAAAATGGGGAAATAGTACATAAGGTACCTACTATTGGCATGCAGATAGAAGACTTAGAAAGTAAACGCTATGTGATTGCTGCTGCTGGTGGAAAATCAAAAGCAAAAGCTATTAAGTCCTATTTAAAAAGTGCCCCAACTAAAACAATCCTAATTACAGACGAAGGCGCAGCTAAAGAGTTTTTAAAAGGCGCATCCTAGATGTATCCTTTTAAATATAGATTTTAATTTTAATGTTTCAAATTAAAGGAGGATATTAACATGGCAGTAAAAGTTGGTATTAATGGTTTTGGAAGAATCGGGAGAAATGTTTTCCGTGCAGCACTAAACAATCCTGAAGTTGAAATTGTAGCTGTTAACGACTTAACAGATGCTAATATGCTTGCACACTTATTACAACATGACACTGTTCACGGTAAACTAGATCAAAAGGTTTCTGTTGACGGTGATACAATTGTTGTAGGAGATCAAAAAATTAAGGTTCTTGCTGAACGTGACCCAGCTCAACTTGGATGGGGCGATCTAGGCGTAGATATCGTTGTTGAATCTACTGGTCGTTTCACAAAACGCGATGATGCTGCAAAACACATCGAAGCTGGAGCTAAAAAAGTAATCATTTCTGCACCTGCAAACGGTGAAGATATCACAATCGTTATGGGTGTTAACGAAGATAAATATGATGCTGCAAGTCATCATGTTCTTTCTAACGCATCTTGTACAACTAACTGTCTTGCTCCATTTGCAAAAGTACTTAATGACAAATTTGGTATTAAGCGCGGAATGATGACAACAGTTCACGCGTACACAAATGATCAACAAATTTTAGATTTACCACATAAAGATTACCGTCGTGCTCGCGCAGCAGCTGAAAACATTATTCCTACTTCAACAGGAGCAGCTAAAGCAGTTGCACTTGTACTTCCTGAATTAAAAGGAAAATTAAACGGTATGGCAATGCGTGTTCCTACTCCAAACGTATCTGTAGTAGACCTTGTTGCTGAACTTGAAAAAGATGTTACTGCAGAAGAAGTAAATGCAGCTCTTCAAGCAGCAGCTGAAGGCGAATTAAAAGGTATTTTAGCTTATACTGAAGAGCCACTTGTATCAACTGACTACAATGGCGATACTCACTCTTCTACAATTGATGCATTATCTACTATGGTAATGGAAGGCAACATGGTAAAAGTTCTTTCTTGGTATGACAATGAAACTGGATACTCTAACCGCGTAGTAGACCTTGCTGCATACATTGCAAAACAAGGACTGTAAGATAATCTGAACCGAGCATTTTTTGATCGGTAATCGGATAAATTTTGCAGTGATAACTATAATAACAGTGTGACGGGGAGCGGGGAACAATCCCCCTCCTTTTATTTGTGTAAATAAACAGAAATAATAAGTTTCATTGTTTCTGTATGACCAAAGAGGAGGCAGGCACCATGAACAAAAAGTCAATCAAAGATATTGAACTAAAAGGGAAACGTGTATTTTGCCGCGTTGATTTCAACGTTCCAATGGAAGATGGTAATGTAACAGATGACACAAGAATCCGTGCAGCATTGCCAACTATTCAATACTTATCTGAACAAGGTGCTATTGTTATTTTAGCAAGTCATCTTGGACGCCCTAAAGGTGAAGTGAAAGAAGAGTTAAGATTAACACCTGTAGCAAATCGTTTAGCTGAGTTAATCGGTAAGGATGTAAAGAAGGCTGACGAAGCTCATGGTGAAAGTGTAAAAGCACAAATTGCTGAATTAAATGAAGGGGACATTCTTTTACTTGAAAATGTTCGTTTCTATCCTGGAGAAGAAAAGAATGATCCTGAATTAGCAAAAGCTTTTGCTGAACTTGCAGATGTATATGTAAATGATGCATTTGGTGCAGCTCACCGTGCACATGCTTCAACAGAAGGTATCGCTAAGTACTTACCATCAGCAGCTGGATTCTTAATGGATAAAGAGCTTGAAGTTCTTGGTAAAGCACTATCTAATCCAGAAAGACCTTTCACAGCTATTATTGGTGGAGCAAAAGTTAAAGATAAAATCGGTGTTATCGAACATTTACTTGATAAAGTGGACAACCTCATTATCGGTGGTGGTCTTGCTTATACATTTATCAAATCACAAGGTCATGAAATTGGTAAATCTCTATTAGAAGAAGACAAAATGGAGCTTGCACAATCATTCCTCGCTAAAGCAAAAGAAAAAGGTGTAAACTTCTATATGCCACAAGATGTAATTGTAGCAGACGACTTCTCTAATGACGCCAATACAAAAGTAGTATCTATTGAAGAAATTCCTGCGGATTGGGAAGCGCTTGATATTGGACCGAAAACACGTGAAGCATATCGCGATGTTATCCAAAGCTCAAAACTAGTTATTTGGAATGGACCTATGGGAGTATTTGAAATAGATGCGTTTGCGAATGGAACGAAAGCAGTAGCAACAGCCCTTGCTGAAGCAACGGATACATATTCGATTATCGGGGGCGGAGATTCAGCAGCAGCAGTAGAAAAGTTTGGTCTTGCAGAAAAGATGAGTCATATTTCTACAGGTGGCGGTGCTTCTCTAGAGTTTATGGAAGGTAAAACATTACCTGGCGTTGCGGCACTTGATGATAAATAAGTTTTAAAATAAGGACGCTTTATGCGTTCTCTGTTATGGAAGGATGAAATCGTATGAGAAAACCGATTATTGCCGGTAACTGGAAAATGAATAAAACATTACAGGAATCACTCGATTTTGCAAATGAAGTAAAAGGAGCAGTTCCTTCACAAGATAAAGTAGATGCAGTTATTTGTTCACCAGCTTTATTTTTAGGTCAATTAGTTGATGCTGTTGCTAATACTGATGTAAAAATAGGTGCTCAAAATATGCATTTTGAAGAAAATGGTGCATTTACTGGTGAGGTTAGCCCGGTTGCTTTAAAAGATCTTGGTGTTTCTTACGTTATTCTAGGTCATTCTGAGCGTCGTGAAATGTTTGCTGAAACGGATGAGACAGTTAACCAAAAAACACACGCTGCTTTCAAACATGGTTTAACACCAATTGTTTGTGTAGGGGAAACATTAGAACAACGTGAAAATAATGAAACTACGCAACTTGTAGGCACTCAAGTGGAAAAAGCACTTCAAGGTTTAACTGAAGAGCAAGTAAAAGAAACTGTTATTGCTTATGAACCAATTTGGGCAATTGGAACAGGTAAATCTTCTACAGCAGAAGATGCAAATGAAGTTTGCGCACATATCCGCCAAGTAGTGGAAAAATTATTCTCTAAAGCAGCTGCAGATGCGATTAGAATCCAATATGGTGGTAGTGTAAAACCTGAAAACATTAAAGAATATATGAATCAACCAGATATTGATGGAGCACTTGTTGGTGGTGCAAGTCTAGAAGCTGCTTCTTTCCTTCAATTATTGGAGGCAAGTGGCAATGAGTAAGAAAGCACCAGTTGCACTCATTATTCTAGATGGTTTCGGTTGCCGTACAGAAACAATGGGTAATGCAGTAGCTCAAGCAAACAAACCGAATTTTGATCGTTATTGGAATACATTCCCTCATAATCAGCTCACTGCTAGTGGTGAAGCTGTTGGCCTTCCGGAAGGACAAATGGGGAATTCCGAAGTAGGTCACTTAAATATCGGTGCAGGAAGAATTGTTTATCAAAGTTTAACACGTGTAAACCTTGCGATTCGGAATGGAGAATTTGTAAAAAATGATACATTCCAAGAAGCAATTAATCATGTGAAGAAAAACGGCAAAAAGCTTCATTTATTCGGTCTACTTTCAGATGGCGGCGTACACAGTCATATTGAACATCTTTTTGCTTTGCTAAAATTAGCTGCGGATCAAGATGTAAAAGATGTATACATCCATGCATTTTTAGACGGCCGTGATGTTGGACCAAAAACCGCTGAAAAATATATTAAAGCAACTCAAGAAAAGATTGCTGAATACGGTGTAGGTAAAATTGCTACGATTTCAGGGCGCTTTTATTCCATGGATAGAGACAAGCGTTGGGATCGTGTAGAAAAAGCTTACCGTGCAATGGCTTATGGAGAAGGACCAGTATATTCTGATCCATTAGAGATGATCAAAGATTCTTATGATCACGGAATTTTTGATGAGTTTGCGATTCCATCTGTGATGACAGATGCAGATGGGAAGCCAGTTGCTACTGTAGATGATGAGGATGCAGTTATTTTCTATAACTTCAGACCTGACCGTGCAATTCAAATTTCAAATGTATTTACAAATGAAGAGTTTTTAGGCTTTGACCGCGGACCAAATATGCCAAAAAATCTTTATTTCGTATGTATGACTCATTTCTCTGAATCTGTTAATGGGTACGTTGCTTTTAAAACAGTGAACCTAGATCAAACACTTGGCCAAGTGATTTCAGAGAACGGTTTATCACAGATTAGAATTGCTGAAACAGAAAAATATCCTCATGTTACCTTCTTTATGAGTGGTGGACGTGAAGAAACATTCCCGGGTGAAAATAGAATCTTAATCGATTCACCAAAAGTTGCGACTTATGATTTAAAACCAGAAATGAGTGCTTATGAAGTAACGGAAGCACTTTGTGAGCAAATTGAAAACGAAACTACTGATGCGATTATCTTAAACTTTGCAAATCCTGATATGGTTGGTCATTCAGGTATGCTAGAGCCAACGATAAAAGCTATTGAAGCAGTAGATGAGTGCCTTGGAAAAGTAGTAGACTTGATTCTATCAAAAGGTGGATCAGCTATTATTACAGCAGACCATGGTAACTCAGATGAAGTTGTTACATTAGATGGTGCACCAATGACTGCTCATACGACTAACCCAGTTCCTGTAATTGTAACGAAACAAGGTGTTACAGTTAGAGATGGCGGAATCTTAGCAGACTTAGCACCAACCATGTTAGACTTATTAGGACTTGAAAAACCTGAAGCAATGACAGGTAGCACATTGATTGAAAAATAAATTTTTAAATAAAAGGAGAGATTTTACATGCCATTCATTACACAAGTATACGCACGTGAAGTATTAGATTCCCGTGGTAACCCAACAGTAGAAGTAGAAGTATATACAGAGTCTGGCGCATTTGGTCGTGCACTAGTTCCAAGTGGTGCATCAACAGGTGAATACGAAGCAGTTGAGCTTCGCGATGGTGATAAAGGCCGTTACCTTGGAAAAGGTGTTGAAAAAGCAGTAAACAACGTGAATGATATTATTGCTGAAGAAATTATCGGCTTCGACGTTACAGATCAAATTGGAATTGACAAAGCGTTAATCGAACTTGATGGTACAGACAACAAAGGAAAACTAGGTGCAAATGCAATTCTTGGTGTTTCTATGGCAGCAGCTCGTGCAGCAGCTGATTTCTTAGGCCTTGAGTTATATCAATACCTAGGTGGATTCAATGCAAAACAACTACCAGTTCCAATGATGAACATTGTAAATGGTGGAGAGCATGCGGATAACAACGTAGATATCCAAGAATTCATGATTATGCCTGTTGGTGCTCCAAACTTCAAAGAAGCACTACGTATGGGCGCTGAAATCTTCCACAGCTTAAGAGCAGTATTACAAGAAAAAGGTCTTAACACTGCTGTAGGTGACGAAGGTGGTTTCGCACCAAACTTAAAATCTAATGAAGAAGCTCTTGAAACAATCATGACAGCAATCGAAAAAGCTGGTTACAAGCCTGGCGAAGAAGTAAAACTAGCAATGGACGTTGCTTCATCTGAATTGTTCAACAAAGAAGATGGCAAATACCACCTAAAAGGTGAAGGTATTGTTAGAACTTCTGAAGAAATGGTTTCTTGGTATGAAGAATTAGTTAACAAATTCCCAATCGTTTCTATTGAAGATGGTCTAGATGAAAATGACTGGGCTGGACACAAGCTTCTAACAGAGCGTATCGGAAATCGCGTTCAATTAGTAGGTGACGACTTGTTCGTTACAAACACTGAAAAGCTTTCTCGCGGTATTGAAGAAGGCGTTGGTAACTCTATCTTAATTAAAGTAAACCAAATCGGTACTTTAACAGAAACATTTGATGCAATTGAAATGGCAAAACGTGCAGGTTACACTGCAGTTATCTCTCACCGTTCTGGTGAAACAGAAGATAGCACAATTGCGGATATCGCAGTTGCTACAAATGCTGGTCAAATCAAGACTGGTGCTCCATCACGTACAGACCGTGTAGCTAAATACAATCAATTACTTCGCATCGAAGATCAATTGGCTGACACTGCACAATACCTTGGAGCAAAAACATTCTATAACATTTCCAAGTAATTTTTTAGGGGTGGTTCCAATGAACTACCCCTTTTAAAATGTGCTTGTACTGATAGCGTGTTTATGGTACATTTAAAGTATCTTTTTATGTTCGTCTTGGGGGGCACTTCAATGGAAGCATTATTATTAACACTACTTATTATTGATTCTATTGCACTTATTGCTGTCGTTTTATTACAATCAGGAAAAAGTTCTGGTCTTTCTGGAGCGATTTCTGGTGGTGCTGAGCAGTTGTTCGGAAAGCAAAAAGCACGAGGAATGGACTTGATCCTTCACCGTATCACTGTAGTGCTATCCGTACTTTTCTTCCTATTAACAATAGGAGTTACAATGGTATCTGCATAAAGCAAACGGACAAACCTGGTCTTTAGTAGGCCAGGTTTTTTATTTTTCAATAAAAGAGGGTTTCAATATAAAATAATACAATAGCCATAATAAACGTATTTCTGGATTGTTTTTGTATAGTTTGATAAAAATAAGATAGACAAATAATAATTAGTACAACAGATTGGAAGGTTTTATACATATGAGAATGAAACTACCACAGCCATTTACCTTTGAGGCTGGCAAACGTGCGGTTTTACTATTACACGGTTTTACTGGAAATAGTGCAGACGTAAGGATGCTAGGAAGGTTTTTAGAGAAAAAGGGATATACAAGCCATGCACCACATTATAAAGGCCATGGTGTTCCACCAGAACAGCTTGTCCATACTGGTCCGGAGGATTGGTGGCAAGATGTGATGGATGGATACAATTTACTGAAAGATAAAGGATATGAAGAGATTGCTGTTGCTGGATTATCATTAGGCGGGGTATTTTCTTTAAAACTAGGTTACACTGTACCTGTAAAGGGAATAATTCCAATGTGTGCACCTATGTATATAAAAAGTGAAGAAGTGATGTTTGAAGGAGTTCTAGAATATGCTCGCGACTTCAAGAAATTCGAGGGTAAAAAGGAAGACCAAATAGAAGCAGAAATGCAGGAATTTCGGAAAACACCAATGAATACTTTAAAAGCACTACAACAATTAATGGCTGATGTACGAGATAATGTCGACATGACATATGCCCCACTTTTTGTTGTACAAGCGAGACACGATAAAATGATTAACACAGACAGTGCAAATATTATTTTTGAGCAGGCAGAATCTACTCAGAAAAAATTAAAATGGTATGAAAACTCTGGACATGTTATTACGCTTGGTCCAGAAAAGGAAGAGTTACATGAAGACATCTATCAATTTTTAGAAAGTCTTGATTGGTCGGTATAGTCGAATGGAGGGACGAAGATGAGCGTAAAGCTAAAAGAATTTGAGGAAAAAGTTTTGTCCTATATGAAGGAAGAAGCATATAAGCCTCTAACCGTACAAGAACTAGAAGAAGCATTTGAAATTACAGATGCCGTGGATTTTAAAGATCTTGTAAAAACACTTGTCCAAATGGAAGAGAAAGGTCTCGTCGTTAGAACTCGCAGCAATCGCTATGGTCTTCCGGAGAAGATGAATCTGATTCGAGGGACATTATCTGGCCATGCGAAAGGTTTTGCATTTCTAATTCCAGAGGAAAAAGGTTTAGATGACATCTTCATCCCTCCTCATGAGAAAAATGGTGCGATGCATGGTGATAGTGTATTAGTTCGTGTTGCAATTGGAAGTTCGGGTACACGTCGTGAAGGAGCGGTTGTGCGAATTCTGCAACGTGGTTCTCAAAAAATTGTAGGAACATATTCTGCGAGTAAAAGCTTTGGGTTCGTTATTCCGGATGATAAAAAGATTGCAGATGATATTTTTATTCCAAAGAGTGCTGATATGGGGGCGGTTGACGGTCATAAAGTTGTCGTCAACATTACAACTTTTCCAGAAGATCGTAAAAACGCTGAAGGAGAAATTGTTCAAATTCTTGGGCACAAAAATGACCCAGGTGTGGATATTTTATCGATTATCCACCAGCATGATTTACCATTAGCATTTCCAGATGAAGTGATAGATGAAGCAAATCAAATTCCGGAGACGGTAGATGAAGCAGATATTCCAAAGCGACGTGATTTACGGGGCGAAACCATTGTAACCATTGATGGTGCAGATGCAAAAGACCTTGATGATGCGGTAACGTTGAAGAAGTTAGAGAATGGAAATTATAAACTTGGTGTACATATCGCAGATGTAAGTCACTATGTGAAGGAAGGATCAGCTATTGATCAGGAAGCTTATGAGCGTGGTACAAGTGTATATTTAGTTGACCGCGTGATTCCGATGATTCCTCATCGCTTATCAAATGGGATTTGTTCATTAAATCCACAAGTAGATCGTTTTACACTTTCCTGTGAAATGGAAATAAACGATCAAGGGGAAGTTGTCAGCCATGAAATTTTTCAAAGTGTGATAAAAACAACCGAGCGGATGACCTACTCTGATGTTAATAAAATATTAATTGAAAAAGACGAAGAGTTGCGTAATAAGTACGAATCTCTTGTACCAATGTTTGAGTTAATGGAAGAACTGCAAGGTGTTTTGCAAAATAAGCGGATGAAACGTGGCGCAATTGATTTTGATTTTAAAGAAGCTAAAGTACTAGTGGATGACGACGGGAAACCAACAGATGTGGTCATTCGTGAACGTTCCATTGGAGAACGGATAATCGAAGAATTTATGCTAATCGCAAACGAAACAGTTGCCGAGCATTTTCATTGGTTAGATGTGCCGTTCATTTACCGTATCCACGAGGATCCGAAAGAAGATAAATTGCAACGCTTCTTTGAGTTTATTACAAATTTTGGATTGATCGTTCGCGGTACTGCAAATGCTGTTCACCCACGTGCTTTACAGGAAATTATTGAAGCTGTGCAAGGAAAGCCAGAAGAGATGGTTATCACTACTGTCATGCTCCGTTCCATGCAACAAGCAAAATATGACCCTGAAAGTCTCGGTCACTTTGGATTGTCGACGAATTTTTACACACATTTTACATCACCAATCCGCCGTTACCCAGATTTAATTGTGCATCGCCTAATACGCACATATTTAATCGAAGGCAAGCTGGACGATGCAACACGTGAAAAGTGGAATGCATTACTTCCTGATATTGCGGATCATACATCTAAGCGTGAACGCCGTGCTGTTGATGCTGAACGTGATACAGATGAAATGAAAAAAGCTGAGTTTATGGAAGATAAAATTGGCGAAGAATTTGATGGGATTATTAGCTCTGTTACGAACTTTGGTATGTTCGTTGAGCTCCCAAATACAATTGAAGGTCTTGTCCATGTCAGCTATATGACAGATGATTATTATCGTTACGACGAACGTCACTTCGCCATGATTGGGGAGAGAACAGGCAACGTCTTCCGAATCGGGGACGAAATTACCGTCCGTGTAATTAAAGTTAACAAAGACGAACATGACATCGATTTTGAGATAGTCGGAATGAAAAATAATCGCAAGCGCAGTGAAGATGAATCTTCTAAGCCACGAATCGTAAAGTTAAAGAGCGCAGGTAATGATGGTGGCACCGGCAAAGGACGACGGAGAGATGATCGTTCCACGAAAAAAGGTGGGGCACGCGACAACAATACCGAAGTGAATAATTCATTCGACGACGGAGAATGGAGCACAAGACCACCACGCAAGAAAAAGAAAAAATCATACGACAACAAGTCTTCAGCAGCAAGGAAAAAACGTGGTGGACGAAAGGGTTAGTCGAATTCTTTAAGAATAGTGACCTTTTAATGAGAAATTAAGTTTTGCGGTAGTTATTCGTCATGAATAAAGCCCTTGAGTGGGGAAAAAGGTTAAAGCAGGTACTATTCACCTGGAATAAAGCCCTTGAGCAGAGAAAATCCTGAAAGAGGTACCTATTCGCTGTGAATAAAGCCCTTGAGTGGAGAAAGTCCTGAAAGAGGTACCTATTCGCTGTGAATAGTGCCCTTGACTGGGAAAAATCCTGAAAGAGGTACCTATTCGCCTGGAATAAAGCCATTGAATGGGGAAAGTCCTGAAAGAGGTACTTATTCGCAGTGAATAGTGCCCTTGAGCGGGGAAAATCCTGAAAGAGGTACCTATTCGCATTGAATAAAGCCCTTGACTGGGAAAAATCCTGAAAGAGGTACCTATTCGCCTGGAATAAAGCCCTTGACTGGGAAAAATCCTGAAAGAGGTACTTATTCGCAGTGAATAGTGCCCTTGAGCGGGGAAAATCCTGAAAGAGGTACCTATTCGCATTGAATAAAGCCCTTGAATGGGAAAAATCCTGAAAGAGGTAACTAATCGCAGTGAATAAAGCCCTTGAGCGGAGAAAGTCCTGAAAGAGGTACCTATTCGCATTGAATAAAGCCCTTGAATGGGAAAAATCCTAAAAGAGGTAACTATTCAATGAGAATAACGACCATAACTCGAGAAAATTCTTATAGAGGTACTTATTCGTCGCCAGTATGATTAAAGTTCCTAGGAATTTTGCTTCTATAGAGAATTAGAATCCAAATTATTATAGTAAAGGTTAGCTGGCTTGTGCTACTAACCTTTTTCTCTGTATAATAATATACACACTGTATTTTAGGGGGGAGATCAAATGCCTAAAGGGGAAGGAAAGTTAATTGCGCAAAATAAAAAAGCTTCTCATGACTTTTTTATTGAGGATACGTATGAAGCAGGAATTGTTCTTCAAGGAACTGAAATTAAATCTATTCGTGCTGGTAGAATTAACTTGAAAGATTCATTCGCCCGTATTCATCAAGGTGAGCTTTACTTGCACAATGCGCATATAAGTCCGTATGAACAAGGAAATCGTTACAACCATGATCCATTAAGAACACGTAAGCTATTATTACACCGCAAAGAAATTAATAAGTTAATTGGTGAATCTAAAGAACAAGGATATTCCATTGTTCCATTAAAAATGTATTTTAAAAATGGTTATGCGAAAGTGTTAATTGGACTTGGTAAAGGGAAGAAGAAATACGATAAGCGTGAAGACTTAAAACAAAAAGAAGCGAAACGTGATATTGAGAGAGCTTTCCGCGAACGCCAAAAATTGTAAGCTCTCATACCCTTGATAAATAAGTCATAGATGTTATAATAATAACTGTAACACCGAGTGTACAACTATTCCGAGTACCCGGAATACGATGAGTATATGCGATTAAATTCGCAACTTATCTTTTATCATGGGGACGCTACGGATTCGACAGGGATAGTTCGAGCTCAGGTTGCGAGTCGAGGGGATCGTCCTCGTAAAAACGTCAAAGCCAATAATAACTGGCAAAGAAAACAACAACTTCGCTTTCGCTGCTTAATAACAGTTGATTGCGGTTCCTCCCTCCATCGCCCATGTGGTAGGGTAAGGGACTCACTCTAAGTGGGCTACGCCGGAAGTCCTCCGCCTGGGGACCATGGAAGAGAACAATCAGGCTAGCGCTCCGGATGCCCGTCGATAGGCGGAAAGAGACGCGAAATAATAATATATCGACTACACTCGTAGATGCTTGAGTGACGATATTTCTGGACGTGGGTTCGATTAGTAAGTAGTCGCCTTGTGTGGTAACACATAAGTGAAAACTCGGCTTTATCGGTGAAACCTACGTTGCACATAGATGCAATAAGGCGATGCCGAGCGGTATGTGGAGTAATCCAACAGCCGTGTATCGACTTATAGGCTGCCAATTAATTGGTAGTACTAGGATGTGAAAAACTACCTTATCAGGTAAATATACTTTTCACATAATACGCCGAGGGACCTATTCAGAATAGGTTCAAGACATAGTCAGTGCCATGACGAAAGCATGGAATAGCACGTCCCACCGTCTCCACCAAATACATATTTGGTGGTTTTTTATTTTTTTGTGACTTGAATCATAATTTTGCCGTTTTGGCAGCGTTATGCTTCAAAAAACTAACGGCAATTATATACTTCAAAAAGTAATATTATGGCACAAAATTACTTTTACTAAAGGAGCGATATTGGTATTTGATTGAATTGTTAAATAAAAGTCAAGTACCAATCGAAGATGACTACTTTATAAATTGAATATTAACAGTATCCAAGAACTGATTGTTCACGAACATCATTGTTGGGCAACATATGAGGGATTAAGCAGGCATGAATAAATTAATAATATTAATCGTCATGTAGAAATATCCGATTATTTCTTTGTAAATAATCGGATATTTTTTGTTTACTTCAATAGCGACTTTATTCTTGAAATTATATTATCAACAGTAAATCCATACTCTTTGATAATTATAGATGAGGGTGCGGATGCACCAAAACGATTAATTCCCATTATCACCCCATGACGTCCAACGTATTGATGCCAACCTTGTTGTGACCCCATTTCAATGGCTAGAGTAGTCTTTTCTAGTCTAGGAAGAATTACCGAATCCTTGTATGATTGCGTTTGTTGTTCGAACAGTTCCCAGCTAGGCATACTAATCACACGTACAGGGATATCCTGTTCTTCAAGTTTTCTTTGTGCTTCCATGGCTAATTGTACCTCCGACCCAGTAGCAATAATCTGTGCTCTAGGTGAGTTTTTCATTGCTTCAGATAAAATATATGCTCCACGATGAAAACCATAGGTACCAAATTTCAATGTTTCTTCCAATATAGGTAGCGATTGTCTTGATAAAATTAAAGCGGTTGGTCCTGAATTATTCTGAACTGCACACTTCCATGCGAGACTTGTTTCATTAGCATCTGCTGGTCTTAGCACAGTGATGCCAGGAATACTGCGCAGTGAAGCTAATTGTTCTATTGGTTCGTGTGTTGGTCCATCTTCTCCTACTGCGATACTATCATGCGTAAATACGTAAATTATAGGTAGTTTCATTATGGCAGCTGAACGGATAGCTGGTCGAAGATAATCTGAAAATACAAAAAATGTCCCCACGAATGCTTTTAAGCCCTTATGCAACATCATGCCATTAGCTGCTGCTCCCATTGCAAATTCTCTTACACCAAAGGAAATGTTACGTTGTTTATAGTCATTACGTGTAAGTCTGCCTGAAGCCTTTATGGAAGTTTTTGTTGAAGTTTCCAGATCAGCTGACCCACCGATTAAAAACGGAATACTATTTGCTATTTTATTTAATGCGTTTTCTGATGCATCGCGTGTTGACAATGCATTTTCACTTGGTTTATAAAAAGGTAGTTCAACATCCCAATCTTCTGAAGTTGTTCCTTTCATAGCTGCAAGAAATTGCTCAGCTAAATTAGGATGATCTTTTTGATATGCAGCAAACAAAAAGTTCCACGCACTTTCTTTAGCTTCTCCTTGCATTTTTAATTCCAAAAAATGTTCCTCTACATCCTTTGGAACGTAGAATGCTGGATTACTTGGCCACCCATAAAATTCTTTCGTTAGTAATGTTTCACTTTTACCAAGTGGAGTGCCATGGGAACCATGTGCCCCACCTTTACCACTTTTGTTTGGACTGCCATAACCAATGGTGGTCTTAATCTCAATCAAAGAAGGGCGTGGATCAGCCTGAGCCGTTGCGATAGCCCTATTAATTTCATCTAAATCATTTCCATCATTCACCAATTGGACATGCCAATTATAGCCTTCAAATCGTTTTTGTACATTTTCGGAGAAGGAATAGCTAAGATCTCCATCCAAGGAAATATCATTTGAATCATACAGTAAAATTAGCTTCCCAAGTTTTAGATGTCCAGCAAGTGAGGCAGCTTCACTAGTGATTCCTTCCATCATATCCCCATCACCGCAAATTACGTAGGTATGGTGGTCTATAATATTGAATTCTTCACGATTATAAGTTGCAGCAAGATGAGCTTCCGCAAGTGCCATTCCAACAGCCATTCCTATTCCCTGTCCAAGGGGACCTGTAGTAGCATCCACACCCGGTGTATGCCCATATTCAGGATGACCTGGTGTCAAGCTTCCCCATTGTCGGAATTTTTTCAATTCCTTTAATGGCAGATATCCAAACAGATGCAATAAACTGTATAGTAACATTGATCCGTGGCCTGCTGATAAAACAAAACGATCACGATTAACCCAATCAGGGTTGTTGGGATTATGGTTCATAAAATTGGACCAAAGCTCATAAGCCATAGGTGCTGCCCCCATTGGCATACCTGGGTGTCCTGAATTAGCCTTGTCGATTGCATCAATAGAAAGTGTGCGAATAGTATTTACCGCTTTTTCTTTAAGTTGGTGATTCAATGTATTCATCTAATTCCTCCCTAAAAAAGATATATCAACATAAACATTAACCTTATTGTAATACAGGTAAAGATATTGATAAAATTGATATTATTAATACTAGGTATAGATGGAGGTAATATATGATTGCTAATTTAGAGTTATATCATGTTTTTTATTGGACGGCTAGGGAGCTGAATTTTTCTAGGGCTGCGGAACGCTTATATATTACACAACCAAGTGTTAGTCACTCTATTAAGCAACTCGAAAATGAGCTGAATGTTACGCTTTTTCACCGTGTGGCTAAAGGAGTGAAGTTAACAGATGAGGGTATATTACTGTATTCACAAGTGAAGAGTGCATTTTATTTTCTTGAATCAGGAGAAAGGCAAATTGCAGAACTGAATAATCTTACGCACGGTGAGTTAAGGTTTGGTAGCAGCGATTCATTATGTAAACATTACTTATTGCCTCACCTAGGGGTTTTTTGCAATGATTATCCTAAAATTCTTCTGGATGTTATGCATGGAACAACTCCAGAAATAATACGTAATGTAAAAAATGGAAGAATAGATTTTGGTATTATTCGTTTGCCCTATCAAGATGACTCATTAACAATTCTTGAGACAATTACTGTTCAAGACTGCTTTGTAGTGGGACCTAGATATTTTGAATTGGCGCAAAAGGAAATACCTCTAAATAAGCTAAAGGATTATCCTATCATCTTATTTTCAAAGAGAAGTAGTTCAAGAGAATTTATTCAAGAATTCGCGAAAGCAGGCCTTGGTATTTCATTTGTAACTAAACAATTCGTACAATCAGAATTAGATAATGGGTTGCTTAAAGAAGTTAAATTAACGGAAACAATACCAACTCGTAAGATAGGAGTAATATTCCAGAAGAATAGATTTCTTACACCTGCAACTAAAGTGTTTTTACATGAGTATTTAGGTGTTTAAACTTGTAAGGTAAATGGATTGAAAGTACATTATAACTAGATTACAGGTGGCATTTTCCCTGCCCATGAACAGAAAGGAGCAAAATCCTTGCTCCTTTCTGCTATCTACTCAATTACCTTGCAGATAAAGTTTTTTTTCATCACTTAGCGAATCTATATAGTAAGAGATTATCTTTTGCAGCTTAATAATTTATTGATGAGGAGATGGTGAAAATAGTACAAAATAGTAAAGAACATTCGAAATTTATTGGTGAATCAAATTCAAATCAATTATTAAATCATTATATAAAACTCCATTATTTTCAAATTCAGGAAATTGTCGTTGCACCAAATGATCAAGAAATCATCATCGTTGTAGGAAATTCAGATATGCCCCACAGCCAATATGCATATGGAGATAGGAATAGATCGATTTGGAATTATAACCTTAAAAGTAACCAGTTTATTAAATTAACATCACCTAATGAAGATGCACATGCCCCATGTTGGTCTCCAGATAGTAAATACATCGCTTATTGTTCTAGAGCATCTGGAAAAAAAGAATTATGGATAATGAAGAATGATGGTTCAAGTCAAAAACAACTTACTAATACCAATTTTCCTGGACAAGACCCTTTTAATGGTTCTCATATAGAATGGTCCCCTGACGGTAACAACATTATTTATTCTGTTATCCCAAATGGTAGTGTATATGGATTATTTCAATCATTCCTTGAAGAACAAGAGGAAGATCAACGAATTCAGGTAGATAGTGGCAAGAATAGAAGAATGGAAATTCACCAAAAAGCCCGCTCTATATTTGAATCAGAACTATATGTATACAATCTAAAATCAAGAACTAATAATAAGATTGCTTCACATAATAAGCATACATTTACAATCGTTGATTGGTACGATAATAATAAACACCTTATGATAAGTAACGGTTCAGAGTTAAAGATATTAAATATCGAAACTAGCGAATTAACACCAGTTTTTTCTGGTCAACTTGGGTTAGTAAAAATATTGGGTACTAGGATTTTATTAGCTCGACAAAAAGAAAAACATATTGAAATCGGGACTATTGATAATGATACCTTTAACAAGGTTTCAGAAGCAGTGGTTGTAGGTAATGATCCAGTTATACTTCAAGCCTGGTCAAATGATGGGACTAAATTATATTTTACTTCCCAAGATGGTGTATCAAATATCCTTTATTCTGTTGATGTAAATTCCGGTGAAGTTCAAGCCTTAACTGATAAGGAAAAAGTAGTTTGGGATTATCGGACCTGGAGTGCAAGAATACAAAGCTTCCATAATAGTAAAGCTATTATTTTTCCGTACAGTGGGCCCCGAGAACCTAATGAACTTTGGAAAATGGATAGTAATGGAGAACAAAGGAAATTAAGTCATTTTTGCGAAGATTTTATCCCTACAAATTTACCAGAAGTTCGTCATATTAAATATAATAGCAGCAAATGGAAAATTGAATCCTTACTTGTATTACCTAAAAACTATGATTCAACTAAAACATATCCAACACTTGTTTATTTACATGGTGGACCAGAGTCATTTGTGACTTCAAATATATCAGAATTAATATCAGGAAGGGCTCAAAGTGCTGCTTACTACCTTGCTGAACACGGTTATGCAGTTTTGTTACCTAACTTCCGTGGCAGTGGCGGTTACGGAAAAGAATTTGAAAATGAATTATCAGGCTATAAGATCACACAACATCCTTTTGAAGATGTGATGGCCGGAGTTGATTACCTCATCAAAGAAGGGATAGCAGATGAAAGAAGTCTCGGTATTTATGGAAGTAGCTTTGGAGCATGGCTAACAGCGTGGACAATTTCACAAACCAATCGATTTAGTGGCGCTATTGGAGCTAGTGGTATATACGATATTCTGGATATAGATCGTAAAAATGGCACAGCTATATACTCAATTAGAGAAAATCGTAAGAAAAATACTAATCCAGATGATATGTGGGTAAATCCAGGAGTTTATAAGAAATTCTCACCTGTCGAACAAGTCCATCATATCAATACTCCCATGTTGCTTATTGAAACAGGAGCCGAAAGAAGGAATGGCGAAAGTTGTGCAAAGTCCTTATTTAATGGAATCCTTGCACAGAATGTTAAAACAAACTTAATTTATTATCCAGAGGCTTTTCATAATGGCGGGTGGAATGATGAATATAAAAGGGATTATATGATGCGTTTAGTAGCATGGTTTGATCATTGTATTAAAGGAGCGGACTTACCAGACTGGTTTTAATTGTGGCAGTTAAAGGAGAACTAGTAATAAATATCCCCATCAGTAGAATTATTCGATAGATATATATAAATTAGATTGAACTACGATATCTATTTTTTTTAAATAGATATCGTGGTTCAATCCGCATTTCTTTAGTGAGATCACATCTCGAATGACCATCCAGTGGAAGTAACATGATTTAGGTAATAGGGATTTACTTTTATAGGCATATATAGCGGTTAGTAAAGTATATAGGAAGTATCAATTATCTAAGGAAATAAAGGTTATTCCTATAAGTATAAGAATGGCTCCTATCCAAACAGATGGCGTTATTTTTTCCCTACCCTTTAAAAAGTAAACAGACAGTAAAATGGTAATTAAAGGTTCCACTGCAGCTATAACGCTAACGTAGCTCACTTGCATCAGTGAAGCAGCTAAGAAGAAAAACACTGGCCCAAAGCTTAGGAATATACTTGCAAGAATAAAGTTAATATTTATGATACGATAATTTTCTAACACAATTGTTTTTAAATTTCCTTTGAAGCCCTGATAAGAAACAATAGCAATTAAGGCAATAAGTGACCCAATTAATGCTCCATAGATTGGGTCGTTATTGATCAACAAACCCTGTTTTCTTACACCCTGGCCAAGGCCAAAAATAAATGCAGCAAGAATCCCCATTAAGTAGCCAATCCATACGGACTTATCTTTTTTGTTATTATGAATAGCGTTACGTGATTGTCTAAAGGTAAGTACACCTTGCATGATAATAACTATAAATAAGATGACCATTCCAACCACAGACAAAATACTAAACTCTTCTTTTAAAATTAACAAAGCATACAATACCGTAAAAAATGGTGTACTGTTTTTTAGTGCCGATGATCGTGAGGGATGAATCAATTGAATAGAAGATAGCATAGCATATCTTCCAATAATCGTACTAAAGATTCCGCCTAAAACAAACCAGCCCGTTGCTTCCCATGAAAAGTGAAAGTTAAATCCGTTCACCAGAAGTGCTGCTATTAAAACCAAACTATGTATTATAACATTGATAAATATCGTAATAACATAACCAATACTTTTTCCCTGAGATTGATCCATTCCTTTTTTAATGAAAATATTAAAGAATGCAGTTGTAATGCCAGTTAAAAGAGCAAACAAAATACCTAGATTAGATTCCACAATACCCCACATCCTCAAATCTCTATTTATATAGCTGTGCAATGATAATAACAATTTCTTATTTTTATTCGTTATAGAATGTGGTTAATCCTTCTAAAAACAAGTCATATATCAAAATAGAAATCTTATTAATATGTTATTCATGAATTTTGGGGTAGAGAGGAATGTTAACGGTCTTCATCTTTAACAAAAAGTGCTTTAATACAAGAAGGACTAAAGCGCCTTTTTGTTGAAGCTATTAACCAAGGACAAGTAGCTTTGTTTGGAAATGGAACCGGAAACACTAAAGATTAAATGAAAATTTATAAGGAGGATATTATGACTGAAGATTTTTATTGTGATGAAGTATTAAGTGGTAAGACCCAGGTAAATAAAGTATTGGAGACAGAAAATGTATTAGCATATTATCATACAAGACCTTTCTACCCAGTGCATATTGTAGTAATCCCAAAGAAACATATCTCTTCTTTAATTACATTAGAAGAAAGTGATAACGAGATATTAGTAGAATTACTGGACGTGATTAAAAGAGTTGCAGCTTTTAGTTACTAAAGAACATGGTGCTTGTAAAGTAATTACCAACTTAGGTGATTATCAGGATTCCAAACATCTTCATTGGCATATAGTCTTCGGAAAACCTTTGAGATAATTATGTAAATAGTACTGAAATAAAATAGGAACTCTGATCAATGAATTACACAGTGTTCTAGAAATTATTTTTTGGTATAAAGGAGAATTTTATGCAAAAAGAACAAAGCCATCAGAATAAGATAGCTTGGGAGTATAAGGCTTATGGACATTGGGTTACTAATTATGGAACACCAGAAAACATGGGGAAACTTATAAGAAATGATACAGATAGGTGGCTTAACTATTATAAAGAAGACCTTGGAAATGTTTCAGGAAAAAAGATTGCAAATTTATTAGGTTCAGGTGGTATTAGGGGCGTTGCTCTTGCCGTTCTTGGTGCGGATGTAACTATAGTAGATATTTCTGAAGAAAATGCCAGGTATGCTAAAGAATTATCTATGGCTGCAAATGTAAATATGAATTACATTGTTTCCGATCTATTTGATATTCCAATTGTGGAAATGGAAAGCCAGTTTGATATTGTATTTATGGAGTTTGGCATACTGCACTATTTCTCAGACTTAGAAAAATTAGCTAATATTATTTTTAAATTATTAAAACCAAATGGGAAATTAATATTAAGAGATTTCCATCCATTTAGTAAAGTGGTAGATATCAATGAAAAAGAGGGAACCTTGAGACTCAAAGAGAGTTATTTTGACAAATCCTTACGTTTAAATCCGGTTGCCTACGAAGGTTTCTTCCCAGAAAAAGAACAAGAGTCATTCCCAAAAACATATTTGCGAAAATGGACTTTTTCTGAAGTTATTACATCTTTAGGTCAACAAGGATTTATTATTAAAAAGTTGTATGAAGAACCGGATAAAATTATTCAATTTATACCTGCGAATTATATGATAGTTGCGATTAAGACCATTTAATCATAATTTCACTATTAAACAATGTTGTTATTCTTGGGATGCAATATAAAGAATAAATATACAACTGATTACTAAAAAAGGAGATAGGAGTATTGACTAATAATGAGATGAATTTCGTAACGATTTATCCAGTATTTAATCAAGCATTCTATACATCAGAACACCCTGAAGGGGAATTAAATTATCTAGGTGATGCATTAGGAAGGGATTTTGTTGCTGTTAAATTTATTGATGGGTTTTGCAGGACTTACCTTGGAGATGGAAAAAGAAATGAGGATTGGTTTAGTTATAAGTTAGATATACTAGCACCATGTGATGCGATTGTTGAAAGGGTTAATATAAATTCCATTGAGAATAATCCTGGTTCACATACGAATAAACCTGCAGGGAGCGTTACATTTCGATGTAAAGATTGTGTTAGAATTGTTTATGCTCACGTTACTGATGTTAGTGTAGAGGTTAATGATACAGTGGTAGTTGGTCAACCATTTGCTAAGTGTGGTAATAATGGTACTTCGTGGCATCCCCATGTTCATGTAGGAGCATGGAAAGATGGTAAGCCATTACAAATTAATGTTAATTTATCTGCCTTAGGGAAAATACAAAGAGAGCAAGGAAGTAAGTATTTCTTTTTAGAAGATGATGAAGAAACACTTGATTCTTTTAGGGATAGTTTTAGGCAAAAATAAACCTAGAGAAGTGGCTTTTTAAGCAGCGTAACCTCTTTTAGGTGTTGAAAACTGGTTTGTTTTACTGTCTTTTAACTTAGAGGATTTATAAATAGGATGTGAGGTTAATTGCTACTACACTATCAAAGGAATGGACAATTCAACCAAATGAAGCATTTGACATGTTATTATTTTTGAATGCTGTGTCCCAAAATGATTTTTACAGAAAACATTATCAAGGTGTGAGAGAACATTATAAACCTATAATCGGCGAGAAAGGAATCAATTTAGTAGATCAGGTACTTAATTGTCTCTCCATGTCAGCCCTTTGTAAATTGTTCTCGTATGTAGAAGTAAGTTCTCTAAAGGATATTATTCAGCGTTTACGAAACTTTGAGGATACCTACAAAACTATCAAACAAAATTTAGAAGCTAATAATTTAGAAGGTGAATATTTGGAACAAACATTAGAAAATCTTGCGAATAATAAAGAGTTATTCCTAGATTGTTTTGAATGTATGAAAGAGGCAGGTATTGATGGAAATTGGAGATCTAATATCCAGCCTTATATCCAAAATGTTGCTGGACAATTAGAGCAAACAATGTCTGTGCTATATCCTTATTCTCAAATTAGTTCGAAGTTATCAACTTTTTTAAGTTGTGATTTACCAATCCAGCCTTATCGAGTTTATTTAGCAACATATATTAAGCCTATTTCTTTTCAACTGTCTCAACAAGCGATGGTTACGCATCAGGGACCCCCTGGATATATGCCTATACCAAAAAGTATAGCTTGTCTTTGTATTCACGAGACAATTCATGGATTTCCGGGTAGTGAGTTTGCACAAATGGAGCAGAAAAAATTAAGACTAAAGAGTAAAGCATTTAACCACCAATACACAAATCTTATTAACAATTGGCAAAGTGGTCCTGAAGAGTTTTTTGTTGTTGGTGCTGAAGCATATTTGTCTGAGGTGCTTAAAATTCTTTCATATGATGAATGCTTGCATTACATACATAATCAAAATAATGGGATGTCATTTTCATTGGAAATATATAAGAAATTACGAGAGGAAAAACCTGACAAAAAAACTGACTGGTTAGGTTATGGAAATTGGTTAATAAAGAGCATGGAAAATGATGTATTTAATATTGATGTCCTTGGTTAATAATCCTTAAAATAGTTTAATACCATATGGTCTGTGCAGATGAAAGGCCTTAATGCTGATTCTCACTGTATAGGCAGAATGAAAATAAATATAGAGAGGAGGATCTGGATGTTCTACGATTTAAAAGGTGAAGCAAATATGTCACCAAATGTGGGAATGTTATATTCTACTGTAAAAGAAAATAGTCAACGACTACAACTTATCACTGACGGCATGTCACAAGAAGAAGTTGATTACAAGGGACCCAACAACAAATTTAATAGTACTGCTCAGTTAATAAGACATATAATGTATGTAGATTTAAATTGGGTTTATAGAATTAAAGGACAATCACTTCCTGATTATCTAGTAGAACAATATGGGCCTATGATAGATGTAAACAATAGACTTCCCGTGGTAAAAGGGGAATCTTTAAGTAAACTTATTTCTGAACATTAAGGTGTATTCAAAATGTTGAAAGATATATGTACGCAATTAACCGATCCTGATTTAGATCAAGTTGTTAGTTTCGGACATGAAAATGAAAAGCAAGCAACCATTCGATGGGGATTATGGCATATGGCTGACCATAACCGCTATCATCAGGCTCATATTAATCAGCTAAGAAAGTGGTATCAAAATAAAGATGTAATATTGTAAATAAAGATTTACCTTCTCTTCAAGTAAAAGCATATAATGTAAACGTTTAGCTTTTTAAATGTCATACCTAAACTCGAAATAGAAAATTTGAGATTAAGAGCATTAAATGAAGAATGCAGCTGGGACAGATTATTCATCCATACTAGTTTTAGGGTTATTATAATTTTTGCCCTGTATAAGAATAATAGCCTTTCAGTTAACTAAAATTAAACTTGAGGTTAAATAAGATGAGGATAATTTACACTTCCGATTTGCATAGCAATAAGAATTTCTACAATCAATTATATGAACTTATCAATAATGCTCAGGCAGATGAAGTTATTTTAGGTGGAGATTTATTTGCTTACTCAAATTCATATAAAGAGCAAATAAGCTTTATGAAAGAATTTTTAATGCCGTTTTTAAAATCAGTTAAAGTTCCAGTATCCTTAATTGCTGGGAACACTGATTTAGGTTTAGTATTTGAAAAATTAAAAGAAAATCTAAGCGTAAAACAGTACAACTTTTTAAGTTATAAACCACATTATATTGGTTCGAAAATACCGGTTTATGGATTTCCGTTTGTGACGCCAAGTCCGTTTAAATTAAAGAACTTTGAAAGGCGAGACCTATCAAACGATAATATTCTGATAGCAGCTGGGTATGTTTTAGATGGTAACGGAAATCAAGTTTCAGTATTAGGTAATTATTTAAATACATTACCTAGTATAGAAGAAGAAATTAATTCTATGACAATTACAGATTCAATATTGGTCACACACGTTCCACCAAGTGGTGGTGTATTAGATTTACTTAGCAACAATGAAACCGCAGGAAGTAAAGCGGTAAGACAAAAAATAATTAGAGAAAAACCAATTCTTTCTTTGCACGGACATATTCACGAATCACCGAGGATGTCGGGAAAATGGTATGAGGAAATAGGAGAAACCCTCTCAATAAATCCTGGACAAAGTAATGAATTTCACGCTGTTATTATAGATATTGATCCTGTGAGAGTTAATGTTAAACATACTGTTTATGGTGAAATCTCAAAATCCTTTTCTTAAGATGCTTTTTTGAATGAAAGGTGGTAACCGAAATGATTGGAGTGTTCTTAGACCGTGACGGAACAATTGGTGGGGATGGTGGAGGAGTTCACCCATTGGAATTTAGACTTTATGAATATTCGGCTAAATCCATTAACCTCCTAAATCGAAATGGATTGAAAGTTTATCTATTTACTAATCAAAGTTGGATAGGAATGGGGAAGTTTACTGAACAAACTTTTCTTCAAGGGTGTATAGAGTTAGAGAAGGAATTAGAGAAAGACAATGCTTATTTAGATGGAATCTATTATTGTCCTCATAAACCAGGGGATCATTGTAATTGTCGGAAACCACAAACTACCTTACTTGAAAAGGCAAAAATAGATAATGATTTAGACTTAAACAAGTGCTATATTATCGGAGATAGATTAAGTGATATGGTTTCAGCTGAAAGTGTTGGTGCAAAAAAAGTATTGGTTAAAACCGGACGAGGGTTGAAGACTTTAAAAGATTTGCCTAGTAGTACTTCAGCAAAGTTTAAAATTAATTACGTTGCCACAATGTTCTTACTGCTGTTGAATGGATTCTAACTGACTTAGATGGCTAAAGTTTAAGGTATTTCATCTTGTAGAACGGATAAGAGTTGTAGAACTATTTGACTTTGAAATATAATTGTAACATTTGTAATATTTATTTGCGATGAAGTAGAAAGCATATCGGGTTAGAAAGTCTTATGACCCAGCCAAACAGCTTTTAAAGATTTATGTATGATAAAGTCCTGTGTGCTTTACAAATGCTTAATTACCGCCATTAAGCCATTTTAAAGGCTATAAACGCCCCTTACTATCCATTACAAAATCTGAATAATTAATCTGTTCTTAATGTTAATGTTACATAGGTTATTGTAATATTTTGTTAAAATTAAGTAACAAATTCAAAGGTATAGGAGGGGTATTTTGGAAAAGTTAGTTCTTACCTATGAGGATCTTTTAGAAATGTTAGACGAATTATTAAAGGAGGAATCACATTTTAATTGGGATAATTTTTATTCCGATCGTGAACGGAAAGTTCCTTTTTTTATAAACTTTCCTGATGAGAATCTAGTAAATTACTTTGAAACTAAACACTTCACTGCTGGAAAAGTCTTAGATATAGGTTGTGGTCTAGGCAGGAATGCAATTTATTTCGCAGAAAGTGGTTGCACAGTTGATGCAGTTGATATTTCGCAACAGGCACTTAATTGGGCAAACGAAAGGGCATATGAAAAGAATGTTCATGTAAAATTTATTAATAAGAATATTTTTGAATTAGAGATTGCAAAAGGGGCGTATGATATTGTTTATGACTCTGGGTGCTTTCATTATATAGCTCCGCACAGAAGGATTAGTTACATTGACTTAGTGTTAAAGGCTTTAAAACCGGGTGGCTATTTTGCTGTTACTTGCTTTATTGAGGGTAGCGAAATAGGTGGTTCTTCGATTTCAGATTTGCAGGTGTATAAACAGCGTAGCATTAACGGTGGACTAGGTTTTACTGAAGAGAAACTGAAAAGTATCTTTCGTGACTTTGAAGAAATTGAAATAAGAAAGATGAAAGAAGTTAACCTTACCGATGATATTTTTGGTGTTAATGGCTTATGGACTGCGTTGTTTAGAAAAAGGGAGATTTACTGAAAAATGTTTATAGATTAATAGGTCTTTATTAAATAGTAAGAACACTAATCCACCTATAGGACAGGTGGATTTTTCGTTCTTTCTAATTGAATGTTGTTATGGAACTTACAGGAGAAATAGAATAACTTTTAATAAACTAATGTAGAAGGTTACTATAATTAATAGTTTTTTTGTTCTTGATATGTAATTGGTTACATGTTAAATTATTAAGAATCATTAGAATAGTCACTAGGGATGAGGGGATGGGTTGATTATGGAAGCTGAAGTGGCAAAAGAAAGAGCCACATTAAAGGAATCAAGTATTATTGATGCTAGAACATTAAAGAACTCACATAAAAGACTAGCAGAAATAATACAACCTGGAATGACTGTACTTGATGTTGGATGTGGAACAGGAGCAATTACTTCTGGAATCGCAGAGATTGTGGGTCCAAGTAGAAGAGTGATGGGAATTGATAACAATCCAGATTTAATAGAAAAGGCACGTCAAAACTATAAGAATACTCCAGGATAAACCTTTGGAATTGCTGATATTTACAATCTACCATTTCAAAATGAGTTTGATATAGTTACTTCCGCAAGAGTTTTTCAATGGTTTGCAGATCCACAAGCTGCTTTAAATCAAATGGTACTAGCCACCAAATCAAATGGTCAGGTTTTAGTCCTAGATTATAACCATACAAAAATATCATGGGAACCAGAGATACCAGAAACGATGCAAAGCTTTTATGATGCTTTTTTACAATGGCGTTTAGATGCAGGTATGGACAATGAAGTAGCTGACCATCTTCCTAAGATGTTCGAGGAGTCAGGGCTTATAAATTTAAAAGTCACCACTCAAAATGAAATGACAAAACGTTCAGATGACGACTTTCAAACACATATCACAATCTGGGCTGGAGTTGCTTTCATTAAAGGAATCCAAATGGTCAACGATGGATTTATCACTGAAAATCAACGAGCAAGAGCAGAAAATGATTATAGAGAATGGATAAATGAAAGTGCACAATCTCAAATCATGTATTTATTAGCAGTAGAAGGAACTAAAATAGTAATTTATTTAAGGACGCTGTTTGACCTTTTGTAAAGGTGGATTCTTTTAGTTTTAATGCATGTATGAAATTGGTTATTTTTCTTACACTCAGTTTTCGATTTTCCTTCTCAATAGTAACTAAATTATATTCATGAATCGTTATTATGGAATATGAATTTAGTTTTTTAGATTGAAATCTACTTGAAGGAGACTTAAACTATTAATTAAAATAACACACTAAATTGAAAATCTAACGAAAAGAAAATAGGAGAACGTCGATGAATAATATGGATTCAAAATTATTTCAATTTTATCTTGACCTTAAAAGTCCCGAAGCTGGTGCATGGAATACCTCTCCTCAATGTCTCAATACAGAATTAGTAACTAGGGACTATATAAGAAAGTATTTTGAGGTTACAGAAGGAATAGAAGTTTGTAATGTGGGAGTTGGTACAGGTGACTGGGATGATTATCTAGGTTATTGGTTAAAAGATAGAGGGAACTTAACAAGCATTGAAATAGATGCTGAAATATGTGAATTATTTGCATATAGACAAGTTAGGGAAGGACACCCTAATCCTTCTACAGTTGTTTGCAAAAGCATTTTTGATACTGATTTACCCAAAGATAAATTTGATATTGTTACACTTATTGGTTCAGCTGTTAATGAAATAGGTGAATTCAAAAAATGTCTAGATGCATGTTTTAGTTTATTAAAACAGGGTGGCCATCTTATGTTTATGGCACACTTAAGATATTCCCCTTTAGAAATGATTGAGGAATACATAAGAAATACAAACTATATCATGGAAAAACAAGATATATTCGATGATTTTCCTGAATATCCATTTTATATTTGTAAAATTAAAAAGTGATTTAAAGTCGTTTTGTCATAGAATAGACTGTTGTATAGGCGGAACTTTCCTTAGCGTTGTATATACGCATTTACCAGAGGATGCCCATTAATAGAAAGAGTTATTAAGTTATCGAGAGATTTAATTGAATAACGCAGATCAAATCCACCTTTCGTATAGGTGGATTTTTTAAAAATTTCATCGAATGTATGAATTTTGATAGTTTCTTACATAAAAAAAGGCCGTCAATGACGACGCCCTTTACTTAATAAGGCACTAGTTAGTAGTATTTTATGTAAGGTCCTTTGTGTTTGCCATTTTATTCTTATAGAACATCGGGTAAATGGTTTACATACATTTCTAATGCATCCGTATTTGCTTCTAAGGCAACAATAGTTTTCTGATTAGGGGAGGTATAAATAATAGGATAGTCTTTTTCATCAAATTCTTCTCTGATTTGAAATGCTAAGATCTCCTCATTTAAGGAAAATTCAGCTTGTACTCCAGGTTTATTCCCGCGAGCATCTAATCGTATCCAACGATTTAATGATCTAATATAAACTCCATTAAGTGTATGTAGAGAATAACCTTCTTCAGGGGTATCAAATATCATCAATCTTTGATAACAAAACCCTGTTGGAATGTTTACAGCTCTTAATAAAGCTGCAAATAAATTTGATTTTGCATAACAGATACCTTCTCTATAATAAAGGACATCGGATGCTTTACAGGTGACTCTTTTACTTTGTATATCCCAAGAATGAGATACTTTATCTCTTACAAATTCAAATGCTACTTTAACTTTTTCTATCTCTGACATTTCATTAATAAATAATTTATTAACCGTTTCTTGAATTAAAGTATGCGAATAATCCACAACGTCTAACTCTTTTAAATATTCCTTCAAATTTAAAGATTCAGGTACCAGTTTCATTTAGATCCTCCCTTTTTAATTTAATTTTAATAATTATACATAATTATGATTTTTTATTCAATAGATGATTTAATAGACCTTTCTGTTTGTTTATTTAACAAAAGGATATTTTGTTATCGAATGTATGAATTTGGTTAATTTCATACATTCATTTTCGCTATTTTATTAGCTTAATAGAATATCCTTGATATACTAGATTTATGCAGAAAAATCGTACATTCAAAACGTTGATTCTATTGGATTTAAAAGGACGATTAGGAATAATGCATCAAAATCAAATAAAAGATGTGCAACCACTAAGAAGTAAACAGCAATACGCGGACATGAAAAAAGTGCTGTGGGGCCGAAATTATATCCTATCTCTACTCGGGCAAGATAAATAATAATAAGCTGGCATCAACCAGCTTATTTATTCTTATATATTCATTCCTTCTGCTGCTTTAACAGTATGTTTCAACAAAGTCGCAATTGTAATAGGACCAATACCTCCAGGGACAGGAGTGATTGCACCAGCAACTTCAAAGCACGAATCATAGTCTACATCCCCGACATTCCCTTTATTATAACCAGCGTCTATAACAATTGAACCTTGCTTTAACCAACTTCCTTGAATAAATTTTGGCTTTCCTACTGCTGCAACCACAATATCCGCTTGTTTTAAGATATCAGGTAAATTGGAAGTTCTAGAATGGCAAGTAGTAACGGTTGCATTCGCATTTAGAAGTAATGCAGAAACAGGTTTACCTAAGATTGGACTTCTTCCTACAACTACCGCATGCATTCCATCTATTGGTATTTGGTAGTATTCCAAGATTTTCATAATGGCTGCCGGAGTACATGAAGGAAAATCTCCGAATCCGAAAGCTGTCTGTCCGTATCCTGCACTTGTGACGCCATCTACGTCTTTTCTAATATCTATAGCTTCAAAAGCTGCACGTTCGTCTATATGTGATGGAACTGGATGTTGCAAAAGGATTCCATGGACCGAGTTATCATTATTTAATTCTTTAATAGTTTCTATCAACTCTGCAGTTTCAGTTTCCTTTGACAATTGCACCCGAATTGATTTCATGTTTAATCTTTTACAAGCATTTCCTTTCATTTTTACATAGGTTTCGGAAGCAGGGTTATCACCAACTAATACCGTTGCAAGACATGGTATTACACCAATACTCCTTAAAAAATCAATTATTTCTTTCATGCTATCTCTTATTTCTTGAGCAACAATATTTCCATCTAAAATGATTTTCTCCATACAATCACTCCTCAAAATGGTAATAAAAAAGAGATAAGGAAATAATCCTTATCTCTGCCCAGACGACCCGACTAAAATATAAAATACAGCTTCCTTGTGGTTACTTCCACATACGTCGTCAGTAACTGTATCCATTTTATTGATAGATTAAAGATATCATATTAGAAATAAATGTCAATTGAATTTGCTTTAATTATGTAGTCATAAAATCCTAGATATTTTTAGATTGCAAAGTAATTTAAAATATATAAGCCTTGAAGTTGATGATCACAGTTGAACTAAGACGCTATAAAAATTCATAATGAATTTGTGATCATCAAATGGCCATCAATATAAGTAACATAATAACGCTAGTTTCTACAAAACTTTTATAAGTATAAATGGAGGGTGAGAAATAAGTGCCAAAGGTCGGAGTGTTTGCTGCGATAATAGATAAGAATGAAAGAATATTATTGACTAGAATAAAGTATGATCCGGTAATTGGACCTTACCAGGCGGGTATATTGAAATCAATGAATCATCAATATAAGGATTTAAAAAGGAGCAGTTTTAGAGGAAACGGGTTATATCGTTGAAGTACGCAACCTAATTTCTGTATACTCTGCACCTTCAAAGGAAGATATTGTTTTATTGTTTAGCGCAAAAATTATAGATTGCATATTATGGGAACCCAATGATGAAATAGAACAAGTTAATTTTTTGAAAGAAACTCTTTGCCTTCAAATCTACATCCGTGGAATGTAAAAAGGATTAATGATGCTTTTAATAATAAAATAAGTGAATCAATTTCATAAATTAAACCCTTAGAGCCCCAAGGTTTTTGAGACGTAAAAAAAGGAGTACCTCCCCAAAATGT
>VEFU01000210.1 GCA_007679095.1 Paenibacillus bovis
AGATAATTCCGATCCACCTAATGTTTTATTCTCACCTCCCATCCGACCTTCCCCTTCAACAACATCCATATCAACTCCACTTTCATTATCCCCACCTGTTCACAATACTTCTCATTTACATCTACCAATAGTCCTATTACCATCCATTAACTTCCTAAATACCCCACCCATTCTTTCCATTCCAACACATAATCCACTAACCTCTACAACTACCACATCTTTTACCTCTCCTCTTAATACTCCACCTTCCATTCCACCTCCCATCCCTACGACTTCATCTCCCTTAACTCCTTTATCACCATCTTTTCCAGTTTCTTTACCAATAT
>VEFU01000211.1 GCA_007679095.1 Paenibacillus bovis
TTTCGTATGAAAGACTATCATGAAGATATAGAACGACTCGATTCTATTCCTGGAATTGCCACAAGAATGGCTGAACAGATGTTGGCCGAGCTAGGAACAGATATAAAGAAACAATTCCCTAGCGCAGCTCACATGTGTTCGTGGGCAGGCTTGGTTCCTGGAAATAACCAAAGTGCCGGAAAGCGAAAGTCAACTAAAACAAGAAACGGAAATAAATATTTGAAATCAGCATTAATAGAAGCAGCTCATTCAGTACGAGGTTCAAAAAATTATCTTGGAGCACTTTATCGACGTACTGCTGCACGTAAAGGTAAAAAACGAGCAG
>VEFU01000212.1 GCA_007679095.1 Paenibacillus bovis
ACATATGCCAAACCCACCTCATTTACCCCCCGAAACCATTCTAACCATTCATCATCCACATGCAAAACACCTTCATCATCCCCTAACCTTCAACAACTTACACAATCCAAATTGTAAACTTCCTCTACATATCCCACATCTAACTCACTATCTCAACCAACCATCACCTATTCATCACCAACCTTATCACCCTCCTACAACTCTATATTTACTTCACCCCCTCATTCCCATCATTCCTCATCCCTTATCAAATCCCATTTCTTCATTAAATCCACAAGTACATCCTTTTACACTTTCCTCTCAAATCCAAATAAACCATCAACGC
>VEFU01000213.1 GCA_007679095.1 Paenibacillus bovis
TCTTATTATTTAACCCTTTTATCAATTACCTCTATATATTCTGTATCCCCCTATCCTAATGATCGCAAAACATTAAATAATCCTTTTACCAATTCACATTTTCCTAAATGTTTATTTTTTCAAATATATTTTACAACCATATTATCTTCTTTCTTCCTTTCTAAAAATACTTCTGTTGCCTCCTACATCACTCGAAGTACTTCGTTTCTTCCCTTTCCATCATCCACTACCACTTCTTCCTAAACACAATAATACTTACCTAACGTAACCTCCCTTTCACTTGCTTTAAATTCATCTTCTCGAAACCTATTAAAAAACACTTTT
>VEFU01000214.1 GCA_007679095.1 Paenibacillus bovis
AACTTCCATCCTTTACCAACACACAACATTTAAATAACCCTCACCCTTTTCTAAAACACTATCTACATCACCATTTCCAACATCCCATGACAAAACAATTTCCTATTCATTAAACCAACATTTGTCACCCTAATCTATTACTACTCCATATCTCTTCCATAAATTAGTGCTTTTCTAAACAAGTATCTATTCATTTACCCTTTTCTTCTTATACCACCAACCCAACTCCCATAAAACAACCTAAGATATAAAGGCGATTTTTCACATTACATCTAAATACTCAATAGCTTTTATCTAATACTATTCTAATAAAACATTCATAC
>VEFU01000215.1 GCA_007679095.1 Paenibacillus bovis
GTTGATTTGAAGCAGATGGTAGTGGGGTAGTTGAGATGAAAGATTAGGGTGAAAATGTATGGGTATAGGTGAATGGATAGAAGGGGGAAATTATGGGGAGTTTATATGAGAAGGAGGGCTTGATGGGATTGGTGAATGACATGGATAAGGGTGAAGTATGGGGTGGAAGATTGGGAAATGGGGTAGTCGAGGTTGGTGCTTGTTGGGGGGTGATTTTAGTAATTAGGGGGATTTAGTTATGGTGGGGAGGTGATAAAAAATGAATTTTTGGCACAATGATTTTTGGGATTTGTTTTTTTAAATGTAAATTTATGTTTTGTT
>VEFU01000216.1 GCA_007679095.1 Paenibacillus bovis
AGTTGTTCGGGGATTTTAAGTGTGTTCTCATGAAAATGTCCTGTTGGTGAACGGAGCAGTTTAATATGTGTTAGTGGTAAGTTTTTAAAGAGATGGATGGATGTTAAAATATGGGTTGTGAGTTTGTTTTGATGGATTTGGGTGTAATGTTGGTATGGATAGGGTAAAGATGGGATTTGAAAAGGAAGATGTTTAATAGGTTTGAGTGTATGTGGATGGTTTTGAGGGGAGGATGGGGATAAAAAGAATGTTGGAGAAGGAAGATGAGTTTCTTGAAGTAGATGGAATATAGGTTGAGGTTGGATGTGGGGGGAAGGGAT
>VEFU01000217.1 GCA_007679095.1 Paenibacillus bovis
TGGATAGACGTGTAAGGAAAGATTTAGGTGAGGAGGAAGGTTGGTGAGAAATGATTGTATGGGATTTAGAGGATGGAGGATGTTTGTATGGGGATGTATCTCTTCGGTGATAGTACGACTTGGATGTAATAGGATTAGGATATTTAGTTGTTTTCGTATTGGAATTGGTGCGTGAGTAGAATTATTTGGAGGTTGGGGTTCGTGATTGGGATGGTGAAATGAAAAGTGAAAGTTAAGTATTTGTTGATAAAGATCTGGATAGTCATGTGCAACGAATGGAAGTAGGGTAGGAAAGCAATGATCCTCCGATATGTGAGTGG
>VEFU01000218.1 GCA_007679095.1 Paenibacillus bovis
ATTTAGCAACTAAATTTCTAACCCATCGGAATGTACTCCTAGTTTCAATCCATCCCCACCAACCAAATCACCCCCATTTTCAATTATCCCCACCACATAATCTCCTACATTCACAACCTCAACAATTATATCCACATTTCAATCTATCCTATCAACAAAATAACCACCATCAAAATCTTATTTATTCTCCAAACACAAATTACAATCCCTTTTTCCAAACACCTTTCCCTCAAACATTAACACATGCACCACTACAAAACCTTCATATTCTACCACTAACAACTCATATTTCTCACTTTTTAACCCTTCCACCACCCGA
>VEFU01000219.1 GCA_007679095.1 Paenibacillus bovis
TACGAATTAACCTTCCACAATCACAACTTCTTTCATCAAATTCTACATTTATCCTCCATCTTTCCAATCTCCCCCTTACTATCCCTCCCAACCGTTTCCCTCATTTCCAACCCAAAAAAATACCCACTTGCCCTATCCTTATTACTCCCTCAATTCCCATTTCCATTCTATCCATACCCAATCTCCCACTACCCCTATTTGCTCTATCCCTATTTAACCATTCACCAACCCTTTACTAACCCTCCAATGCCACAACCACTTCTCCTCCTCTTTATTCTCCTCTTCCTCTTGCTTCTTCCATCGATTTATCGATTACTG
>VEFU01000021.1 GCA_007679095.1 Paenibacillus bovis
TATTGGTCTCCATAAAATGAAAATACCACAGCTTAAATGACTGTGGTAGACCCAAATTTTTATACTTTCTTATCTTTTAAAAAAAACCGAAAATCAGTGAAGATTTTCGGTTCAACTTATTAATCAAACGTAATTTTATCAACTGTCTCACGATCAAGTCTTTTTACAACTTCTGTAATTAACTTTACTGCATTTTCAAAATCATCACGATGGAGAATTCCTGCGTGAGAATGGATATATCGAGTAGCAATTGTAATGGCAAGGGATGGTGCCCCTTCACCTGCTAAGTGTGTGGACCCCGCATCTGTCCCTCCACCAGGAATTGCATCAAATTGATAAGGAATATTCAATTCATCCGCAACATTTGTCACAAGATCACGCAATCCTTTATGAGATACCATCGATGCATCATATAGAATTATTTGTGGGCCATCTCCCATTTTACTCATTGCTTCTTTTTTACTTATTCCAGGAGTGTCACCTGCAATACCTACATCAACAGCAATGGAGATATCTGGTTGAATTTTATTACTTGCCGTTTTAGCACCACGTAATCCAACTTCTTCTTGAACAGTTGCCACACCATAAACAACGTTATCATGTTTTTCATTTTGTAGATTCTTAAGTACATCAATTGCAATCGCACATCCAATACGATTATCCCATGCTTTTGCAAGCAACATTTTATCGTTATTCATAACAGTGAATTCAAAATAAGGAACTGCCATGTCGCCAGGGCGAACTCCCCACTCTGCTGCTTCTTCTCGGCTAGAGGCACCAATGTCAATAAACATATCTTTAATATCAACCGGTTTTTTACGAGCTTCTGCAGACAATATATGTGGCGGTTTAGAGCCAATGACTCCAGTAATGTCCCCTTTAGATGTCACTACTGTAACTCGTTGGGCAAGCATAACTTGAGACCACCAACCACCAACTGTTTGAAAACGCAGGAAGCCTTTATCATCGATTTGCGTAACCATGAAACCAACTTCATCTAAATGACCAGCAATCATAATTTTAGGTCCATTTTCATTTCCTGATTTCTTTGCAATTAGGCTTCCTAATCCATCTGTTTCCACTTCATCTGCATAAGGTGTTATGTATTTCTTCATTACTTCTCTTGGTTCATGCTCATTTCCTGGAATTCCTTTAGCATCTGTTAAATCTTTCAACATCGTAAGTGTTTCATCAAATTTTGGCATGTTGTGCCTCCTTATAACTTTCATTTCCCACTTTTCATTCTATACATAATATGGGTTTTACATCCACTAATATCCCTCTTGTTGCCGTTTAAAGTTCACTTCATTTTTTGCTTTATAAGCTGATTGAACATCATCAATTGAAAAACCAAGAGATTGTCCAAGAATGAAGTATTGTCTTAATAATTCCTTAAAACTTTCAGCTGATCGGTGTAGTCGAAGTTCTCCAACAAGATGATATATCTTAATAAAAGATTGAACTAAGTCTTCATTACCTTCTGTTGATACAAGTGAAATATCACGCTCTGAAAAGCCAAGTTCTAGTCCGATAGAAAGAATAAAATGTACCCCATCAACAAATTCTTCTAAAATTATGTCTGTTTCTGACGCTGGTTTCTTGCTCCAGAATTTAAAACATCTTGTCTCATTTGCAAGTTCACCTATTTCCACAAGTAATGCCAATATTTTCTTTTCCACTAAGTCTTCATTTTCTAATCCATGCTCTCTTTCAATGTACTGATCTAATTCATGTTGCATTGCAAACCATTCTGTTAATGTCATATAGATCCCTCCTAAAAAAAATTATATCAAATAACGAAACTTTTTCATCTTTCAAACGTATAGGAGGTAAATATTCATTTGGGAGGTC
Source organism: Paenibacillus bovis (assembly GCA_007679095.1). GTDB lineage: Bacteria > Bacillota > Bacilli > Bacillales > Bacillaceae_C > Lederbergia > Lederbergia graminis. The sequence continues at coordinate 1,852 of VEFU01000021.1, forward strand.
GTCTTATTATGGCCCTTCTGCTAAGAATCGCTATTTTCGGATTAATTATTTACCTCATTTATAAAATTGTTAAATTTTTGCTTGATGCAAAACGTAAGCTCGAAACCGCACATGAACAAAAGAAATATTTTTTCTACGATGTTCGGGAAAATATTCGAAAAAACTTCCTCATTACTTATAATGGCGTAATGTTTGAGGGAGAGAAATATTTAGGCACAACTGATAAATCGTTTGAAGTTGTATCTATTTTTATTTGGCCACATAACCCTGATTTACTTCATGGTCTAAGCTACGATGATTTTATCTTTATGGAAAATGAAATTAAGCTGAGGTATCCGAACGCGGAAATTGATTGGAAGAGCCCAATAAAAGAATTATTGGCAAAAAACAAGAAATGAGTCCCATTTGCGGGACTCATTTTTTATGAAGTTTGTTTGGATTGAACTTGATCTGCGAAGAACTCACTCCAAGTAACAGTGGCAATTTTTTCACGAAGTAGGTAAAACAATACAAAGAGGGATAAGATGATGATGATAGCCATTCCTGGTGAAAACCGTGTTATGAATTCGCCAAAGACTGTATAGAAAAATGCGAGAGGTAAATTAGTTGCGAATGAACCTTTCATAAACCCTTTAAAATCCGGACGACGTTCGAGTAAACATAGGTTCAATAATTGATAGTGAAAAAAAGGAATTAGACGTAATACTGCAATTTGACCCACTGTCATTTTGTTATAGCGACCAAACCATTTATATTTTATATTCATTAATCTTGCATGGGTTTTTGGCATTTTTCCGATACAAAAATAAAAAATAGCAGATAATAGCAACAGTCCAATCATGGAATAAACCGTTCCGAGTAAACTTCCGAATAATATACCCCCAGCCATACAAACCATCACTACAGGTATGAACATAAATTGTCGTAGAACATGGAAAAAGATAAACATAAAAGGAGCTAAAATACCGGTTCCTTCCACTAGAGCAAGCATTACCAATAGCTCGTCATTCAATGTGACCACCTTCCTTTTTGTCTAATTCCTCCATGGAATCCACAATTTTTTCCGCCAAGTTACAATGTCATTAATTAATCCTATTAACATTGTATTTACTTATGTAACTAGTTATGACAGACGGCCAAGCACGTAAAAGTAAATTAGGAAGTCCAAAATTGCAACGGTCGGTAATCCATATTTGAATAAAAAATGTTTTGTTTTATGTCGGTATTTCTTCATACCGATTGTTAATCCTGGTGCTGCACCAACGAATGCAAGTAGCCACAGCTTCTTCTCGCTTATTCTCCAATCCCTTTTTCGAGCCCTTTGCTTATCCTGTTTCATAGTGAAGATGCCAATAATATTAATGATAATGAAATAAAAACTTAATATTGCCTTTATCATTCTCTATCCCTCTTTTCAAAAAAAGAGGCTTTTCCAACTTAAAGTGGAATAGCCTCTTTCTTCATTCAAATTATAGAGCAGCTTTTGCTTTGTTAGCTAATTCTGCGAATGCTTTTTCGTCAGATACTGCTAGTTCAGCAAGCATTTTGCGGTTAACTTCAATGCCAGCTTCTTTCAAACCATGCATTAAACGGCTATAAGAAAGACCGTTCATACGAGCAGCAGCATTAATACGTGTGATCCAAAGTTTACGGAAATCACGCTTTTTGTTGCGGCGATCGCGGTATGCATAATTGTGAGATTTCATCACTTGTTGCTTAGCAACTTTAAATAATCTATGTTTAGAACCGTAGTAACCTTTAGCTAATTTTAATACTCTCTTACGACGTCTGCGGGTAACTGTACCGCCTTTTACACGTGGCATATTAATTCCCTCCTAATATCTCTGTTATTACTTAAGATTGTCTAGCAAGTGGCGGATGCGGCGGAAATCACCTTTAGATACCATTGCTGATTTACGTAGTTTGCGCTTTTGTTTTGTAGATTTATTTGCAAACAAATGGCTTGTATAAGCTTGTGAACGTTTCAGTTTACCAGAACCTGTTTTTTTGAAGCGTTTTGCTGCGCCGCGGTGTGTCTTCATTTTTGGCATAGAGTTTTCCTCCTCAAAACATTACTTTTCATTTTTTGGTGCTAAAACTAAGAACATGCTTCTACCATCCATTTTAGGATGTGATTCAATTGTAGAAAGATCTGCACACTCTTCTGCAAATCTATTTAATACACGTTGACCAATTTCTTTATGAGTAATGGCACGTCCTCTAAAACGAATCGAAGCTTTCACTTTGTCTCCTTTTTCAAGGAATTTGCGACCATTGCGAAGCTTTGTATTGAAATCATGCTCATCAATTGTAGGACTCAAACGAACTTCCTTCAAATTAATTACTTTTTGGTTTTTGCGTGCTTCTTTCTCTTTCTTCTGTAGTTCAAAACGATGCTTTCCATAGTCCATAATACGAGCTACAGGCGGTTTTGCGTTAGGCGCTACAAGAACAAGATCCAGATTTACACGCGCAGCCATTTCTAGTGCTTCATTGCGGGATTTAACCCCCAATTGCTCACCATTATGATCAATAAGACGAAGTTCACGGGCACGAATGCCTTCATTTACCAACATATCTTTGCTAATAGTTAGCCACCTCCAAGGTTTTTTCAAGGAATACATTGTTTGGAAAAAGTCAAGCTAAAAAGCACAATAAAAAAGTGCGGAGCATATAGCACCCGCACTGCATTCACGCACAATAGTGTAAGAATGAATGACAATTCATATCCATAGCCTGTCAACTGCATTATCGCGTCAATCAGGCGAGAAGCGGGTAGCTCCTTCTTCCATAAACGAGTATTCAATTACCTTAGTTACTTTATCATAGAAAGTCTGATGTGTCAATGTTGAATCCTTTTCACAACGTTATTCATCATATCAAATTGAAGATAAATAATCAATGATTTTCTTAAAAATGTTTAATTAAACAAAAGCGGGAAAAACTTTGAGTACAAGTAAAAATTCGGAAAGAGCCTGCTAATGGAGAGAAGGCTCCTTTTCCAGTCTGTTGTATAAACCTTCATGAACAACGAAGTTTGGACAAACAAAAACAAATATTTGGAGGGAAAACAATGAAGAAGTTATTTATGATTATTTCTGTCCTTAGCATTATTGGTCTAGCAGCATGTTCCGATGACCCTTCTATCGATAGTCATCCGAAAGAACAACTTAATCCTCAACATGAAGAACAAAATGCACCTCCACCAGATCCTACTGGAGATATGTCACATGAAGGTGAGATAGCTGACGATAAAGATTCAGCTGCTAAAATGGATAAACTAAGTTTTTCGAAGTTTGATTTAGAGGTAGAATATGCGGTGGATAAAGAATATGACTTTGATTATGAGGAAAAGGACGACGATGGCGATTATAAGGCTGAACTTTATGATTCAATTCACGATACAAGATTATATGGGATGGAAGCATTTAATGCATTATATTCTTTAACCGAGGAATTACATTTTGATGAAAATACTCCGAAAGAGGAAATAATACAACATATCCTTGAGCGTTTTAATCTTGATCAAGATTATTCAAGCTTTGAATTAGAAATTAAATTTAAAAATGGAGCAAAAATAGATATTGAAGATAAGTAACTAGTTTGTGAATAAGTGTAGCGATATGACTGATTCTATTAGACATTTTTTTGGGGGATAATTAGGAAAATGTTGATTAGATGGGGGCTATTGGACACTTCGTACTAAGTTGATAATCAAAGTGTCGATTGGGATGTTTCTATAAGACATTTCGCTTTTGGTTTCATGTAAAAATTGTCCATTAGAACACTCCTATTGGACATTTCAACCTAGGTTCACGTTCAAATTGTCCATTAGAACACTCCTATTAGACATTTCAAAGCCTGATTCACATTCAAATTGTCCATTAGAACGACCCTATTGGACATTTCAAGCCTGATTCACATTCAAATTTTCCATTAGAACCATCCTATTAGACATTTCTACCCTAATGCACGTTCAATCTGTCCATTAGGATGCTGCTATCAGATATTTCAACGTTAATTCATATACTAAATGCCGAATAAAGCACATAAATATATCAAAGTGATTTCGACTATAAAAATAAAGGCAGGAAATAAGTAATCTACATCACTTACTTCCTGCCTTTTGGATTTCATTACATAGTTATTGAAGTTTTTTATAAAAAGCTAACTTCTGACTTCAGCTGTTCTATAAATTCTTTGAATGGAACTGTCTCGGATTTTTGTTCTCCGTATTTTCTTACGTTTACAGCTTCTTCCTTAATTTCATTGTCTCCAACGACAAGCATATAAGGGATTTTCTGCATTTGTGCTTCCCTTATTTTATATCCTATCTTCTCATCCCGTTTGTCCATTTCAACGCGGAAGCCAGTAGCTTTTAAGTTTGTAACAACTTGCTTAGCATAGTCAAAATGAACATCAGGAGATACTGGAATTACTTGCACTTGAACTGGTGCTAGCCATGTTGGGAATGCCCCTTTATACTCTTCAATCAAGAATGCAACAAAACGTTCCATTGTTGATACAACACCACGGTGGATAACTACTGGACGATGAAGTTTTCCGTCCTCACCAACATAAGTCAAATCAAATTTCTCTGGAAGTAAAAAGTCAAGCTGAACAGTAGATAATGTTTCTTCTTTTCCTAATGCTGTTTTTACTTGAACATCCAGTTTTGGACCATAAAAAGCCGCTTCTCCGTCTGCTTCGAAGTACTCAACACCAAGATCATCCATTGCTTCTTTTAACATCGCTTGTGCTTTATTCCACATCTCATCATCATCGAAATACTTTTCTTTATCTTCAGGGTCACGATAAGAAAGTCGGAATGAATAATCATTAATCTTAAAGTCATCATATACTTCTTTAATCAATTCTACTACGCGAATAAATTCATCTTTGATTTGGTCTGGACGTACAAATATATGAGCATCATTCAATGTCATTCCACGAACACGCTGTAATCCAGATAGAGCTCCAGACATTTCATAACGATGCATTGTACCAAGCTCTGCAATTCTTAGCGGTAATTCACGATAGCTGTGAATATCATTTTTATATATCATCATATGATGTGGACAGTTCATCGGACGAAGTACTAGTTGCTCATTATCCATCTCCATTACAGGGAACATGTCTTCCTGATAATGATCCCAGTGACCACTTGTTTTGTATAAGTCTACACTTCCCATAATTGGTGTATATACGTGATCATAGCCGAGCGATACTTCTTTATCTACAATATAACGTTCAATCACACGTCGGATTGTAGCACCTTTCGGAAGCCACATTGGCAACCCTTGGCCAACCTTTTGAGAATTTGTAAATAGGCTAAGTTCTTTCCCTAACTTACGGTGGTCACGTTCTTTCGCTTCTTCGAGCATTTTCAAATGGGCTTTAAGATCCTCTTTAGTGAAAAATGCTGTACCATAAATACGTTGAAGCATTTTGTTTTTACTATCTCCACGCCAGTATGCACCAGCAATACTTAATAATTTAAATTCTCTAATTTTCCCTGTTGATGGTAAGTGAACACCACGGCAAAGGTCAGCAAAATCCCCTTGCTCATAAATTGTTACTTTTTCGTCAGCAGGAATCGCATCAATTAATTCTTGCTTATATTGATCATTAGCGAAAAATTCTTTTGCTTCATTACGAGTTACTTCTTTACGTGTAATCTCAATATTTTCATTGATGATTTTTTTCATTTCTTTTTCAATAATTGGTAAATCTTCTGGTGTAATTGCATGGTCGAGATCCATATCGTAGTAGAAACCATGTTCAATTACAGGACCAACACCAAGTTTCACATCTGGATAAAGTCTCTTTACTGCTTGTGCCATTAAGTGCGCAGTACTATGACGCATAATCTCTAGTGCTTCTTCACTACCAGATGTAATAATTTCTATAGATCCATCTGCATCAATGGGAGTTCTCAAGTCAATTAGTTGCCCATTATGTTTACCCGCTATAGCTTTTTTCCTAAGACCAGGACTTATCGAAGCTGCGATATCTTCTGTTGTCGTCGTTTTAGGAAACTCCTTCACATTACCGTCTGGAAACGTAATTTTAAGTTGCTCCGACATTGCATTTCACTCCTTCATTATTTGTAAAATAAAAAAGCCCATCCCTGGAAAAGGGACGAGCTTAATACACGTGGTTCCACCCTAGTTTATATGTTGACAAAAAGACAACATAACTTGGATTATTATAACGGAAATAGTCCGCCAATCAATACTACACAAATTCATTGTGATTCATGATTGGAGTTCAAAGGTGGTAAGTATTCTGTTCGTATTAGGAAGTTCTCAGCATTTCTTCCCTCTCTGTAAATCGTGGCAGAAAACCCATGTCCTTATCATAACTTATTAAATGTTAGATTATGTAGGATATTATAGCTGTTCCATTTGATAAAATCAAGGGTTTTGGGAGTATGCCTCAGATAATGCATAGAAATGCTGAGGAGTGAAAATAATTAAGCGCTCTTCAAATATATTTTGTAATGTTCTTATCAATGGTTGGTCTTCATTTTCCGTATATAAAAATACTTTGTTTGGTGCTATGGATAATAGTGGAGCAATGATTGCGGAGTCTACATAAACAGGATGGTTGGACAATAAGCGACGATCAATTAATTCATGGAGCTCCTCTCTCGTCATTTCTGTTAAACTTTCATCATAAAAAATCGTAGAATTAGTAAATAGTACATGAATGATATTTTTTTGTGTCGGTCGCTTACGTAAATATTCTCTCAACATATGCACAAACATTTGATAATCTTGTTCCATCTTATATTCATCTATTGCAATTGCTAAATAGTTCGAAACATGTTCATAGTATTTTTTTAATCTAAACCGATGAAATGAATCAAACGAAACCGTCCCATTAAAGTCTAGTAAATCCATAACCGCTTCACTAATAATTGCATTCTCATCAAACTGACCAGCCAAGGAAGTTAGCTCAGGACGCTCACCTAAAAACATCTCACTTACAATTTCTAAAATTTCGTTACGTTCTTCCTCATTTTCAAATTTATATGTTTCATACAAGACTCTATTTATCCACTCATTACGTTTTTCCTCTTGAATATATTGAATGAAAGCTGATAAGTATCGGTCTTTTTTCGTTAATAATTGTTGAAAAGAATATATAAATTGGTTGCGTCGTTCCATGAAGGAATCTTGCAAACCATTAGCTGATAAGAAAATTTTAAATCGAATTGCTTCCTTAATGGATGTAAACATTAATTCCAAGCTTGCCCCCCCTTTCTCTATATTGATACATATATATGAGAAAGTAGTAGGACTAGACCAAAGAATTGATGTTTCATATATAAAAATAAGTGAATCAATATATATAGTTCATTTCTCTTCTTTATGGAAAATATTCGCGATGAGTTTGGCTAGCTGCTTCTTGCCTTAAGGGACTTATTGTCACGCAATCCCACAGGAGCGACAAAAACGTTTGCAATAAAGTAAAGAAAGCTTTAAAATTCTCGGTCTAGGACAATAACCTTACTTATCCAATGAAAAAGAGCCTCCAACGAGATATATTATATCTTCTTGGACAGCCCTTATTTTATAATCAAGTATGTCTTCTATTTGGTCCATCTACTTTAATTGGGATGGATAAATATTTAATACGCTCCATGATTCGCGCAGCTTTCATCTGTTCCTCTTCTCCACGTTGGGAATAAGTAAGGTGATGCTGCAGTGCGTTAAAATCAAAATTAGATGTGAAAAAGGTTGGTAACTGCTCGTGCATACGGAATTGCAAAATGGAGCCAAGAATCTCATCCCTTGTCCAACTCGACATTGCTTCCGCACCAATATCATCCAGCATTAATACTTTCGCTGTTTTTACTACCTCTAATTTTTCATTTAATGTTTGATCTCCAAGAGACTGTTTCATTTCTCTTAAAAATTCTGGCACATAGACAATTAACGAAGGTATTTCTTTTTCTGCAAGTTGATTTGCAATTGCACCAAGTAAATATGATTTTCCAACCCCGAAACTACCATGCAAATATAGTCCCTTCATCTGAGTATCATCATTATAAGTTGATGCGAATTGCTCTGCATATTCGAATGCATTAATTCTCCCAGGACTATCAAGTGAAAAATCAGCAAAGGATGCTTGTAAAATCTCTTTTGGCACATAAATACTCTTTATTAATTTCTCTGTCTTCTTCCTCTCATCATCCATAATCTTCGTTGGACAAGGTCGGTATTGGACTTCAATTGAACCTCTTACAAGTGCAATAACAGGTTCATAGCCCTTCATCATATTTTTACATCCATCTAAGTTCGGACAATTAGAACAGCTTTTTGTTTGGGAAGCATACTCATATAGCTTCATTAACCCTTTTTCAATCATACTTTCATTTATTTCATATTGATGTTCTTGTAAGAATGCTTGAACATCTGGATTATTCAATATTTCAGATTTCATCTCTTCATATCGTTGTTGAAAGTTTTGTGAATTTGAAATTCTACTTAATGTCCGATTAATTCGTTCCACCTTTTTCACCTCCATTTTTCTTATATTTTTGTTGAATCGCTTCTAATCTACGTCTTCTTTCTGCTAAATCTGTTGTAGTTTCTTCTTGTTGTGCAGGAGTAGCCTGATTATTTTGACTTGCCATAAACCAATCCGGTAGTTGCTCAGTCCGAATTGCTTTTTTGCGTTTTTGGGTCGATTCCTTTTTACTATTAGCCCATTCTTGGTATTGACGATGTTCTTTAAGTGCAAGCTCCATTGCTTCCTTGACAGTAGTCACTTTTTTCCGTGCCCAGTGGGAAGCAATTTTCTCCAAATAACTTTTTGACAATTTCATATCTGTTTTTAACATTACATAGTGGATCATTACATTTATGACACCTGGTGGTAATTTTTGTTGGAACATTACTTCTTCTATCGCTTGTAAATCTGACTTAGAAGGTTCCGTTCCTTCTCCTAAGTCGATGAGGAACTGACGTGGAGAGATGGATTCCAAATAAGCTATTAGTCTATCTTCTTGCGTTACTGGTGGTTGTAGTGACTCACGATTAAAAACTGGCTGCGTACGATCCACCAATTGAGGTAACTTCCCATCATGTTCCACCTGAAACCAATCGCGTGCAGCCTTTCTCATCTCATCAATATCAATCTCTTGTTCAGCTGTTAAACTAGATAAGACAATTTTTTTCATATCTACAGCATTAATGGAATACAAATACGCAAGTTTAGCTATTGCTGCTCTTACTTCTTTTGTAAAAAGTTTTCTAGGTACCATCACTTCGGATAGCCCCGAAAACAATAAATCAAAATCGAACTCACTCTCTGCAATCTCAATAAAACTTGCCTTTTCTCTGCGGAAGAATTCTTTTCCTTCCTCTAATGCTTTTACTTCTCGTACATCTATATTTGTTAAGGAACTAGCTCCTAACGACTCAAATACATCTTGAAAATCGCGAGTGATATTATGAAATTGTTCTGTATCCAGTTTATTATCGGATAATCCTCGCTTTAATCTAGAAAAATGCGACTGACCCAGCTTTTGATATAGATAAATGTTCAACATTCCATCAGAAAAAAACTCATCAGCTGATAAAGGTGGGTTTAATTCATATATAAAGGATCGAGATTGTTCTTCATTCTTTATATATGTATTTAATAATCCAATGCCTTCAAGTTTTAATCGCGCATGATAGATTTCTTCCAAGTTTATCGATAATTCGTTCATTAAGTGATAATGATTCCATTCTTCCGACCAAATACGATTATTCTCAATTTTATTGAACAATGTAATATAAAAACTAGTACATATCGGCCCCATAAGTGGTTGATACAATGTTGTAATGATTTTCAAATCATGTGAATGCAATATTCCATTCATCGTAATTGTAAAGGAATCAACTGGCTGTACTTCATTCCAATATTGCTTCATGTTATACACACTTTCATTAATCTTTTTTGATTAAATCTTTCAATTCATCCAAAAAGACATTAATATCCTTAAATTGACGATAAACAGACGCAAAGCGGACGTAAGCAACTTCATCTACCTTTGCTAATTTATCCATCACTAACTCACCAACAATTCCTGAATTAATCTCAGCTTGTCCTAGACTTCGTAATTCACGTTCTATATCGTGAGTTATTTTATCAAGTTGATCTAAAGTTACTGGTCTTTTTTCGCAAGCACGAATAAGCCCTCGTAATATTTTCTCGCGGCTAAATTCTTCTCTCGTTCCTTCTTTTTTCACAATAATGAGTGGTGTTTCTTCCACTCTTTCAAATGTTGTAAAACGGTAAGAACATTTCTCACACTCACGTCTTCTACGTATGGACCTAACTTCATCAGCAGGCCTTGAATCAACTACTCGTGTGCCATTATGTTGGCAGGACGGGCATTTCATCGTATCAGCTCCGTTCATTGTGCTTTTTTTCATTATACATTACTTTAAGGAGAAGTAACAAAAGATATCATGTGAAAATGAGAAATAGAAGCAGTAAAAAACTGCTTCTTAAGGTACTAATTTCCATTTTTCAATTAAGGCATTTATTTGGTTTTTTGTATTCTCTATTGTGCCATTATTATTAATTACTACATCTGCCATTTTCACTTTCTGTTTTAATGGCATTTGTGATTTTATGCGAGCATCTGCTTCAGGTTCAGATAAATTATTACGTTGCATTAAACGCTTCTTTTGAACATCTTCATCTACATAAACAACTATTGTTCTTTCCACTAAATGAGTAAGATTGCTCTCAAATAGTAATGGAATATCATAGATGATTGTTTGTTTTCCAGCAGTAATGGCTTCTTGTTTCCATATGTTCATGCGCTCTCGGACTGCAGGGTGAACAATTTCATTTAAGACCTGTCTCTTGTCATCATCATGAAATATGATGGATCCAAGTTTTTTTCGATTGATTGTTTTATCCTCATGCAAAATGTCCTCTCCAAATGCAGTCACTATTTCTTTATAAGCTTTCTCACCTGGCTCAACTACAACTCGTGCTGCAATGTCTGCATCAACAATATAGAATCCATTATCTTTTAGAATATTTGATACGGTACTTTTTCCACTTGCAATACCGCCAGTAAGTCCAATGATGGTTGCCATAATTAGTGCCACTTCCAATTACATTTTTAGTAAGCCAATCAATATTAATAATACACCAGGCATAAATGCTATTTTTTGCACCCAACTTGATTTAGATAATATTTTCCCAAGGTGAAGACCACCTGTTAAGAATATACAACTCATACATGCGGCCGCAGTAGCTAAAAATATTGGAGAAAAACCAAGCATCGCTGCCCCAATACCTGCTCCGAATGCATCTAATGATAATGCTGTTCCTAACATAAGAGCTTCTAGTCCAGTAATAGTACCTGAACGATCGAAGTCAGCATGTGTGGGCTTTTTTAAAATTTGAATTACGATACCAAGGGACGTAATTTCCCATTTTAAAACTAATTTTTCATGTGTTAAAGGCTCATCCTTTTCTGTTCGGAAGAATTGGAACACAACCCATGCTCCAATTAAAATCAATATACTGCCACCTATTCTTCTTGCTACAACCTCTGAAAGAACTTGCAAAATTAGTTGTCCAGCAAGCATCGCAATTGCTAATGAAACCGCCGTACACAGCGCAATAATTAAAATTGATTTCAGAGGAATTTTCATCTTCCTAAGTCCATATACAAGTCCAGTACTAAAACTGTCTAGACTTACTGCGACAGCGAGTAGCAGCAATGTTAACGAGTAGCCCATCTCCAAACCCCTTCCTCATTAGCAGTTGATAAATCAGTATATGAGGAAGAAAGATTGAACGTTAATACAGTTAAATTTTTTGACAGTTAGGACAGAAATGAGTCCCTCGACCAGCAGCTTTTATTTTTTCAATTTGCTCACCACATTGTAGACATGCTTCACCTTTCCTACCATAAACAAGCAATTGCTCTTGGTAAGAGCCGGTTAGACCATGTGAATTCATATATGTGTTTACAGAACTCCCACCTACTGCAATTGATTCTTGTAATGTTGCAGCTGCTTGTTCACGAAGTCTTGCTATTTCTTGATCAGTTAGTGACTTCGCTTTCCGTTCTGGATGAATTTCTGCTCTGTGTAGTACTTCATCTACATAAATGTTTCCAAGCCCAGTTACGATTGTTTGATCCAGTAGTACGGCTTTGATGATTCTTTCTGTTTTAGCAAATTTTTCTTTCAAGTAGTTTGTCGTAAAGCTCTTGGAAAAAGGTTCTGGACCTAACTTAGATAATGGTGGAACCGTCTCTTCTGTTCCCTTTGTAAACAAGTGCATGGTGCCAAATTTTCTCACATCACGATAACGTAATTCCGTTCCATCTTTAAAGTGAAAGATAATATGTGTATGTTTATCTTTTGGATCGTTTTCGTTTTTTAAGCGATAATTACCCTCCATCCGCAAATGGGATACGAGGGCATAATCATCTAAAATAAAAATGAGGAATTTTCCTTTTCGATTTACATCTATAATAGTTTGTCCTTGTAATGCGTCCTGAAATTGTTCGTATTCCAGAGGATGCTGGATAATTTTTGGCCAACCTACTGTTACTTCTTTGATTGTTTTGCCTACAACCAGTTCGACGAGTGTTTTTCGGACTGTTTCAACTTCTGGCAGTTCTGGCATATCCCCATATCCCCTTTTGCTTTTTATTTTGCATCATACCAAGTTGGACCATATGAGTATTCTACTTTTAATGGTACGGATAGTTTTAATGCGTGTTCCATCACATCCGGAACGATTTCTTTCAATTTTTCGATTTCATCTTCTGGTGCTTCGAAGATTAGTTCATCATGTACTTGTAGTAGCATCCGTGTTTGTAATCCTTCTGTTTCTAACCTTGCTGCCATGTCGATCATTGCTTTCTTAATAATATCTGCAGCACTACCTTGAATTGGTGTATTCATAGCAGTTCTTTCTGCAAAGCTACGCAAATTAAAGTTACGACTCGTTATTTCAGGTATATATCTTCTTCTGTGCAACAATGTTTCGACATACCCCTTGTTTCGAGCATCTGCAACAATGTCTTCCATATAATTTTTTACACCTGGGAAACTTTCTAAGTATCGATCAATAAATTGACCTGCTTCCTTGCGCGTAATTCCTAAATTTTGCGATAGCCCATAATCACTAATTCCGTATACAATTCCGAAGTTAACTGCTTTAGCTTGTCTGCGCATTTCACCAGTAACTTCCTCCGCCTCTACATGGAAGACATCCATGGCAGTCTTCGTATGGATATCCATATCTTGTGTAAAAGCTTCCTGTAAGTTTTCATCATTGGCGATATGTGCTAACACTCGTAATTCAATTTGTGAATAATCGGCAGCAAATATGACCCAGTTGTCTTCAGAAGGAACAAATGCTTGACGAATTCTGCGACCTTCCTCCAAGCGAATCGGGATATTTTGCAAATTAGGATCAATCGAGCTTAGACGCCCAGTTGAAGTTAGAGCTTGATTAAAGCGAGTATGAACTTTGTTTGTATCTTTATGAACGACCTTAAGCAATCCTTCTAAATATGTTGACTGTAATTTTCCAAGTTGACGGTAATTTAATATTTCCCGAATAATTTCGTGCTCATGCTCTAGTTTTTCTAATACATCAGCAGAAGTGGAATATCCTGTCTTTGTTTTCTTTATTGCAGGCAGACCCATTTTTTCGAATAAAATGACCCCAAGCTGCTTCGGAGAATTAATATTAAACTCTTCTCCTGCCAACGCATATATTTTAGCCTCAATTTCCTTTAGACGTCCTGCCAACTCTGTCTTCATCGTTTCAAGGCGCTCTACATCTACTTTCACGCCAGTATACTCAATTTTAGCCAAAATAAGTGCAAGCGGTAATTCTAGATCATAAAATAACTCTGTTTGTTCATTTTGGTCTAATTCTTGTAAAACTTTTTCGTACAGTTCTGAAATAGCAGCTGCTTTTCTTGCTAGATGTTCTGATAGCTCGGCCTCTTCCGCTAGCTTTCTCTTCGCACCTTTTCCATAAACAGCTTCATCAGTTTTCACATTTGTATATTGATGACGTTTTGCAACACCTGCAAAATCTTCGATTGATTCAGATGGATTCAACAAATAAGAAGCAAGTAATAAGTCAAAATCAATACCTCGCAAATGTATTCCACGTAATTTTAAGGAAACAATCGAGCGCTTTGCATCATACACTCGCTTTTTCTTTGTTTCATCTTCTGCCCAGTTTTTAAAAGCTTCGGATTGTTGTGCTACTTCAAGTGGTAAATAAAAGTTGCCATTTTCATTCGATAATCCGATGCCTACAATTTCACCTGTTTGGTAATTGTCTTCTAATATTTCGATGTAAAGCGCAGATTCGTCAGCCAGCATATTTTCAGTGATTTCATCTGCCTTTTCAAAAACTATTTCATTTACTTCTTCTATTGCAATATCTTCAGCTCCATCTAGTTTCTCCAGTAAGGAATTAAATCCTAGTTCTTTAAAAATAGCTGATAATTTTGCTACATCATAGCCTTCGTATAATAATTCTTCTACGGTTACTTCGATTGGAGCTTCCTTCGTAATGGTTGCCAATTCTTTACTCATTACTGCTAATTCTTTGTGCTCTTCTAGTTTTTCTTTTAATTTTTTCCCACTTACTTTATCAATATTTTCAAGTACATTTTCTACTGTATGAAATTCTTTTAATAGCTTGATGGCTGTTTTCTCCCCAACACCAGGAACTCCGGGAATATTATCAGATTGATCTCCCATTAAACCTTTCATATCGATAATCTGTTCAGGTGTTAGTCCATATTTTTCTTGAATATGATCAGGTGTGTATTGTTCTACATCTGTAATTCCTTTTTTCGTAATAGAAACGGTTATTTTATCCGTACTTAATTGAGTTAAGTCCTTATCACCTGAGACAACTTGTACATCAAAGCCTTCTTTCTCTGCCTTGGTTGCAAGAGTTCCGATAATATCATCTGCTTCATAGTTTTCTAACTCATAACGTTTAATCCCATACGCGTCTAAAAGTTCGCGAAGGAACGGAAATTGTTCTGATAATTCCGGTGGAGTTTTTTGGCGACCACCTTTATATTCCTTAAACGTAGAGTGGCGGAATGTTGTTTTTCCGGCATCAAATGCAACAAGAATATGTGTCGGCTTTTCTTCTTCCAACATTTTCATCAGCATTGTAGTAAATCCATATACTGCATTTGTGTGTATACCTTTGTCATTATTTAAAAGTGGTAATGCGAAGAAAGCTCGATATGCGATACTATTTCCGTCAATTAACATTAATTTCTTTTTCAAAAAGAATAACCTCCCATTGGAGCAAATTCGTCCATTTGATTTATCTTTTATTTTATCAGAATGATGATGGAAAGGGAAAATAATGGGGTATTTCGAAAAAAAGGTTAGTGAAGCAAATAGAAAAAATCCCACTTATTAAGCGGGATTTCTCTATATTATTCTGTATACCCCATCAAAATCTTAGCATAAGGGGAATCAGATGGGATGATGATGACTGTATCATCACCAATAACTTTCTTATATGTTTCTAATGTACGATATAGATTATAAAATTCAGGGTCTTTAGAAAAAGCTTCATTATAGATTTTTGCTGCTTCTCCTTCCCCTTCCGCACGAATCTCATCCGCATCTGCTTCTGCTTTTGAAAGGATTTCTTTCACTTTACGATCTGTTTCTGCCATTGTTTCGTTTTTCTTGGCATCACCTTGTGATAAGTAATCTTGGGCTGTTGATTGACGCTCGGAAATCATTCGTGTATAAACAGAATTTTCATTTTCAGGCGGTAAATCAGTACGCTTCGTCCGCACATCTACAACCGTAATTCCATACTCATCTCTTGACAACAATTCATTTACTTTTTCCGTCACTTGATCATTCAAACTACCACGCGAAGACTTCTCGTCATTAATAATTTCATCATAATTTAATTGACCAAGTTCAGCTCTAACAACAGAATAGATAAATTCCTCCATTCGAGTTTCTGCATTAAGTACTGTTCTTGCGTTTGAAATCATTTTCTTCGGGTCATCAATTTTCCATACTGCATAGTTATCAATGATAATCCGCTTCTTGTCTTTCGTATTAATTTCTGCCTCTGACACATTATATGTCATTTGTCGTTTCGGAAGTGTTGAAGTGTTTTGAATAAATGGTATTTTGAATGCTATACCAGGCTCACTCTTAATATCCACTACTTCTCCGAATTGGCGAATTACTTTATATTCTCCCTCTTTCACGACAAACACGCTAGAAAAAAACAATATCAGTATGACTATTATCGCTAAGAAGAACATCCCAATTTTTGCAAATTTACGCCATTCTTCATTAACAGATTTTCTCATGTTCACGACTTTTTCATCCATTATTGTTGTGTACCTCCTTCTTCAGTAGACACATTTCCTTGATTAGAAGGTGTAGGTTGTTGTTGGTTTTCTAATGGTCGAATTGGAAAATACTTCATTGTATTCCCATCATCATTCATAATATAAATTTCAGCACCAGGGAGAACTTGTTCCAATGTCTCTAATGTTAAACGTTCCCTCGTGATCTCTGGGTTGTTTTTATATTGCTCATATAATTTATTGAAAATAGCAACATCCCCACGAGCAGCTTCTAAACGAGCAGCTTTATCTCCTGTTGCTTTTGAAATAATCGCAGCCTTTTCCCCTTCAGCTTCATTCATTAATTGATTTTCATATTTCTGCGCTTCGTTAATCTTCGTATTCATTGTTTCCCTTGCATCTGTAACTGCAGTAAAAGCATTACGCACATCTTCATTCGGAAGTTCTACATCTTTTAAATTGACTGCAAGAATCGAAATACCGAGGTCATACTTATCTATTAAGCTAGTAAGTAATTCACGCACTTCTGCTTGGATTTCTGCTTTACCAGTTGTTAAGGCATCATCAATCTTTGAATTACCAATGATACTTCTTAAAGAAGCCGATGTCGCATCATATAATATATCTTTTGGGTTTTCAGCATTAAATAAATACTTTTGTGGATCTACTATTTTCCACTGCACTACAAGATCTGCAAGGACAATATTCTCATCCCCTGTAATCATCTTTGTTTCGTTAGCTGCACCATCATCTTCCTTATATCCAAAATCTAGTGATAAAGTTTCAGCAGGTACCTTTTCCACTTCTTGAATTGGCCATGGTAGTTTGAAATGTAGTCCTGGCTCCGAAACAGTTTGTTCTGCTTTCCCAAAGGTCATTATGACGGCTTGATCAGATTCATCTACAGTATACCAAGTTGTAAAGGCAACAATTGCTAGAATGATAACTGAAATAACAAGACCTGTTACCGTATAAATTCGTTTTAAGCTCATGCTTCACTTCCCCTTCTCTTAATCTCTCAACAGGTATATACGACTAGATGGAGAAAAAGTTTCATAAAAATACATAGCTATTTCGGGATTTGTACTTTTAACTTTGTATGTTGATTTCCACTTCAGGTACTCGCTTTCCGCGGGCGGTTCGGTGAGCCTCCTCGTCGCTACGCGCCTGTGGGGTCTCACCCTGACCCGTCATTCCCGCAGGAGTCTCGTACCTTCCGCTCCAATCAACACTGTAGCAGTATAAAGATTTTATTTTAAATAAGCTTACCAATTAAAAAGCCTCGCTACATGGCGAGACTTTGATAATGTAATGCTTATTATATTTTTTGCTCGCTGTATCGACATGGTGCGTACTCCTTCTTTTAATGAGTTATGTTTAATAATGCTTTTTACTGAGGGTAAATCGTTCTTTCAGGTAATTCTTTGTACTCTTTTTTTGATTTCACTATATCTCCAATTAGCTGTGTCAACTGGTAAAAGTCTTTATGGTTTTTAATACGTTGGTCATAGCCATCTCTCCATATGAACGATTTCTTTTTCCATCCATATTGAATTTGAAATTTATGGCCAAATCCACCGGGAAGACCTGATAATCCTTGAATTTCATTGGGATAATCAAAAAAATCAATTTCTTTCATATAGCTTAATATTTTCTTTTTTTCTTCCTTCGTTAATTCGAGATCAATTGTCACTGGTCCATCGTCTAATATTTTAGTATATTGATTTGTAAAAGTATTTAACTGGTCTGCCTCTACTAAAAGCCCAGTTTCATAAATGAAATTAAATTTAGGACGGAATAGGAAGAAAAGCAGAATTAGTAAAAATGTTATTACTATTACAAATGACATAACTTTTGCATTTTTCATCCCAAGGTTGCCACCTCCAATAGAATTAATATCCCTTACTATTAATATACAATTGAAGAAGAGTAATATGTTCCTCCATGTTTATCATAACTTTGAAAGTAAGGTGCTATCGCAACACGGTATGTTCCGGAGCCATATGATGGTAGGTAAAAATCAGCTGTTATTATTCTATCATAAGTCCATCCTAACCTTTTAACCAATCCGGTATTATTTATTACGTTTTGGGTTGCAACAGTTTTCCAACTTCCGGATGAATATCTCTGTAATTGAACTCTATAATGTTTCTCACCATATGATTTATCTTTAAATGTAAAACGAGCAGTATTATACGAAACTACACTCGAAGTAATATTTTCTGCCCACCCATACCCTAAAACACTATCTATCTTTTGCTTATCAGTATAACTAGGACCTTGTAATGAGTTACACTTTGCCGCATCCATAATCGTTGTTACGGAACCATTGCAAACATTTGATCCTGTATGTTTATATTGTTCATGTAATCCAATATAGATAAAAATAACCGTGTCTAACTTTTTGGGGTCACTTCAAAACCCCGAGGAGGCTTGCCATTCTTGTCTAGCTCAGCTCCTTGTGGCTATTGAATTTCCTGTCGCTTCCCTACGATAAGTCATCATCGACTCATTCCCTTCGTGATTCCTTTACCTCAGTTAGCGCCCTAGTAAATTCATAGGCCACTTCACTGTCGCCTACACTTTTCTATTCCAATGGAAAGCGAAGTGTATACGGGCTACGGATATTTAATCAAAAAATTTATTTGCAAACAGTAACAATACACAGTAATTATTGATTATTATTGTGGTGGACAAACAACAATATCCCCATTTAAAACTATGTCTTCATTTTCATCTATTGCTTCGACATGAACTGTTATTTGGTTTACTTCCGTCTCCATGTCTGTGATTTCAAAAAGAAATGTTACTGTTTCGTAGTGATGTACCGGTTTTGTAAATTCTATTTGCTGTTTAATAATATTTGAACCCGGCCCTGGCATATATTTGGATACTGCAGAAGTAATAATGCCTGTTAGCATGATTGCTGGAACGATCGGTTTCTTATAAATTGTTTGTGAAGTATATTCATGTTGTATGTACAGTGGGTTTGCGTCATTAGTAAGTCCTAGGAATAATAGTAATTCTTTATCCTCCATTTTTTCTGTAACTTCAAACTTTTCACCTACTGATATTTCTTCTATTTTCCGACCGAGCTTTTGTTTTTTTCCCAGTATCAATACGGGCACCTCCATCAAATAAAAACGCTTTCTAAAATATTATTTTTATCATAACATGTTTACTTTCTCTGTACAAAAGAAATACCGAACCAATCTATCTTAAATAGGCTGGTTCGGTATTTTTATTAATTTAAGCTCTGTTAAACTCTGTTGTTGATTTTCGCTCCTGAACACTCGCTTTCCGCGGGCACGGCCTCAGCTAACTTGGCAAAGAAAACCGCTTTGCCAAGTGGATCTTCGGCTCGTGCTGTTCCCGCAGGAGTCTCGTGTACATCCGCTACAATCAACTAAGTTGTTAACAACAATGAACTTTAACAGAGCCTAATTTAAAATATCCATTACTTTTCGTACTGATGCAGCTGACTTTTGGAGCGCTACCTTTTCATCATCTGTTAAATCGAGTTCAATGATTTTTTCAATGCCATTCTTACCTAAAATAGTAGGTACACCTAAGTAAATACCATCGAATCCATATTCACCTTCAAGGTAAGCTATTGCAGGAAGAACACGACGTTGATCCTTTACGATGGCTTCTACCATCTCAACTAAAGCAGCAGCGGGTGCGTAGTATGCACTACCATTCCCTAATAAGTTTACAATTTCGCCTCCACCTTTACGGGTGCGTTCAACGATTGCCTCGAGACGATCTTGTGGAATTAATGTTTCAAGCGGAATTCCACCTGCATAAGAATAACGCACAAGCGGAACCATATCGTCTCCATGTCCCCCAAGTACAAATCCAGTTATATCCTTTACAGATAGATTTAATTCTTGTGCAACAAATGTACGAAAACGAGCAGTATCAAGTACACCTGATTGACCAATAACTCGATTCTTAGGAAATCCTGATTCCTTAAAAACTGTATAAGTCATCGCATCCACTGGATTCGTAAGGACAACAATATAGCAGTTTGGAGAATATTTTACAATTTCTTGCGTGACACTTTTCATGATTTGCTGGTTTGTTTGCACGAGGTCATCACGACTCATCCCAGGTTTACGTGCAATCCCTGCAGTAATAACAACTACATCCGAGTCCTTCGTATCCTCGTAATCAGCAGTACCAGTAATATTGGCGTCAAATCCTTGTACTGGAGAAGCTTCTAGCATGTCGAGAGCTTTCCCTTTTGTTGGATTTTCCATTTGCGGGATGTCCACCAGTACTACATCGCCCAGTTCTTTCTGAGCTAATAGAAATGCTGTTGTTGCTCCTGTAAAACCACTACCAATTACGGAAAGCTTTTTTCGTGCCATTTATATCTCCCCCTACCGTAAAGTACTTATGTGAACCGTTTCATTTTCATTATAAAATAAAAGACTGAGGAATGCGAGTCAACCCGAAGATTGAACCCGCTTTTTCCGTCAGTCCATTAAATTAACCCATATTTTCAATTAATGCAGTTGCGAATTCGGAAGTTTTTACTTCTGTTGCACCTTCCATTAGGCGTGCAAAGTCATAAGTAACAACTTTAGATTCAATTGTTTTCTCAACAGAATCAATGATTAATTTTGCTGCTTCATTCCATCCTAAGTGTTCAAGCATTAGTACACCTGAAAGAAGAACAGATGAAGGATTTACTTTATCAAGGCCAGCATATTTTGGAGCAGTACCATGTGTAGCTTCAAAAATAGCATGTCCTGTTTCGTAGTTGATGTTTGCTCCAGGAGCAATACCAATCCCACCTACTTGAGCAGCTAGTGCATCAGAGATGTAATCTCCATTTAAGTTCATTGTTGCTACAACATCAAATTCTTTTGGACGAGTTAAGATTTGTTGTAAGAAGATATCTGCAATAGCATCTTTTACAATGATTTTTCCTGCTGCTTCTGCATCAGCTTGTGCTTTATTAGCAGCTTCAGTGCCTTGCTCTTCCTTAATCTGATCGTATTGGTTCCATGTGAATACTTTATCGCCGAATTCTCTTTCAGCTAGTTCATATCCCCAATTCTTAAATGCGCCTTCTGTAAATTTCATAATGTTACCTTTATGTACAAGTGTAACAGATTTACGGCCTTCTTTAATTGCATAGTTGATAGCTGCACGTACTAGACGCTCAGTACCTTCTGCAGAAACAGGCTTAATTCCAATCCCAGAAGTTTCAGGGAAACGGATTTTGTTTACACCCATTTCATTTTTCAAGAACTCAATCACTTTTTTAACTTCATCTGTACCTTCTTTATACTCAATACCTGCATAGATATCTTCTGTATTTTCGCGGAAGATAACCATATCTGTATCTTCTGGACGTTTTACCGGGGAAGGTACACCTTGGAAATAACGTACTGGACGTAAGCATACGAATAAATCAAGCTCTTGTCGAAGTGCTACGTTTAGTGAACGAATTCCTCCACCGATTGGTGTTGTTAAAGGTCCTTTAATTGCGATGAAATACTCACGAATTGCTTCTAGTGTTTCTTCTGGTAACCATTCACCAAATTTATTGTAAGCTTTCTCACCTGCATATACTTCTTTCCAGACAATTTCCTTTTCACCAGCATATGCTTTTTCAACCGCAGCATCTAATACTCTTTGTGCTGCTGCCCAAATATCGGGACCTGTCCCATCTCCTTCAATAAATGGAATAATAGGATTGTTTGGCGTCTTTAACACACCGTTTTCAACTATAATTTTTTCACCTTGTGTCATTTTGTTCCCTCCTGTGTTAGTCATGATTTATTATAATATCAGAAAAACTATAAATATTCTATCTTCGCTTCCTCTTAACGCTGATCAACAGGTACGTATTGACGCAAAGATGGTCCTGTATATTCTGCGCGTGGACGAATCAATCTGTTGTTATCATATTGTTCTAGAATATGTGCAAGCCATCCAGATACCCTGGAAACAGCAAAGATAGGCGTAAATAGATCATGGTCAATGCCAAGGCTATGATATACAGATGCTGAATAAAAATCAACATTTGGCGGTAGTGGTTTTTGTGAAGTAAATGTTTCATGTACCTTTACTGAAATATCATACCATTCTGGTTCACCAGTTAGTTCTGTGAGCTTTCTTGACATTTCTTTCAGATGTTTAGCTCTTGGATCACCACTTCGATATACACGGTGACCGAAGCCCATAATTTTTTCTTTTTTACTTAGTTTATCTAAGACATATTGTTCTGCTTTATCTACTGAACCAATTTCTGTGAGCATTTTCATTACTTGTTCGTTTGCTCCACCATGAAGAGGTCCTTTTAAAGCACCAATTGCTGATGTTATACCAGAGTATACATCCGAAAGTGTTGCAACACATACACGAGCAGTGAATGTAGATGCATTTAGTTCATGGTCTGCATGAAGAATTAATGCTTTGTTCATCGCTTCTACTTCAATTTTCTCTGGTTCTTTACCATTGAGCATATACAAGAAATTTTCAGCGATATCAAAGTCTTTACGTGGAGCTACTGGTTCAAGACCTTTTCGTATTCTTGAGAAAGCAGCAACGATTGTTGGCATTTTAGCTTGCAGACGAATTGCTTTACGATAATTAGCCTCTTTTTCCATTACATCCGCTTCATCATCATAGAGACCAAGTAATGAAACAGCTGTACGTAGTGCTGCCATTGGATGTATTTTATCGGTAGGCATAGATTTTAGAGTTGCAATTACTTCTTTCGGAAGTTCCATATTGTCTGCTATTTGATTTTTTAATTCTTGTAATTGTTCTTTTGTAGGTAATTCTAAATGCCAAAGTAAATAAATTACCTCTTCAAAAGTTGCATTTTCTGTTAAGTCATCAATGTTATAACCAACATATGTTAGATTATCATCGATGATAGAACTAATGGAAGATGTAGTTGCTACAATTCCTTCCAGTCCTTGCTTTGCAATCATAATATAACCTCTCCTTTATCTCTCTTTTTGTAACAAACTGAATTTACAGCAAAATAAAGATAGATTGCTAGAGGATTCATAAAACAGCAATCGTGCGCTTAATAATCCAATTCCCATTTATTCACAATACCCCACATTCCATAATAGCGACTTAATTTAGCCATTCACTAGATAGGGAGATTGTATCATTGTCCATTATAACTAAAAAATGTACTTTTGGAAATGGAAACGCTTAAAAATTCACAATCTAATAAAAAAGTATAGAATAACGACAAAAAACTCGTTATCCTATACCTGATTTTAATAATTCAAATACTTTCATTGCAATATAAGCTATCCCCGCTCCAATCAATGGTCCAACTGGGACTCCTTTAAATAGAGCAACCGCTAAAATAGTTCCTATTACTAACGCAGTTGTAATATGGGGATCGGTTGATAGGAGGCCAACACCATATCTTGCTATAATCGCAACTGCCATACCTGCAGCAAGAGCAATCCAAGCATATGGAGATTTTACAACTTCTCCTAATTCTTTAAAACCTATATGTCCACTCGCAATCGGAGCAAGAACGGCAATAGTTATGACGGTTACTCCCCAATTTATACCTTTTGCCTGAAGAGTATCAAATATTTTATGATCTATCCCTATTACGATAAGGACGATTAAAATACTAGCAGCAATCATTAATGACTGGTTTTTTGCTATGAAGCCTATAGCAAGAAGTAATAACATAAATAAAAATGGCTGGTTAAACATCGTCGCACATCCTTAACAGAAAATTATTATCGTAAATTGCCCATCATGTTTTGATAGAGAAAAGCATATAATCCATTAATATGAAATGGGGGTGGCTTTTTGAATAGAGAAACTGTAAATATAGTAATTCGATTTCTACTTGTTCTTAGTATTATTTTCCTTTTGTGCATTTCTCTTTATTTTATTTCAAAGGTTACTTATCCATTTATTATTGCTATAGCAATCACAATTATGATAAATCCAGCGGTAAATTTCCTGGAATTCAAATGGAAATTCCCAAGAGCACTTGCTGTGTTATCTACTCTATTTATTCTAATTGCTATATTTGCTGGCATCATAACATTATTGATAGCAGAAATTGTCGCTGGTGCTTCCTATCTCGCTACAGTAGTTCCACATCACGTTGGTACATTTATTCTTTTCTTAGAAGATTGGTTCGCCGGACAAGTTCTCCCATTCTATAATAAGATCTCAAACTTATTTCAAAGTCTGGATAGTGGTCAGCAAGAAACAATCATGGATAGTATTAGAAGTGCTGGGAATAAAATAACAGAAACGGCAACTGTTTTTTTACAAAGTTTTTTCTTAAATCTACCTGGTCTAATATCGTGGATTCCAAATGCAGCGACAGTTCTCGTTTTCTCTGTATTAGCCACTTTCTTTATTAGTAAAGATTGGAGAAAATTAACTGCGCTTTTCAAACAGTTCTTACCTGAAAAGGCACATTCTAGTGGAAAAAAAGTATTTGTAGATTTAAAAAAGGCTTTTGCTGGTTTTTTTAAAGCCCAGTTTACCTTAATTTCAATTACTCTAATGATAGTATTAATTGGCCTTTTAATTCTTAAGATCCAATACGCGATTACCATCGCTTTTATTTCAGCGCTAGTGGACTTATTACCGTACTTAGGGACAGGGATTGTATTTGTGCCTTGGATCATCTATGAAGCTGTTACAGGCAATTACGGACTAGCATTAGGCTTAGGGATACTTTATACAGTTGTTGTAGTGCAGAGGCAAGTAATGGAACCTAAAATCCTCTCTACTAATATAGGGCTAAACCCATTAGCTACACTCATAGCTTTATTTGTTGGTTTTAAACTGTTTGGATTCTTGGGATTAATCGCTGGACCCGTTTTACTCGTATTTATATCCGCCCTTCACAATGCTAATGTATTTTACGATATTTGGGAATATATCATTGGAAATAATAAAAACGCATGATAAAAGAGACTGTTCAAAAGTCATACTACATGACTTTTAGCAGTCTCTTTTTTATCGGTAGATATATATTTGTTTTCTAGAGATCCACTTCTTAATCATTTTAAGTAATAAAGGCCTTAGAGCTATTCTAGTAAAAGGAATTAATAATATTAATCCGAATAAATCGGTAATAAAACCAGGGCTTAATAGAAGAATTCCTCCTGCTAGAATACATACTCCATCCAGCAGCGCATTACCAGGTGGTTCACCATTTCTTATCTGTTCCTGAACCTTTTGTAATGCAGACAATCCCTGCCTTTTTGCTAAAAATGCCCCTAAAATACCAGTCAAAATGATAATAGCAACAGTATTTAAAATACCAATCTCATTCCCAGCGAGAATAAATACCCCTATCTCTACAGCAGGAAGGATAATAAATAAAAGAATAAAATACTTCAAACGGACCACATCCCCGTTTTCAATTAATGAATTGATAAAAATAGACTGGGACATAAAAATAATGATAGGACTAAAAACCGAACTATAACTTAATAACAATAAATATAGTCCGGTTTTTTATGTCATCTAAATGAATTTAAAGTTATCAGCTGAGGAAATACACGAAGACTCCTGCGGGAACAAAGGCCTCGATGAGACCCCACAGGCGCGTTTAGCGCCGAGGAGGCTCATCAGCCGCCCGCGGAAAGCGTAGTGTATTTCCGAAGCGGTAAAATTTTACTCCCATTGTTCGGATTTATCACTAGTTCAGCTCGTATTGTCGCAACCTCTTTTAAAAAAAGCTATATAATAAACGGATTAAAGAACACTAGCATGTCCATTGTAGATAACTCCATGAGTAGAATCTACCGTAATTTCTTGTCCATCCTTAATAATATTTGTAGCATTTTCAACACCTACAATAACTGGAATACCTAGGTTAATTCCAACTACTGCAGCATGGCTTGTTAAGCCACCTTCTTCTGTAATAAGAGCAGAACATTGATCTAAATAAGATACCATTTCTTTATCAGTACCAATCGCAACCATTACAGAGCCTGGTTTAATTTTCTCTTGTGCTTCTTGAGCATTACGTGTAATTACAGCCTTACCAAATGCAGATTTGCGGCCAATACCTTGACCTTTAGCAAGTACATCACCAACAACATGAACTTTCATCAAGTTAGTTGTTCCTTTTTCACCAACAGGAACTCCACCAGTAATAATGATGACATCGCCATGCTTCACATGACCAGAATTCAAACTTTCACTTACTGCTTGTTCTAACATTTCATCTGTAGTAGCCACTTTCTCAGCAAAGTAAGGATATATACCCCATTGAAGCGTTAAGCGACGAACAACTGATTCATTTGAAGTAACAGCAATAATCGGAGCTTTTGGACGGTATTTTGATACCATTCTTGCAGTATGTCCACTTTCAGTAGGAGTTACAATTGCATTCACATCTAGATTGATTGCAGTATGAGCAACTGATTGACAAATTGCATCTGTCATATTGCGATCACTATTCTTTCTTAAGTACGATAAGATTTCTTGATGGTTTAGAGCAGTTTCTGCTTTTAGGGCAATGTTTGCCATTGTTTTAACTGCTTCAACTGGGTATGAACCTGCAGCCGTTTCACCAGAAAGCATAACCGCATCTGTACCGTCAAAAATTGCATTAGCAACGTCACTTGCTTCAGCACGTGTTGGTCTAGGGTTACGTTGCATGGAATCTAACATTTGCGTCGCAGTAATAACTGGTTTTCCAAGCTCATTACATTTTCTAATTAATTGTTTTTGTACAAGAGGAACAGCTTCTGTAGGGATTTCTACGCCTAAGTCTCCACGTGCTACCATTAATCCGTCAGAAACAGCGAGGATTTCATCGATATTATCAACACCCTCTTGGTTTTCAATCTTAGGGATGATGTTGATGTAAGATCCACCATTCTCTTCTAACAATTGTCTAATCTCTAAAACATCAGATGCTCTTCTTACGAATGATGCAGCTATAAAATCTACACCTTGTTCAATACCAAATAGGATATCTTTTGCATCTTTTTCTGTCATACCAGGAAGATTTACTGAAACTCCTGGAACATTAACACCTTTTTTATTTTTAAGAATACCTGTATTTAATACTTTCGTAACGATTTCGCTCGTATCACGTTTGATTTCTACTACTTCTAGGCCAATTAAGCCATCATCTAATAAAATATTAGAACCAACATGAACATCATTAATTAAACCAGGGTATGAGATGGAGATTCTCTCTTCCGTTCCTTCAACTTGTTCCATTGAAATTCTCAAAGTTGTGCCTTCTTTTAATTCTAGTGCGCCATCTTTCATGTCATGAGTTCTAATCTCTGGGCCTTTTGTATCTAGAAGAATCCCTACATTTTTACCTGCTCTTTTTGAAGCTTCACGAAGGTTAACGATGCGGTTACGGTGTTCTTCATGATCACCATGTGAGAAATTTAGGCGGGCAACATTCATCCCAGCATTAATCAGTTGATAAAGAGTTTCCGTATCTTCACTTACAGGTCCAATAGTACAAACTATTTTTGTCTTTTTCATTTATTTATTTCCTCCTAAACATCATACAAACTATATCGATAATTCTTTGGATAAATCGTACATAGACTTATCATAAACACGATCTTGCTCAAGGATTGTTAGTATATCATCCTCAACTATTTCATTGCGTACAATTCCTACTGCTTTTCCACCTTGATTATTCATTAGAAGTTCTACTGCACGTGCACCTAAACGACTTGCTAACACACGGTCAAAACCTGTCGGAGTTCCACCACGTTGGATATGACCTAATACGGACACACGATGCTCAACCTTGGAAACTTCGTAAAGCTTCTCAGCGAATTCTACCCCACTCATTACTCCTTCAGCCACAATAATGATACTGTGTTTCTTGCCACGTTTTACACCATTTTTTATTCTCGTAGCAATATCATTCATATCAAAATCCACTTCTGGTACAATAATTGTTTCTGCACCACCAGCAAGTCCAGCCCAAAGAGCGATATCTCCAGCACCTCTACCCATTACTTCAATGATAAATGTTCTTTCATGAGAAGAAGCTGTATCCCGGATCTTATCAATTGCATCAAGTACAGTATTTAGGGCAGTATCGAAACCGATTGTAAATTGAGTACCTGATATATCGTTATCGATTGTTGCAGGGACACCAACACATGGAAAACCATGCTCTGTTAGTTTTTGCGCTCCCATAAAGGAACCATCTCCACCAATAACAACAAGCCCGTCAATTCCATGCTTTTTCAGTTGTTCAACACCTTTTAATTGTCCTTCTCTCGTTTTGAATTCCTCGGATCTTGCAGAACGAAGTATAGTACCACCTCGTTGTACAATATCACCAACTGATCCTAATTCTAATTTTGTAATATTCCCATTGATTAGTCCATTAAATCCTTGATGTACTCCAAACGTTTCGATTCCATGATAGATTGATTTTCTAACTACCGCTCTTATTGCTGCATTCATCCCTGGTGCGTCTCCACCACTTGTTAAAACACCAATTCTTTTCATAAATATCACCTCAGCTTTGAAATTATGGAATATTACGCAAATGTAAATTAAAATCGAATTATGTAAAACAATTTTATACATGCATGTTTAAAATACCACTTTATGAGCTTTTTCACAAATTTTTTCCCCAAAAAAAGAGGTATTACTAAAAAGTTAGTAATGCCTCAATTATGGATATTTTCATAATCTTTGGTTTCCGAATATTTACCTATGTTTTTAAACTTTTGATAGCGATTTACAATTAATTGATCTGTTGGAATAGTTAGTAGTTCTTTTAATGTTTTGGTTAAAACAATATCAATATGAAGTGCTTGTTCTTCAATATTTTTATGTGCTCCACCTTTTACTTCAGGTATTATTTCATCGATTACGCCAAGTTCTAAAAGGTCAGGTGCAGTAATTCGCATTGCTTCTGCAGCTTGTTTTGCTAGTGAAGCATCCTTCCACAAAATGGACGCTGCCCCTTCAGGAGTAATAACTGAGTAAGTAGAGTTTTCTAACATAAAAATACGATCTCCAACACCTAGAGCTAGTGCACCACCACTACCACCTTCTCCTGTGACGATACAAATGATTGGTACAGTCAATCCAGCCATCTCAAATAAATTACGAGCAATCGCTTCACTTTGTCCTCTTTCTTCTGCTGCTTTTCCTGGGTAAGCTCCTTTTGTATCAATAAAACAAATGATTGGTCTGTTAAACTTCTCAGCTTGTTTCATTAAACGTAAGGCTTTACGATACCCTTCTGGATGTGGCATTCCAAAATTACGTCGAATATTTTCTTTCGTATCCCTTCCACGCTGATGACCTATAACAGTTACTGGGAGTCCCTTGTATTTGGCAATACCACCAACAATTGCAGTATCATCACCAAATACTCGATCACCATGTAACTCCATAAAATCGGTAAATAGTCTTTCAATATAATCTACCGTTGTTGGACGTTCAGCATGGCGAGCTACTTGCACTCGATCCCAAGGTAACATATTCTCATACACATCTTTTTCTAACTTTTCCAATCTAGCTTCCAATTTATCTATTTCTTCTGTTAGGTCTATATCAGAATCCTTCGTAAACTCCCGTAACTCGGCAATTTTTTTCTTTAAATCTAATACTGGTTTTTCAAATTCTAATCCATTTACCATGAGAGTTCACCTTCTTGCTGATGAATTTCTAATACCGTTGTTAACTTCACTTTCATTTCTAGACGATGTATCACCGCATCAAGTTGTCCATGTTCTAATAGAAACTCAGCAGTTTGGAAATCATCAGGGAGATCTTCCCTAATGGTTTGTTCTATAACACGTCTACCTGCGAAACCAATTAAGGCACCAGGTTCTGCAAAATTATAATCCCCTAAAGAAGCAAAACTAGCAGAAACTCCTCCTGTTGTTGGGTGC
The DNA here is from genome assembly GCA_007679095.1 of Paenibacillus bovis. GTDB lineage: Bacteria > Bacillota > Bacilli > Bacillales > Bacillaceae_C > Lederbergia > Lederbergia graminis. The sequence goes on from VEFU01000021.1 coordinate 32,107, forward strand.
GTCATGACAGAAATAATCAAACCACCCTTATCACTGAACATTTTAAGAGCAGCACTTGTTTTTGCCATTTGCATCAAAGAGAGTACACCTTCCTGCATTCTTGCTCCGCCGGAAGCAGTAAAGATAATGAAAGGTACTTCTAATTTTGCCGCCTCTTCGATTGCACGAGCAATTTTTTCTCCGACAACTGAGCCCATACTTCCCATTCTAAAGTGAGAGTCCATAATAGCCACTACAACTTTATTTCCGTTAATAGCACCTGTTCCGGTAAGGACTGCTTCGTTTAATTTAGTATTCTTTTTATCTTTTTCTAGCTTCTCTAAATAATCAGGAAAACCAAGTGGATTTTCTGATGTGATAGATTCATTAAATTCTTGGAATGTACCCTCATCGATAATACTCTCAACACGTTCAAATGCGGTCATCCGTAAATGATGACCACAATGTAGACATACTTTTAGATTCTTTTCTAAATCTTTCGTATACATTATCTTTTTACATTCAGGACATTTTGTCATGATTCCCTCGGGAACATCATGCTTTGCTGCCTCTGATGGAATTGCCGCATACTTTTTCTTTTTTGCTTTAGGTTTTGTAAATAAATCCTTTAGCACACTGTTCCCCCCATATCAACTAGTTTATCAGAATGAGAACATACCATTAGGATTGCAGCATTTGATCGTAAAACGATAATGCTGCTTTCTCATTCCCTGTAACTAGTGCATCTAGTATTTGAAAATTTATATGGCGATTTGGTTTCATGTCTGCCATTGAGTAGTCCTTTAAAATAATCCAAATTCGATATAAAAGATGATTATTTGCAAGTTCCATTAATTTATCGAAATCAACGGAAGAATGTCCTTCATCCATAAGCACTTGTATTTTAAGTTTATTTGGAGATGAACAAATATCCCTAATAATATCCTTTTCTAGAAATTCCTTTGCCTCTTGTAAATCCTTTTGTACAGAGGAATCTTCGAGAATAAACATACCTAACAAACTAATTAAACGGTGATTTTTAAAATTGGTTAGAAAAGTTCCTTCACCGCGACGAGTTTCAATTAAACCTAATAGTTCCAAAGCCCGCAATGCTTCCCGAACGGAGGATCTTCCAACTTGAAGTCGTTCAGTTAATGTTCGTTCTGAAGGGATTTTATCCCCAGCCTTTAATCCATCTGATTGGATAATAGATTTTATATCTTTTACGATTGTGAGAAAAACTTTAGAGTTTTCTTGTTTATTAATCACTATCATCTTCGCCTTTACTTATTTCCGCGATTTTCAACGTTCTTTTTCTTATTTCCTCTGGGTCTACAGAAATTTGGGCGACACCTGTTTCCATAGCAGCTTTTGCCACTGCAGCTGCAACATGTGGTGCAACACGATGATCAAATGGACTGGGAATCACATATCCAGGTTTTAGTTCCTCGTCTGTAATTAGATTCGCGATTGCAGAAACTGCTGCTTGTTTCATTTTTTCATTTATATGAGTCGCTCTTACGTCCAGTGCTCCTCTAAATATACCGGGAAATGCTAATACATTATTTACTTGATTTGGATAATCTGATCGACCTGTTCCTATTACCATAGCACCTGCTTCTATTGCAGCTTCCGGCATTATTTCAGGATCCGGATTCGCCATCGCAAATATGATTGGATTTTGGTGCATGGTCGCAATCATATCTTTTGTTAATGCACCCGCTACCGAGACACCAATAAAGATATCTGCATCCTTAATTACATCAGCAAGCTTTCCTTTTACTTTCCGCTGATTTGTCTGTTTTGCAATATCTTCCTTTATTTTATTCATTCCATCAGGCCGTCCATCATATATCGCACCTTTAGAATCACACATAATGATGTCTTTCACACCATAACTAATCAATAATTTCAAAATAGCAATACCAGCAGAACCCGCTCCATTAATTACTATTCTACTGGTTGACATTGTTTTTCCAACTAATTTCAAAGCATTTACTAATCCTGCAACAGTTACAATTGCTGTACCATGTTGGTCATCATGAAAGACAGGTATACTCGTTTCTGCTTTTAATCTTTCTTCAATTTCAAAACATTGAGGTGCTGCAATATCCTCTAAATTAATCCCACCAAAATTTGGTTCAAGAAGCTTAACAGTCTGTATTATTTCTTCTACATTTTCAGTGTTAAGACAGAGTGGAAATGCGTCAACTCCTGCAAAACTTTTAAATAATACTGCCTTTCCTTCCATCACTGGTAATGCAGCAGCTGCTCCAATATTTCCAAGTCCCAATACTGCTGTACCATTACTAATGACGGCAATCATATTCCCTTTCATCGTATAGTCATATACTGTTTCTGGCTTTTCGTATATTTCTTTACATGGTGCGGCTACACCCGGTGAATAGGCTAAACTTAAGTCTTTTGCATTTTTGACAACTACTTTTGATTTTGATTCAAGCTTTCCCTTGTTTTTTCTATGCAAATGTAGTGCTTCTTCTCGCAAGGTCAAGAGTTCCACTCCTTTATTTATGCAGAATACACGCAAAAATCGTAGGGTACCTCGAATCCAGGTAGGATTTTATTCATTCCATACAAAAAGTGGTCAGACCACATAAGCTTATAAGACAATATATCATATTTTTTCTGGTAGAAAAAGCTTATTTTAGGATAACGTTTTGTTTTCCTAGTAAAGCTTCTAACTCTGATAGACATTTTCGTGATGGATTGATCCAATCTTTCTCAGCTAATTTAATCGTTCTCTTAGTTGATTCGTAATGGACAATTACCTTTGTATCTCCACGATTTCCCTCTAAAATATGTTGGAGGTCTTGTAGTATTTTCTGATTATTAAAATCGTTAGAGATTTTTATATATAAGGTTCCATTGCTAGTAGACTGCTTATTAATTAATTGTGATGCTGGTTGAAGTTTTTGAATAATAAATTGCAGTTTCCCTGATCTTTCTTCGATATTTCCGTTGATTAATACTATTTCTCCTTCTTTACATGTCGATAAGTAGTTTTTATACGTATCTGGAAACACGACTGCATCCATTTCTCCAGACGGATCACTTATCGTTACAAAAGCCATTAAATCCCCCTTCTTTGTGCGTATAGGCTTCACATTCGTGATATAAACACCGGATGAAACTTTCCTTTGTCCAGGGGTAAGTTGAATTAAAGGAATTGTTCCTACTTCCAAAAATACACGTTCATACATGCTGGTAGGATGATCAGAAATATAAACACCTAAAGCTTGTTTCTCTAACTGTAGTTTCTCTGCAATTCCTATTGGTTCTCTCTCAATGTATTTCGGTTTTAATTGAAACAGTTCATCATCTTCAAAAAGGTCTGTCTCTGCTTCTGTTGGTCTCATTAATTCAGCATGTTCGAGAGCTATATCTAAAGATGCAAGGAGTACAGCCCTATCTTGCCCAAACTCATCAAACGCACCAGAATAAACGAGCGATTCTAATACTTTTCGATTCACTGCTTTTGCTGAAACACGCAAGCAAAAATCAAATAAATCTTTAAAAGGTGCTGTTTTTCTAGCTTTCATTATTTCCCTATATGCTGTTGCACCTATACTACGAATGGCACTGAGGCTATAGCGAATACCATTTTGCTCTGGTAAAAAGCGAAATTGACTTGCATTAATAGATGGAGGAAGTATCTCCATGCCCATGTTTTTAGCTTCCGAAATATAGGACGCTATTTTATCATCATTTCCAATTGCTGAAGTAAGTAAAGCAGCCATAAAGTCTAATGGATAATTTGCTTTAAGATAGCTTAACTGCCATGAAATATGACTATATGCAACAGAGTGACTTCTATTAAAACCATAATTTGCAAAACGAACGATTAAATCATACGTTTTATTTGCAACTTCTTCGCTATACCCTTTTTGACAAGCACCTTTCACAAAATGATTCCGTTCTTTATCTAGCACTTCTTTTTTCTTTTTACTAACAGCTCTCCTGAGAAGATCTGCTTCTCCGAGTGAAAATCCTGCCATCTTAGAGGCAATCTGCATGATTTGCTCCTGATAAACAATGACACCGTATGTGATTTTTAAAATTGGTTCTAAATCTGGATGTAAATATTCAACTATCTTCTTTCCATGTTTGCCGGCAATATATTCTGGGATATTTTCCATTGGGCCTGGTCTATACAAGGCGTTGACTGCCACTATGTCTTCAAATTGTGTCGGCTTCAATTGCCGAAGAACCTTTCTCATTCCTTCTGATTCTAATTGGAATATTCCAGTCGTATCCCCTCTACGTAGTAAAGCAAATGTTTTTTCATCATGCAGCGGGATTTCTTTAATTTGAATTTTCTTTTTAACACGGTACTCAATGCTTTTTAAAATTTGTTCAATCAACGTTAAATTTCGTAGTCCAAGAAAATCCATTTTCAGTAATCCGATTTCCTCTAACTCTTCCATTGGAAATTGAGTCAAATATGTTCCAGCTTCTCCACCTTGGATTGGAATTAAATCTGTTAAAGGCTGTTCCGATATAACAACTCCAGCTGCATGGGTAGAGGTGTGACGCGGTAGCCCTTCTAATTTCAATGCTGTTTCGTATAATAGTCGTTTCTGCTCCGAAGCTGCAACAAACTCTTGTAACCCTTTTGATTCTTTATACGCATCTTTTAAGGTGATACCTAAACGCCCTGGAATAAACTTTGAAAGCTGCTCCATTTCCTGTGAACTAAGCCCAAACACACGTGCAGTATCACGAAGTGCAGCCTTTGCTGCAAAAGTACCAAACGTAATAATTTGTGCAACATGTAATTTTCCATATTTGTTCATCACATACTGAATGACATCATCCCGACGATGGTCAGGAAAATCAATATCAATATCAGGCATAGACACTCTTTCTGGATTTAAGAACCTTTCAAATAGCAAACCATGCTCTAACGGGTCAATATCTGTAATACCCAATAAATAGGAGACAAGTGAACCTGCAGCCGAACCACGTCCAGGTCCAGTTAATATATGCTGTTCTCTAGCATATTTCATAAAGTCCCAAACTATTAAAAAATAGTCATTAAAGCCCATTTTATCGATGATGGATAGTTCATATTTCAGTCGCTTGATATATTCTGGATTAGTTGATAACTGTCTTTTTTCTATTTCGGAATAACATAATTTCTTTAGTGCAGTTGCTGCTGTTTCTCCTTCTGGTAGTGGATACTTAGGCAATAATTGTTGATTTGTTTCGATCATCACATTACATTTATCCACAATCTCCATCGTATTATGAATAGCATCTCTGTATTGTGAAAATAAACTGATCATTTCTTCTTGATTTTTAAAATATTTTTCTCCAGCATGATGAATCTCTATTTCATGAAGCTTAAAGCCATCACGGATAGCGGCCATACAATCGGAAGCAAATCTGTCTCCTTTATGTAAATAACGAACATCATTGGTAGCTACATATGGGATTGACTGTTGCTGTGAAATTTTCTCTATTTCTGCTATTAAATTTTCTTCACCGTGATTCTGTAGCGATAAATAAAAGCTCCCTGGTTCAAAAACAGACTTTAAATTATTCGCTATAATAGAAGCTTGTTCGATATTCCCTGCTAGAAGTGTCGATTCTATTTCTCCATTTTCTCCTGGACTAATTGCTATTAGCCCTTTACTATACGCTTTCAGCCATTTTATAGATATCCTTTTATCCGGACTAGTCTTAATAACACTAGATATTTTTAGTAGATTTTTATATCCGTTATTATTTCTCGCTAATAAAATAATGGAGTATGTATGATTTGATTCCGTTCCTTCAATATCTGCAGTCATCCCTATAATCGGCTTTATTTTCGCTTGAACACATGCTTTATAAAAAGATAAAACACCATATAATGTGTTGTGATCTGTTATTGCTAATGCTTTATAGTCATATTCCTTTGCTTGCTTCACTAACGCGGGAATCGAGATGGTGCTCGATAATAGGCTATATGCAGTGGAGATTTGCAAATGTGCAAATGTCATCTTAATTCACCTTCCCTAAATTCTTCTTATATACATTATGAACTAGCTATCCAAAAAAGAAAATACGTTCGCATTATTATTCATTCAATTTTTCATACATTCACACTTTGTCCCATATATTTAAATATAGTGATTTTAATTAAAACTGGAGATGGTTGTATGAATGAAGCCTTTTTCCCCACTTTTTTTAATTGTTACTTCATTGCATTAGGCATTATGTTCGGTGGAGCTTTAATTGGTGGACTTGCTGCTTTTATTACAGGAGAACCACTTTTCACAGAAATAGCTAAAATTTCTAGTAGGATTAGGATTTGGGCTATCATTGCTGCAATTGGTGGAACTTTCGATACTGTGTATAGCTTCGAGAGAGGTTTTTTAGATGGTGGGATGAGAGACTTATTTAAGCAATTTCTTTGGATACTATCTGCTATGGGGGGAGCAAAAACAGCAGCTCTTATTATTACTTGGCTAACACAGGAGCATATTTCATGAGAATTCCGCCATTATATCGCAAACCTAATTGGCAACGGTTTTTCTCTGGTGCGGCAATTGGTGGCTGTATCAGTTGGGTAATCTTTTTATATATGTTTGGGGCGATGCAAGAGAGATTCGGCTATATAATTGATGACCAAGCCCAGGTAATTGCGAAATTAGAAAAAGAAAAAGAATTGTGGCAGGAAGATTATAAAGAATTAAATGAGAAAAACGAAAAATTGCTGACCGTTCAAAATATTGACGTGAAGCTAACCGGTTATGAAAAATATGATATTAACGACAGGCAAAGTGTCTTTATGGTACAAGAAACGGTAAAAGAAGATTTAAAGTCATTACTAAAAAAAGATTTAGGGATTGTCTATAAAAATAGCGAGATCATAGAGAAAACAATTACAAATAGAAATCATGATATTAACGGTAAAGATTACAAACTAATCGTTCGCAAGATTTCCTACTATACAACGATAAATATTGTTGTCGAACTAAAACTAGCATAGAACTTTCGCATTTTACTAAATGACTAGCTGATATCAAAACAGAAATCAGCTAGTCATTTGACGTTTACTTACCTTTTTTACATATTTCTACAATATCTTGTTTTACTAACTCAGCTTCTTCCCAAGAGTATACAGAAGCTCCTGAAGCTAATGGATGTCCTCCGCCATTATATTTCATCGCAATTTTATTAATAACTGGTCCTTTGGAACGCAAGCGGACACGAATTTGATCATGCTCTTCAATAAAGAAACACCACGCTTTAATCCCCTTTACACTGCCTAAGGAGCTAACTAGTAATGATGCCTCAGACGGAACAACACCAAATTGTTCCAATGTTTCTTTCCGAAGTTCTACAACTGCAGCGCCGTTCTCATCCATTTTAAAATGCTCAAAAACGTAGCCTTGAAGTTTAATGACTTTATCTTCTAATTCATACATCGCATCAAATAATTCGTTGCGATTAAAATTGTAGCGAATTAATTCACCTGCATATTCAAATGTACGCTGTGTAGTACTTGGGTAAAGGAAACGTCCTGTATCACCAACAATACCTGCAAATATTAGTCTTGCTGCTCCATCAGTCATGACAAGTCCTTTATCTTTTCCATATAAGTAAAATTCATATATCATTTCACTTGTAGAGGAAACAGTTGTATCTACCCAAAGAATATCACCATATTTATCTTCATTAGGATGATGATCAATTTTAATAAGCTTGTCTCCAAGGTGATACCTACTATCACAAATTCGTTCCTTATTCGCTGTATCACAAACAATTACTAATGCACCGTTATATGTATCTTCTGAGATTTCATCCGGAACAAATAAGAAATCCAGACCTGTATCGCGTTCTCCTACTGTGTAAATCTGCTTATCTGGGTAACTTGCTCTTAAAATCTCCCCTAGGCCACCTTGTGATCCATATGCATCTGGATCTGGGCGGACATGACGATGGATGATAATCGTATCATACTGGTTAATTGCTTCTAAAATTTCATTCTTCATGGTATATTCCTTTCTAGAGTCAAATACTCTCGCTTATTTGTTCACTTATCTTTCAATAGTACTATTACATTTCCATTATGATTTGCGTTAAAATATACATTAGGGTTATTCACATTGAATGGGAGGATTTCATTATGCCCTTTTTAGTTTTCGTTATTGTTTTATCTCTATCATTTTATGTCTTTTATAAAATAAAGTATGTACGTAGTAAACGTCCGATGGAAAAACGGATGTTAAATGGTAAATCAAGCTTAGCTTTAGGAATATTTGTAGCCTTTTTTGGTATTAATCAACTCTTCTTATATGATACCACTACAACTTACATTATAGCTGCAATATTTATTATTTTAGGTAGTTTTAGTGCTTGGGTTGGCTTCCGAACTTATCGTCATCACGTACCTTATGTCCTAAGAGAAGCGGAAGATCTTGCAAAAGAGTAAAACAAACTACAATCTAAGAATGTAGATGGAATGAAAAGCCAAACTGTTACTTGAATTATATTCAAGATAGTTTGGCTTTTTTCTATAGAAATAATTTATGCAAAAAGGACCTTCCTTGGTCGCGTTTTGCGAACTTAGTGTATTTCCGAAGCGTTATCTAGTTAAAAATTTTGTTACACGCTCTATTTTTCTATCAGCCTACACATCATCATCGCTTTCCCTATTAAAACATTCCCATTGTACACTTCTACATCTACTTTTCCGAATTTCCTTCCTGCTTCTAATATCCTCGGTTGAATTGTGAGCTTGCTATCCATTTGTGCTGGTTTCAGAAAATAAATCGTCATATTTTCAATTGCGAGTTCGCCTTTTTTCTGTTGTCTAAATAATTGTGTGACAGCCTCTGTCATCATCGTTGTAAAAACACCATATGATATCGTTCCTAGTTGATTGGTCATTTGTGGTGATACTTCAAAAGTAAATGTTTGATTCCCTTGTTGCTGTACAACAGATAATTGCTTGGTTATCGTATCATCGATTGTTTCACCAACTTGTGGTTGCCTTTGTATCATTTGTAGCGCTTTTAATACATCCTGTCTGCTAATAAGACCTTCAAACTTTTGTTGTTCGTTCACAACAGGTAATACTTCGATACCTTCCCAAATCATCATATGGGCGACCGAAGCGACACTCGTTTTTCTACCGACAGTTAAAGGATTTTTCGTCATTACTTTCTCAATTGTAAAATTTTCATTTTGACCAATTACATCTTTTGCAGTGACGATACCTATCACTTTTTGATTCCCGTCTAATACAGGAAATCTACTATGATCAGTTGCTTTCTTCTTTTTATACCAATCTGAAACTGTTTCTGTTTGTGTCATCCAGGCAGAGTTTTCCGCTGATGTTAAAATGTCTTCGACTAATATAATTTCTTTTTTAATTAGTTGATCATATATCGCACGATTAATCATCGTGGCTACGGTAAATGTATCATAGCTAGTTGAAAGAATCGGGAGTTCCATCTCATCTGCAAGACGTTTTACATGATCACTAGTATCAAAGCCTCCTGTAATTAATACAGCAGCACCTGCTCTAAGCGCATGCTCATGAACCTCCGTACGGTTACCGACAATGAGTAGATTGCCAGCACCTGTATAGCGCATCATTGCATCTATCTTCATCGCACCGATAACAAATTTAGTTAATGTTTTATGGAGCCCATCTTTACCTCCGAGCACTTGACCATCAATAATATTAACAATCTCTGCAAAAGTGAGCTTCTCGATATTCTCTTTCTTTTTCCGCTCAATCCGGATGGTACCTACACGTTCAATCGTACTAACGTACCCTTTATTTTCAGCGTCTTTTATCGCACGATATGCTGTTCCTTCACTTACGCTTAATACTTTAGCTATTTGTCTAACGGATATTTTTTCTCCAATTGGGAGTCCGTCTATATAGCGAATTATTTGTTCATGCTTCGTTGCCAAACTTTTCACCCTTTTCTCTCATCCGTAACACCCGTACACAACATTATATCGAGAAAAATGGCAATCTTCAATTTTGTAGGATTATCTACCCCGTAAACGCTTTGTTTCCACCTTTTGATGATTTTGTTTACGTGCTGCTCTTTGCTTATGCTTCGGCATATAAAGTAGCCCTGTTAAATTTCCTGCTACAACAATAAATGCGAATGCAAGCCAAGAAATTGCAAATATCCCTTCGAGGCCAGTTGCTTCCACATTCAACCTAGGGACCGCATAATACAACAACGCTGCACAAATTAATAAACATAGTAATAAACGATTTTTCACAAAAAAACCTCCTTGCATACTTTTTTCTATTGTATGCAAGGAGATTGGTGGACAAAACTAAATATATAAAAATTCTAGATCCTAACTAATTACTAAAAATCAACCTTAATAATTTTCTTAGCGGTTCCAGTAGATGGAAATGAACTGTTTACTCCTCCAGTTAGAAAAGCAACTATATGATCACCATTTTTCAAGTCATTACTTTGGTTATAATCTAGATACATGATTGAGAGTTGATTTTCCTTTGATAATATCTCTTGGACTGATAAATCTTTAATTTTATTAAACTCTCCAAGAGAAATATTTTTAACAATAGTAACAAGGCTGGTCTCTATTTCTAGTATATATCCTGTCACTACTAATCCATCAAAAGATAGTAAATCAAAACACTCACCTATTTCGTCTTCTGAGTTAGATATAATATTTTCACCAATGTTATTATCTCCCTCTATAAGAGACTTGTCCCGTTCTATTTTTTCTTTTTCTGTTGAGCAACCCGAAAAAATAAGGTTTGTTGCTATTAATATTAAAATAAATGGAGTAATCTTCAAAATACTTACTCCCCTCAATTTGTTAAAGGTGTAAAACCAAGACTTCTTCTAATTTCATCTACGTGGGAGTAAACTAGTGCATGACCAGCACCTCTTCCCTTGAGTACTCCCATCAAATTACCGATATAATAAATAGGAGCCCCACTATCCCCATCTATATTACTAATATTTCCACCTCTTAAATAAATAAAATGATATTCATTACCAGCCTCTTTCCAAAATCCAGAAACATTTCTACTCGTAATAGAACCACATTTTTGAGCGTTAGAAGCTGCACCTGAAAAGCAAATAGCTTGTCCTACGAAATCTTCATTAGCACTTTGATAACTACTAATAGGAACAAAAGGACTAGCTCCATAAATATCCCTACTTACTTCTGATTTATCTAATGTAATACCCCCTTGAACTAATATGCTGTCTATCCCACATCATACCAAGGTACTGACCACCTTGGTAGAAATTCTCGTACTTATAACCACAGTGACCTGCTGTCACTCCAACAAATGCACCACTTTGGTCTTTAGCGGCATAACCACTAGTGCAAAATGTTCCTGGCCTATTAGTATTGTTAATTTTCACCCCACCTTGTAACGGTCTTATAAAATCACTCCTGGATGCGTTTTCAATTCCGTGTTGTCCTTTTTCAACCTTAATATTAGGTCCTAAGAAATCCTCTAAGATTTTTGTAGATTCTTCGAGATTACTATTAATATATATATCTACTTTTTGTCCTGGAAGATCGGTACTTGCAGTAAGAACGTTAACTCCTAATTCTCTAAGTTTTTCTATATTCTTTACTATATTTTCTACGATTACATCTAGATCTCGTTGAGATAACTTCATATTTTCAAAAATTACATTTTTTTCATCGAAATACATAGCCTTTATTTCATTATAAATATTGGTATTTGCTACTTCAGATTTAAAACCAATATGAATTGTACCACCATTTTCCTGATTGACATATATACCAGAAAATTTATCGTCTAAGTTGTTATTTGAAATATATTTCCGTACATTTTGTACAAATTTTTCTTGATTTGCAATTCTTTCTTCTAACTTCTCTGTTTCAAACTTGGTGAGTGCTACACCAAATTTTTGATTACTTCCATGACTATCAGTAATAACTTGTTTTACATAATGCAAATCGTAATCTAAACCAAACTTTTTTCTGAATTCTATATTCTCCCGAATTAGCTGTAATAATGTGTCATTATTAGCTGTGCTACTCTCATTGTCACCAATTGCCTTAACGATTAATTGTGTTCCCAATAGTATAATAATTGAAAATGAGACAAATGCAAAAAAGAACTGTAATGTACCTTTTTTCAAATGATTCTCCTCCCTATTAATTATACTATAATATTAACATAATTGGTAGACATTGTAAATGCGCAATTATGTGAATTTTTGGTTTTTTAAGCAGAATCTCTTTATCTCTATTTCATCCCCTACATTCATGATTTCCCCTCTAATACCTTCTTCTAAAAGTTCTATAAAGGTTTGTGGATCTTGCTTAATTGGTGGGAATGTATTGTAATGTATCGGCACGACTTTCTTAGCCTTAATAAAAGACGCTGCAACTGCCGCATCTTCTGGTCCCATCGTGAAGTTATCTCCGATTGGTAAGAAGGCAAGATCTATTGGGTGACGTTCGCCAATGAGTTTCATATCTGAAAACAAAGCAGTGTCACCTGCATGATAAATGGTTTTTCCTTCAGCCATGAACAAGACTCCTGCTGGCATTCCCATATAAATGATCTGCTTATCGTCGGTAATGATTGCAGAACCGTGAAATGCAGGGGTATATTTTACTTTTCCAAAATCAAATTGGTACGCACCTCCAATATGCATTGGGTGAGTATTCAATCCTTGCCAGCTTAAATAAGTTGCTAATTCGTTCGGTGCAATTACTAACGCATTGCTACGTTTCGCTAACTCAACAGTATCTCCAACATGATCGCCATGACCATGTGTCAAGATGATAACATCAGGATTTTCTTTATCAGCTTGTAAATCCGTTAATTCATTCCCAGTTATAAATGGGTCTATTAAAATCTCTTTACCTTCTGTAATTATTTTTACTACTGAATGACCATGATAGGAAACTTTCATTATGAAAAACACTCCTTTTATATTTCTCTATATAATTACTTCGAGTCAAAATTGATTTTCCCTGCTTTCATTTTTATAGGCTCTGTTAAATTTCATTGTTGTTAACAACTTAGTTGATTGTAGCGGATGTACACGAGACTCCCGCGGGAACAGCACGAGCCGAAGATCCACTTGGCAAAGCGGTTTTCTTTGCCAAGTTAGCTGAGGCCGTGCCCGCGGAAAGCGAGTGTAACTGGAGCGAAAACAACAACAGAGTTTAACAGAGCTTTTTTATAAAACCCTTATCGTTATTAATGAAAGGGAATAACGTGTATACTAATTCTTGAAATCGAACTAGTAAATAGGAGATGGAAACATTGAATCAAAGATTAACTAAATTATCAACTTGGTTAAAAAAAGAAAATATAGACGTTGCCTTTATTACTTCACCAGATAATGTTTTTTATTTAACAGGTTTTTTAAGTGAGCCCCATGAACGTTTACTTGGACTAGCAGTTTTTCAAGAAGAAGAACCATTCTTAGTTTGTCCTGCTATGGAAGTAAATGATGCTAAAAATGTAGGGTGGAACAATGAAATTATCGGCTATAGTGATACAGATAAGCCTTGGGATTTTGTTGAGAGTAGAATAAAAGCACGTAATATAAACGTGAGAAAGTTTGCGATTGAGAAAGAAAATTTAAATGTGGAGAGATATGAAGAATTAATATCTCGTTTTGAAGGTGCTGTGTTTAGTTCTGCAGAAGCAATTCTTCATGAATTACGTTTAGTAAAAGATGAATCAGAGATGAAGCTATTAAGAAAAGCATGTGAACTTGCTGATTTCGCTGTAGAAGTTGGGGTTAATGCAATTGCGGAAGGTAAATCCGAATTTGATATCATTGCTGAAATCGAATATGAAGTGAAGAAAAAAGGCGTTTCCGGAATGTCCTTCGATACAATGGTTCTTACTGGAAAAAACGCAGCTTCTCCACATGGCACACCTGGCCAAACGAAGATTAAAAAAGGTGACCTTGTCCTCTTTGACCTTGGAGTAATTTATGAAGGTTATTGTTCCGACATTACGAGAACAGTTGCCTATGGTGACATTACAGCTGAACAGGAAAAGATATACAACACCGTTCTACAAGCAGAAGAAACTGCTGTGCAGGCAGTAAAGCCCGGTGTAAGAGCGATGGACCTCGATAAAATTGCTCGCGATATAATTCACAATGCTGGATATGGTGACTATTTTCCACACCGCCTTGGACATGGTCTCGGAATAAGTGTACATGAATATCCTTCTATGACAGCAACGAATGAACTACAATTGAAACCAGGCATGGTATTTACAATTGAACCAGGAATATACGTACCAGAAGTAGCAGGAGTCCGAATTGAAGATGACGTACTAGTCACAGAAAATGGTGTTGAAGTATTAACTAAGTTTCCTAAGAACTTGCAAGTAATTAACTAAGTTAAAAAGAGATTAAGAAATTTAAACGGTAACAAAAAACAAACTATCACTGAATCATGATTAAGATAATTCGGATTTTTGTGTCTTAGAATGCTATTCTCACAGGATAGCACTTCTGCTAAGCACATTTAAAGTTACCAGCGGAGGAAATACACGTAGACTCCTACGGGACTTACGGTAGCCGGAAGACCCCACAGGCGCGATCAGCGCCGAGGAGGCTTCCGTACCTTGTCTAGTTCAGGCTCCTAGTGGCTAGTGAATTTCCGGTCACTTCCCTACGATAAGTCATCATCGACTCGTACCTCGTCGTGATTCCTTTATCTCAGTCAGTGTCCTAGAAAATTCATACGCCACTTGACAGTCGCCTTCACCTTTCGATGCCCGTGGAAAGCGAAGTGTATTTCCGCAGCGGGTATAAATTTAGTTACAGTTATACATCAAAACACACTTATCTTGAAGCCATATACCGATAATTCTTAATCTAATAAACTCTCAACATTTGTATACTCATAATCAAATGCTTCCGCTACACTTTTATATGTTATATGACCTTTTAATGTATTGATTCCTTTTCGCAATGCCTCATTGTCTAAACATGCTTGCTTATACCCTTTATTAGCAATTTGTAATACATACGGAACAGTCGCATTTGTTAGTGCAATTGTTGAAGTTCTTGGAACAGCTCCTGGCATATTTGCTACAGCGTAATGAACGACTTCGTGCTTAATATATGTCGGGTTATCATGTGTAGTGACTTTATCACTTGTTTCAAATATTCCACCTTGATCAATGGCAATATCAATAATTACAGACCCAGGTTTCATCGATTTTACCATTTCTTCTGATACTAACTTTGGAGCTTTTGCTCCAGGTATTAATACAGTACCTATGACAAGGTCAGAATTTTCCACCGCACGTGCAATGTTATAGGAATTTGATATTAACGTCGTTACTTGATTTTTAAACAAATCATCTAAATATCGGCATCGATCTACACTTAGTTCTATGATTGTCACTTCCGCACCTAATCCCACTGCAATTTTCGCTGCATTAGTACCGGCAATTCCTCCACCAATAATCGTTACTTTACCACGCTCTACTCCTGGGACACCACCTAAAAGAATACCTTGACCCCCATGGATTTTTTCAAGAAACTGAGCGCCAATTTGTGTAGACATACGGCCAGCAATTTCACTCATTGGCGTTAATAAAGGTAAAGTTCGATTTGGTAGTTGAACTGTTTCATAGGCAATGCCTGTAACCTTTTTTGCAATTAATTCATCCGTTAATTTTGGTTCATTCGCTAGATGAAGGTATGTAAATATGATTAAATCTTCACGAAAAAAAGGAAATTCTTCTTCTAGTGGTGCCTTTACTTTCATGACCAGCTCTTGTGACCACGCCTCTTCCGCAGTATTTACTATTTTTGCACCAGCTTGTAAATACTCATCATCAGTAAAACCTGAACCAGCACCTGCATCCTTCTCCACATAAACTTCATGACCAGATGCTAATAATGTTTCTGCTCCTGATGGTGTCATCGCTACTCGATTTTCATTATTTAATATTTCTCTAGGTACTCCAATCTTCATTAAACTATCCTCCATTAAACTGTTTCCTAAAAACAAACCAAGCAGCAATAAATAAGAAATAAGCTGCTTGGAATTTTAGAATTATTTTGTCTCTTCTATTGTATCATTATTATTTTCAATTTGTTGTTCAATTCCACCTACAATGTACATGTCAGAAATTTGTTGAATCGTTTGTTCATTCTCCTTTTCCGTATACTCAAATTGATGTTTATCTTGTTGTTTTGACACAATTCCATCTCCTTCTTCTTTAATCGTTTTATTATCTGTTAGATTAAAGCAGATATACTTGGGTAAACATGTTAAAATAGAGAAAAAGGAGGCAGATTTAATATGGCACTTGGTTATTCAAATATATTAGTCGCAGTAGATGGATCAACATCCGCAGAATACGCCTTCAAAAAAGCAATACAAATAGCTAAACGAAACAATGCTAAACTAACACTTATTCACGTCATTGATACGAGGTCTTTCGTAGCAATTGATGCTTATAATGGGACAATGGCTGAAAGAGCCGAGAAATATGCAAAAGACATATTAAGTAATTACAAAAAAGAAGCAGCAAGTCAAGGTCTGACAGAATTAGATACAATTATTGAATACGGCTCACCAAAGGTAGTTATTCCAAAACAAGCAGCACAAAAAATAAAAGCCGACCTAATTATTTGTGGTGCAACTGGATTAAATGCAGTCGAACGTTTATTAATTGGAAGTGTTTCCGAACAAATTACCCGTTCCGCTTCATGTGACGTACTAGTTGTTAGAACAGAAGAAGAAGTAATTAAAGAGTGAAAGCTGAGACAAAAGCTTTATAACTAAATCTAAATCTGACAAATATTAATGCAACTATCCAGATACGGACATACACTTCGCAGATAACGGTCCATTCAATATTAGATTACAACCTAAAACTATCCTTCATTCACATTGCAAATAGCCGATATCTGCAAAAAAGCACATCATTTCTATAGAAAAAAGCCAAACTATCTTGAAAATAATTCAAGCGATAGTTTGGCTTTTAGTTCAATTAAATTCTTTTGTTCTATCAGCCTTTTTTGATATTTATGGCTCTGTTAAAGTTCATTGTTGTTAAAAACTTAGTTGATTGTAGCGGATGTACACGAGACTCCTGCGGGAACAGCACGAGCCGAAGATCCACTTGGCAAAGCGGTTTTCTTTGCCAAGTTAGCTAAGGCCGTGCCCGCGGAAAGCGAGTGTACAGGAGCGAAAATCAACAACAGCGTTTAACAGAGCTATATTTATAAAAGCTGTTTTGCTTTTTCTAATTGGAATTTCACCTGTTCGAAACCTGTTCCACCATACGAATTTCTTCTCTTTACTGCTTGTCTTGGGGAAAGAACTTCGTATACATCCTCCTCAATATTAGGGCAGGCTTCCTTCAACTCATGAATGGATAAATCAAGTAAATAACAATTTTTATTTATGCATGTAAGGACTAGCTTACCAACAATTTCATGTGCTTCTCGGAAAGGAATTCCTTTCGTTGCTAAATAATCAGCAAGTTCCGTTGCATTTGAGAAATCCTGATGAACCGCTTCTTCCATAACTTCTTTCTTCACTGTCATTGTTGCTATCATGCCGGCGAATATCTTTAAAGATCCCGTTAAAGTATGTACTGTGTCAAACATACCTTCCTTATCTTCCTGCATATCTTTGTTATAAGTTAATGGTAAACCTTTTAAAGTAGTTAACATTCCTACTAGATTACCAACAACACGACCTGTTTTTCCACGAATCAATTCCGCCATATCTGGATTTTTCTTCTGTGGCATAATGCTACTGCCTGTCGCATATGTGTCATCCAGTTCAATAAAACTAAACTCCCGGCTTGACCAAATGATAATTTCCTCTGCAAGTCTAGAAAGATGGGTTATGGTCAAAGCAGAATTACTAAGGAATTCTACGATAAAATCACGATCACTAACAGCATCCATACTGTTTTCATACACAGCCGCGAATCCTAACTGTTCAGCAGTGTAGTGACGATCAATTGGGAATGTAGTACCTGCAAGAGCACTTGCCCCAAGTGGTGATACGTCGATTCTTTTTGTGCTTTCATCAAAGCGCTCATAGTCACGTTGTAACATCCAAAAGTATGCAAGTAAATGATGGGCAAAAGAAATCGGTTGTGCTCTTTGCAAATGAGTGTAGCCGGGCAAGACTGTGTCAACATTTTCTTGCGCTTGCCCTACAAGTGCTGCTTGCAGCTCCTTTATATGTCCCTTAATTATTTGAACTTGTTTCTTTAAGTATAAGTGCATATCGGTAGCTACTTGATCATTTCGACTTCTTCCCGTATGAAGTTTTCCTCCAACTGGCCCAATATCATCTGTCAGCATTTTTTCAAGATTTAAGTGGATATCTTCCTCTGAAACAGAATACTCTAATTCGCTAGCTTGTGCTTTTTCTTTGAGGTTTAATAATCCGGCAACGATTTTTTCACTTTCTTCAGGTGAGATGATATTTGTTTTTCCAAGCATTTTCACATGAGCAATGCTTCCTTCAATATCTTCCATTACTAATTCCTGATCGAAAGAGATGGAGGCGCCGAATTCCTCAATCCACTGCTCGGGTGTTTTTGAAAAGCGCCCTCCCCATGCTTTCTTCATGCGTTAACCCCATCCTTTTTTTGAATCATGCTGTGTACTTCAGTTGGAAGTCCCCAAAGTTTAATAAAGCCAACAGATGCAGATTGGTCAAATTGATCTTCTTTTGTATAAGTTGCAAGCTTTTCATTATATAGAGAATTTGGTGATTTTCTTCCTTGCACAATCGCATGGCCTTTGAATAGTTTTACTCTAACTGTTCCATTTACATATTGTTGTGTTTCTTTGATAAACGCCACAAGAGCATCTCTTAATGGAGAGAACCATAGCCCATCGTAAATTAATTCCGTTAATTTTTTACTGATAACAGGTTTAAAATGCGCCAATTCTTTCACTAAAGTTAAGTCTTCTAATTCTTTATGTGCTGTAAGTAATGTCATCGCACCAGGACATTCGTATATTTCACGTGATTTTATACCTACTAAGCGGTTTTCTACATGGTCGATTCTTCCGACGCCATGTTTACCAGCTAAAGCATTCAATTCTAAAATCAGTTCACTAAGTGGATATTTTTTCCCGTTAATAGATACAGGTACACCTTGTTCAAATTCAATTTCAATTATATCCGGAGTATCCGGTGTATTTTCAAGCGCAACTGTTAAATCATATGCATCCTCCGGTGGTGCTTCCCAAGGATTTTCTAAGATCCCACATTCATTTGCTCTTCCCCATAGATTTTGATCTACGGAATAAGGGCTATCTAAATCAATTGGAATTGGAACACCTTTATCTTTCGCATACTCGATTTCCTCTTCACGTGACCAACTCCACTCACGAACAGGGGCAAGAATTTCAAGATTTGGATTTAGAGCTTTTATCGATACTTCAAAACGCACTTGGTCATTCCCTTTACCAGTGCAGCCGTGTGCCACTGCATCCGCATTTTCTTGTTCTGCAATTTCTACTAATTTTTTTGAAATTAATGGTCTAGATAAAGCAGAAACTAATGGATATTTATTTTCATACATTGTGTGTGCTTGTAAAGAAAGTAATGCATATTCATTCGCAAATTCCTCTTTTGCATCCACTACAAAGCTTTTGGATGCTCCCATATCAAGTGCTTTTGACTGAATAAATGCTAAGTCTTTCCCTTCACCAACATCCAGGCAGCATGCAATAACATCGTACCCTTTATCTATAAACCATTTAATCGCAACAGACGTATCTAAACCTCCAGAATAAGCAAGAACAACTTTCTTTTTCATGATAAATCCTCCTGTTAGTGAGTGTATAGTTATACATTAAAATTTATTTTTAATCATTTAATATATTGGATAATATCATAATAGATTCATATTTTCAATACTTATTCATTAAAATGTATAAAAATAATATACTATACATCCAAATAAAGTAATTGTTAAATAGGAGGAATTTTCATACAATTATGTATAAAGAGGGTGTTATGATTACTAATAAAAAGAGAACATTATTTTTCTTTATTTCTACTTTGGTGATTTTTTCTATATTTACAGTTTATTATCATGTCCCAGTGAAGATTCAAAAGTCATTCTTAGCGAGTACACTTGACGAAAAGCAAGTAGATGTCAAGATGGATGTTAAATGGAAAAAATACTTTTTTAGCCCAACTGAATTAAGAGGAACAATAACAGTTGATGATATTACCTATCATAGTTTTCTAGATACTGATACACCATTAGAAAGGGATCATTTTTGGGAAAGGTTAGACCAAAAATTTAAAAATGAGAAATACATCCCTTTATTCATTATCCCACATTCTCATCCGTTCGATATTCATAATAATTTTTTAGACGTTCTTTCAATTGACGACAACTTTAATATAATGTCCTTTGCTATAGCCCAAAAAGACATTTCACAGGAAAGCAACATATATTTTGGTCCAGCAAAAAATTCCGAAGAAGCCCAAAGATTATGGAACGAAATAAAATAAGTAACTGATAAAAATATCTCTGATACTATTTAAGGAGTGTAATAATGAAAATTAGAATGATACTTATGCTAGTAAGTACAATCATACTAATCATTGGTTGTAATAGTGGACCTATTAGTGAAAAACACAAAGTACATAGAGAATTTTTAGTTGATAAAGGTTGGGAAATTAAAAAAAGTACTGACGTAGAAACATATACATTAGACATACCGATCGAAGCGCTAAGTAACTATCATGCTAGTCGTATTACATTTTTGGATGACTATATAGGTGAGGAAGTTACAGTGTATACGTACGAGTTAAAACAAAAAGATAATGAAGGTAACTTAATTACTTATATATACGAGGTAGAGGACGAAATAATCGGTGGTTATGGAAAGCTTCCAGGATGGACACCAGGCGGATTTAATTTAGATGACAAAGAAAGATTAATAAATGAAGATATAATTAGCGAAAATAACTTGCAACTTAAAAACGAAGATAAATAAAATGGCTTCCTAAAAGTCATCTAATATGACTTCTAGAAAACCATTCATTTTTTTATTTTGTGAGTTCCTTTACTACATGCCCAATCTCTTTTAAGATCAGTTTCTCCATCGCTAGCTTTACCGCTCCTGAAGAACCAGGCATGATAAAAATAGCTTTATCACGATATACTCCCGCAGCTGCTCTAGATAAGATGGCTGCTGAACCAATATCCTCGGTATAACTTAGCATTCGAAAAATTTCGCCGAAACCTACGATTTCTTTCTCAAAAAGTCGAGAAACTGTTTCAATGGTTACATCTCGTTTTGCAATACCAGTTCCACCTGTCATTAAGATCAAGCTAATATCTTTTGTACAAGCCATTTCTACCGCATCAATTATTGCTTTCTCTTCATCTTTAACAATTTGATAGGTAGTTGTAAGATGTCCATTATTGCGCAACAACTCTTGAAGCAACTTCCCACTTTTATCTGTTTCTTCTGTTCTTGTATCACTAATCGTAATAACAGCACATTTTATTGATCTAGTACTGTCATGCATTGTCTCCAAACTCATTTATAGCCCTCACTTTTCTCCAATAAATATTTATATTGGTAGAATTTGATTGCAAAATGAGTTATTTTTCTAGTCGATTGATAATTTAGCGAAGCACCAATCGACATCGATAAGATAGGAATATTAGATGTCTTTAGTTTGGAGATGGATGAGATGAGTGCTATTTTTAATACCTCTTTTAATGGCTCATCTATCCATGTTTGATCTGTAATTCGGTCGTGTCCATCAAAGTAAAATTGTGTATCTTCCTTTTGTAAGTCCTGCATTAAATCTTCCCAGCCAAATAATTTCATTCGATTTGGCATCATGGCTACATTTAATACTTTTATTGTTTCCAATAATGCTGCAGGAGATTGGACATTATTACCGAAAGACATCGCAATAAGCTGAACAGCTCGCAAATTAATAACTATCGACGCTAAAAAATCACTCATCAAGAATACTGCTTTACCAGTACCAGTCATTCCACCTTGTATAAAGGAATAAATCCGATGCCGTGACGCCTGTTGTTCAGCAAGAAATGTCAATTGACCAACTGGCATTTTTTTTATATCTGCAAACGACTGTACTTGTTCATCAATCGCTTTTGCTGCATCTAAAATACGAGCACTTGCATCATTTTGCATTTTCGTACCGCGGAGAAGAGAATTCAAGTGAAATAACGAACTATCAAGCTTCTCGAAAAATTGCATTTGAACGGATTCAGGAAGAAGAGAAAAAGCCTGCTCGACCCATTTATCATACAAATTCTCCCACCCTTTCGTTTCATACGAAAAAAACGATTGGCTCCATTCATGAAGTTCTTCCAAAAGTGATTCTTCCCTTTCGGTTAATTTCACTTTATCCCACCCCTTTTATATAGGATTACTGGCTACTACCAAGTCTCACTACATCACGAGCAATCATGATTTCTTCATCTGTCGGAATAACGATAACCTTAACTGGTGAATGAGGATAGTTAACAAATACTTCTTCTCCTCTTATTTGATTCAAATTAGGATCCCAATATACTCCCATAAACTCTAAACCATGTAAAACTTTTGCGCGAATGGATGCACTGTTCTCACCGATACCAGCAGTGAAGATAATGGCATCAACACCTGACATACGAGCAGCATAGGAACCTAGATATTTATGGATTCGGTCCGCGAAGATATCTAGTGCAAGCTCTGCACGATGATCGCCTTTATTTGCTTGTAACTCAATGTCACGTAAATCACTAGAAAATCCAGAAACACCTAATAAACCTGATTTCTTATTTAATACTTCTAAAACTTCGTCTGCTGTTTTACCTGTTTTCTCCATTAAGAATGGGATTAAAGCAGGGTCAATATTTCCAGATCTTGTTCCCATAGTTACACCAGCAAGAGGTGTAAAGCCCATAGATGTATCAATTGATTTTCCGCCTTTAATCGCCGCAATACTCGCACCATTACCTAGATGACATGAGATTAAACGTAATTGTGATAAAGGTCTTTCTAATAATTCTGCTGCTCTTTCTGATACATATTTATGAGAAGTACCATGGAAACCATACTTACGAATGCCATACTCTTTATAGTATTCATAAGGAAGACTGTATAGATATGAGTTTTCAGGCATTGTTTGGTGAAATGCAGTATCGAATACCGCTACATGTGGTACATTAGGCAACGCTTTGTGAAACTCTCTAATACCTGTAACATTGGCAGGATTATGCAATGGAGCAAGTTCAGATAGTTGATCAATTTGAGTTAGAATTTCACTGTTAATTAATACAGAATCGTTAAATAATTCTCCACCATGGACGACACGATGGCCCACACCTTGAATTTCATTTAAGTTTGCAATAACACCTAGTGATGTTAAGCGATCTAATAAAATAGAAACTGCTACTTCATGATTAGGAATATCTAAAACTTCTTTATGACGATCTGTACCAATATTCATTGAAAATACAGACTCATTTAAGCCAATTCGTTCAATTAAGCCTTTTGTAATAACTTTTTCCTCAGGCATTTCAAAGAGCTGAAATTTTAATGAAGAACTACCTGCGTTAACTGAGAAGATTTTTGCCATTTCATTATCATCCTTTAATTCATTAATGTTTTACTTATTCTCCATAAACCATTTCTCAATGCCAGCCATCATTTTATCCATTGCTACTTTATTCGTAAGTTTTGGTACGGAAGCAAGTAAAACTTCTTTTGGTGGCTCAAGTCCTGGTTTTTGCTTTTGAAGAATAAGGATACTCTTAGCTGCATTTTGATTTTTAAATATGGTAAGTGGTAATTGCAATATACCTTGAATGTACACAGTATCTTTCAAGTACTCATGCAATTTCGGAGCTTCTTCTGATTCAAAAAGTCCGTTTGGAATTAAGAAGAATAAATATCCTCCTTCTTTCGAATGCTTAATGCTTTGCTCGATAAATAAATGATGGGCATAAGCATGTCCATTTGTGCGATGGAGTTTATATTTAGCTGCTTGTATATCATTTGGATAGTAACCAACTGGCAGATCAGCAACAACTAAATCAACTGGATCAATGAAGAGCGACTCAAGTGCGTCTTGGTGAAAAAATTCTGTTTGTTGTTGTAGGAGATTCGCACCAACATAAGCAAGTTTTATTAGTAGTTCATCTACCTCTACTCCAAATGCTTGAACATCCATTCTATCATTAAACGTATTAATAATAGTGGATAATAAATTACCTGTCCCTACTGCTGGATCCATGATAGTTAGACTACTTCTTTCACCTAAAAACTTACTTGTTAAATAACTAATAATGATACCGATAGAATCAGGTGTCATTTGATGGTTTGCTTGTGTATGACCCTTCATACCTTTAAGAATTGCTAATTGGTAAGACTTGCGGATGTCCTCATTAGAAAAAGACGACAAAGAGATATCTGCATACTTTCTTTGTAGTCTTTGCTTTGCAATATCATTTAATGAGTCCTGTTGAATCTTATCATGAAACAGATTTTCTCCAGTTTCGATAAGTGCCTCCAAATATGTACATGATAATTCCTCTTGAAGTATAGAAGCAGTATCATCAAACATTTTAAATAGTATTTCCATCGGAGTAATTTTCAATCCAAAACCTCCTATTTAACTTCTATATGTATAGTTTAGCTTGCTAACACAAAGCAAACAAGCAATATGTATGATTTTAAAAGTAGTTCTATTAATACGAAAGATTTGATAATACAGATATTTTAGCGCAAATAAAAAATGACTACCCAAAATGCCATACACTTTCATTGGGCAGCCATTAATAATTTACTTATTCAGCTTGTTTCGCTGCTGCTAATGCACCATCATATTCAGGATGGTTTGTTCCTTCACTTACATATTCTGCATAAACAACATTATCATTACTATCAATAACAAATACACTACGTGCTAGCAGACGGAGTTCCTTCATGACAACACCATATGCTTCACCAAAAGATAGGTCGCGATGATCGGAGAAAATTTTAGCATCATCAAAACCATTTGCCTGTGCCCATCGTGCTTGAGCAAATGGAAGGTCAGCCGAAATAGTTAAGACTTGAACATTACCAAGATTAGCAACTTCCTCATTAAATCGCTTCGTTTGTAAAGCACAAACTCCAGTATCTACGGAAGGAACTACACTAATTAAACGAACCCCAGAATAGTCACTTAGTTTCACTTCTGATAAATCATTTGCGAGTACTGTGAAATCTGGTGCTTTGTCTCCTACTTTCACTTCATTACCAATTAACGTGATTGGATTGCCTTTAAATGTTACAGATGCCATGAAACATTCCTCCTTAATTTTTAGGTATGTCTCTATCATTAATCAAAAATTTCCATCTTGCAAGTAGGAAGACTTACTATTACATCACTTTATATAAATAAATCTTCCAAACAGAATCTTCATGATCAAATTCTTTCTCTAACTGGAGGTTATTTTCTGCAGCATTTAAAATTGGTACACTGGAAATAATATACTCTCCACCCATTTTCTTTAACTGATCTGTATTTAAATTGAGATTTTCTACAACTTTGTCCGAGTCCTTTTTGTACTCATACTTCTTTCCTAACTCATCAACAAATATATAAACTCTCCCACCCCAATAATCATAATAATTACGCAAGGTTTTATTCTTTTCTAATTCGGGTTCTATAATTTTCCGAAACTCATGTTTATACGTAAGTGGGTAAATATTCGCATACGTATCTAACGTGTAAAAACCATTATATTGTGCAATATCGGGATGGATTCCTATACTAACTACACGATAATCCTCTACAGGTTTTCCAATATACTCTTTTATCTCTGTAAATTGCTCTTCTGCAAAAAATTCCTTATAACTTGGTGCGTTATGATACACAACCTGCTCGTTGTATGGCACAAGAGCTAAAAACTGAAGCCCGAGACAAATAATAGCAATCCGCTTACCCCATTTACCCCAGCGCCACAACATTAGTAGCGATAATGCAAATAAGATATAAACAAAAATGACACTGAAATAATGAAAACGGGAAAAGTTGAAGGTTGTAAGTAAATTTACTTTTTCCTTCAGCGGTGTCCACGCCTCCCACCACCAAAATGCGTACCAAACAGAAACTGCAAAATTAGCAATATGAATACCAATAAACAATTTTTCATTTTTCCATTGCTTCTTAACAATTACATAAATTAAGCAAAAAATCGCAAGTGGTAAAATGACCATTTCATGTACAGAACGATCCTGATTGTGCGCAAAAATATAATTTTTAAAGACTAACCGGATTGTACTTCCTAAGTCATTTCTCGAAGGATAGAATACATCACGGTTAGTTGGTTCATGCTCTACTAGCATAGAAGCAACTAGGCGATATTCGATTAACATATAGATTACAATCATATAAAGAATGGAGAACAGGAATTTCAGGTTCCATTTCTTCTTTCTACATAAATCAATAAACCAGAAGATCCCAATTGCAGCTAGAAAATAAAAGAATCCAAATAGGAAGCTTGATATAAATGGTAAAACGGTAATAACTAGATAGTTCTTCCAAGATTTTTCACCATTACGGATATTTAAAAATGCCCATAACGCTAGTGGCATCCCTAATGTACTTAACATTGCTGATGGCCAATATGGTAGTAATGCAAACAATAATGCTACACCAATATAAATGATTGGCTTAGCATCTTTAATTACATATTTTTTAAGTAATAAATACATCCCTAAGAAAGCTAGAGCTCTTGTTATTAATTGACTCAACCCATAAGCAATCATTGGAGGGAACACCATAAATAATGCAACGATTCCATAGAACTGAGAATAAAAGGCATTTCTCGTTAATTCGCCATTTATAATTTGAGGTATTGGTGCATCGCCTGGTGCAAATAATTGTCCACTTTCTTTTAACACTTTATACCACGCAATATTAGAATCTAGATTATCATGCACACGCATGTGAGCATCTTCACCTAAAATAAAATAAGGTGCCACCCAAACCCCTATAATTATACTTGCTATCAATAGCAAATGTTTCTTTTTCAATCTATTCATTTCTTACTCCTATTCAATTTACTAAATAAAATATATTTGTTATATATCAAGACTGTCATTGGAGCGGAAGGCACGAGACCCTGAGGGATAAAGGGTCA
The DNA here is from genome assembly GCA_007679095.1 of Paenibacillus bovis. Taxonomy (GTDB): domain Bacteria; phylum Bacillota; class Bacilli; order Bacillales; family Bacillaceae_C; genus Lederbergia; species Lederbergia graminis. The sequence continues at coordinate 59,246 of VEFU01000021.1, forward strand.
AGGCCGCGAAAAGCGAGTACCTGGCAGGCTAATGACGCCACGTCTTGTAGCAACGCCTGCACTAGTACATCCTGTACGTCGGAGCGAAAATCACCCTACTTAACTACGCGAAACACAAAAAACTTCTGCCCAAAGTAATTAGTAATCGTATAAAATCCGCTACCTACTAATATAGCAATCTCATCTATATATTTTGTTGATAGTAATTGTGTTTTATTTAATATCATTTCTGTTATTTCTAATCCAACTTTATATGAGACAAAATAGCAAACTGCTATTACGATCACAAATTTCAACATGCTTGAAGCAGTTGGGGCATTGCTTTGAAATGTGAATTTTTTATTGAGAAAATAACTTACAATTGCCCCTATCGCATTTCCGATAAATGTAGAAACCCAATAGTTTAAATGCAACACACTCAAACATGTATACATCACTGCTAGACCAACACAGGTATTTAAAATACCAACAAGCAAAAACTTTACAAAAGAGTGCTTCAACATTACTCAAATACCTTCTGTTTCATATATTGATCCACTTTGCTTTCATGGAATAAGCTTTCTTCCACAATATACCGTGGTCGTTGCTTTACCTCTTCATAGATTTTTCCAATATATTCACCAATAAGACCAATACTCATTAACAATAACCCACCAATAAACCAAATAGAAATCATTACCGATGCCCATCCACTTACAGTATCTGTAGCAAATTTTTGGTACAAAACATAAATAGCTGCTAGTAAACTGATAAATGAAGCACTAAATCCTAAAACGGTAATCAATCTAATTGGCTTGATGCTAAAGGAAGTAATCCCATCAAATGCAAAAGATAGCATTTTCTTTAATGGGTATTTTGATTCCCCTGCCAATCTTTCTTTACGATCATAATATACTTTCGTTGATTTAAAACCTACTAAAGGTACAATTCCTCTTAAAAACAAATGTGTTTCTTTAAATTGCAGTAATGCTTCTAAGGCACGTTTACTTAGAAGTCGATAATCTGCGTGATTATTTACTAGTGGTAAACCTAACTTATCCATTAGTCGATAAAACCCGAGTGCTGTAGATCGCTTAAACGCTGTATCTGTTTCCCTACTATCGCGAACGCCGTACACAACATCGTAGCCTTCTAAATACTTAATAACAAATTCCTTAATAACTTGTACATCATCTTGTAAATCAGCATCGATAGAAATGACACAATCAGAATATGTAACTGCATCTTCCAAACCTGCTAAAAGTGCTTTTTGATGACCAAAATTTCGTGCTAACTTAATACCATGTACGGAATCATCTTGTAAATATGCTTGGGTAATTTTTTCCCAAGTTGAATCTTTACTTCCATCGTTGACAAATAAAAGCTTACTTGTATTTGAAACATATTTTTCATCAATTAGATCTCGTAGTATCTCTTTTAATTGTTTATATGTTTCTTCAAAAACTTCTTCCTCGTTATAACAAGGAACTACAATTGTTAAAATTGGTAGCTTCATGTCGAAGTACCTCCCTTTCATTATTACCAATAAAAGTATATCGTTTTATTTAAAAAAGTAAATTGATTTTAAGTAAATTTAGCACGCACAAAAAAAACTCACCAATTTTCTGGCGAGTTTTTATATTCAAATATCATAATCTAGATTTTCTTTTGGCGAATGGTCTTCATCTTTCTTCTTAGCTTCCTGTTTCTTTCCTTGTTTTTTCGTCATTTCTTGAATCTTTTCTATTGCATTAGGTGCGAGGTCAATCAGTTTTTCAACAAGATGTGTATTTTGTTCTAAGTGAAGCATGTTAACACCATGTTTATTTACTACTAAAAAAGCAATTGGAGTGATAGAAACACCCCCACCACTTCCTCCACCGAATGGTAATTCATCACTAGAGCTGCTACCTGAAAATTCACTACCACCCATCGCGAACCCGAACCCCACTTTAGAGACTGTTAATATTACACCGCCGTCTGGAGTCTCCACTGGTTCACCAATAATCGTATTTACATCAATCATTTCTTTTAGATTTTCCATTGCTGTTGTCATAAGTCCTTGAATGGGATGATCAGCCATTTAAAATCCTCCTACCTGTTGTTTGATATGATCGTATTTACCTGTATCCATTTCATTTCGATATTTTTTCCATGTTTTTAAAACTTTATATCCTGTCCATATAGCATTTCCCGCTTTCAATTTAAGCATACACTTTATATATGTTTGAGCAGAAAAACCTTGAAAATCAGGAATTACTTTAATTTCAGGAGATCTTTTAAAGTTTAGTTTGGATTGTAAAAAAGCGATAATTGTACCTTTTATAGACCAGACTGTTCCTGCACCAATAGCAGAAGATGCTGCATCGCCAAGTCCAATTTGACTACTCCATTCTAATATGTAAATTTTTATTTTTTTAATGAACATTACAATATCTTTATATAATACTTTTAGGACCGGAAAGATTGTATCCAAAGATGCCGTGCTATCTTCTTCTACAAAATCTTGCTCCCTTTCATTCAGCTTTGATACAAATTCCGATAGCTGAAACTCTCTCTTAATTCGAACTAATCCATATAGTGTTATTATCTTTAAAGAAATTGTATTTTGTGGGGTATGAATTTTAATAATGAATTCGAACTTAATATTCATTATCAAGATAAGTAGAGTAAAAGCGATAATGCATAAAACTATCATGAGAAAAATATACATACAATCCCTCCGGGGAGATAGTATTACCAATTAAAAAGAAAATAAACCTGTCTAAGAATAGACAGGTTTAACTAATTTTGTTTTCTCATGTATAACTGTTGTATCTGAAAAAATATCGTGCAATCCTTGTTTTTTAGGTGTGAACGCAACCACTGCATAAAGAAATTGGAATGTGGCTGAAATATACCGTCCTATCCCTTCACGAAAAATAATGGTTCCCCACGTTAACTTATCACCCTCTATAGGGATTACTTTTAGTCCAAAGACCATTTTTCCAAGTGTTTGACCAAAGAATTTTGTTAAAAGAATAAAATATAAATAAAACACAATTCCAGTCGCAACTCCATATGGAGTAATAAATCCAGATTCAGATAATGATACTCCCAATCCTCTAAATATAGGTTTTATAAGAATACCATTTAAAGCAAAAATTACGATACCATCAAGTAGGTATGCCCAAAATCTCATCCAGAATCCAGCATAATGGTGGGTATATTGGATTGGGGATGGAGCTGGTTCTGGAATTAGTTGTTCTTGAGAAGCTTGCTCTTGAGGAGCTTGTTCTTGAGGAACATGCTCTTGAGAATCTAGTTCTTGTGAATCTTCATTCTTTAACTCACTATTATTTTGTTCATTCTCTGTCACATTTCTCCCCCCAATTATTTAGAATATAAATACATAAGTCTCGGTGCATTAGGTTGGGAAAGTTTCTCTACTAATCCCGTCATCTCTGCTGTTTTCCCACCAACTTTTTGTGCCATTACAGCAAATAATGATCCAAACCCTGTATTTGTTGCATAACGAACAACTTGTGCTCTTTCCAAGTTATAATCGGTCTTTATTTGTTCAATGACATCTTCTTGATAACCAAACTCATCTATCAAACCAACTTCCTTCGCTTGTCTTCCATCATAAATTCTACCATCTGCAAGCTCACGTACTGTTGATTCCGACATTCCTCTACCTTCCACAATTATGCGAATGAATTCGTTATATGAATTCTCTAGCATCGACTGAAGGATTTCTTTTTCTTCCTCTGTCATTTCTCTGTATTGACTCATGATATCTTTATATGGACCGCTTTTAATTGTTGTAAAGTCAACACCCAATTTATCTGCTAATCCTTCAATATTAATCCCTTGCATGATTACACCTATGGACCCTGTTAATGTTTCAGGGCTTGCAAAAATTTTATCAGCAGGTGCTGCGATATAATACCCACCAGAAGCTGCCATTGAACCCATGGAGACGTAAATTGGCTTCTCTGTTTCTTCCTTTATCTCCATCAATTTGTCATAAATCTCTGCAGATTCATTCGTTCCTCCCCCTGGTGTATTCACTCTTAATACAATCGCTTTGACATTTTTGTCATCTTTTACATGATTTAATTGTTTCATAAAATCACGATGCATATAACCACCAGTAGCAAAAAGAGAAGTAGCATCTCCTGTATCTTGTATTACTCCATCTACTTCTAATAAGGCAATTTTACTTGTAGAGCTACCAGTCTCGACTATTTCTTCTACAATTTCGCCTGTCAGGCCACTTTCAAATGCCTTTGAAAAGTCACTAAATAAAATGCTGCTCGCAAAATTTACAATCATGGAAATAAAAAATACACCAGCTGCAATTCCAAGTGCAGCCCAACGCTTGCCATTCATGTAATTCCTCCTTTTTGTCAACTCTAATACTGTAATACGGCACAATCTTTCAAAAAGTTTCACTAACATGATACACTAAAAAGGTAAATAACATTGTACCAAAACTATAGCATCATTTAGAGGAGGATTCACAATGGAACAACGTAGAAATATTTATTTCTTCCATAATCCCAATGGTTCAGAAAAAATCACAGCTCTTTTAGAATTAGCAGAGCGATATGGTTTTACTATTGTTAAGAATGCAAAAGATGCAAATGTTATCGCTAGCATTGGCGGAGATGGTACGTTTCTCCAAGCTGTTAGAAAAACTGGATTTCGCCAAGATTGCTTGTATGTAGGAATAGCAGATGATAATTCTAAAGGTTTGTATTGTGATTTCCATATCGATGATTTACATCAAATAATCGACGCAATGACAATGGAAACAATCGAAGTTAGACGCTACCCAATTATCAAAGTTGATGTAGATGATGAAGGTCATTTTTACTGCTTAAATGAATTCTCCATCCGCTCTGCCATAGTGAAAACATTAGTATTAGATGTATATATTGATGATTTCCATTTTGAAACCTTCCGAGGCGATGGACTCGTAATCGCCACACCAACTGGTAGCACAGGGTATAATAAGTCCGTACGCGGAGCCGTCGTTGACCCATTATTACCTTGTATGCAAATATGTGAACTAGCTTCACTAAATAATAATAGTTACCGCACACTGGGGTCACCTTTTATCCTTGGTGGGGATCGTAAACTAGTATTAAGAGATGTAGAGGATGGTAACGATCATCCAATTATGGCAATGGACAATGAGGCACTGAGTATACAACACGTTAATAAAATAGAGATTCAATTAACAGATAAACGAATTAAAACGGTTAAATTAAAAGATAACTCATTCTGGGAAAAAGTTAAAAGGACATTTTTATAAATATAAGTAAAGGAAGTGGGATGATTCCCACTTCCTTAGCCATTTCTATTCATTTTTTTAGTGAGAGCTACCACCAAGTTGTTGTTCAGCCATTTGAACAAGACGCTTAGTAATTTCTCCACCTACTGAACCGTTAGCGCGAGAAGTAGTTTCTCCACCAAGGTTTACACCGAATTCTGAAGCAATTTCATATTTCATTTGGTCAAGAGCTTGTTGAGCACCTTGAACTAGTAATTGGTTGCTGTTGTTGTTGCTAGCCATGTGTTTTCACCTCCTTGTAACAATATATTGTGCGAAAACACATGGCTTCATTCTGGTAATTGTTCCTATCACATCTTAAAATTGGAAACTCTCTAATTCAATTAGAAGAAATCATCTGTATCCTCTGCTATTTGTTGATTTCTAGCACTTACAATTACTTCTTCTGTATGATTTATCGCTTTTTCTAATAAAGGTGACCAATCGACTTTAGCTTCAAAAGCTTGTATTTTATCTAATTTTGGTCTTGTTTTTGGTGATGGTGGGGTGAAGATTGTGCAACAATCTTCATATGGACGATTGGATATCTCAAATGTATCAATATCTTCAGCAATTTTAATAATATCAATCTTGTCCATTGTTATTAATGGGCGTAAAATTGGTGTACTAGTCACATCGTTAATCGCAAACATACTATCCATTGTCTGACTAGCTACTTGCCCTAAACTTTCTCCAGTCACGATTGCAAGTGCACCTTGTCTCTGCCTTATCTCTTCCACAATTCTTAACATCATTCGTCTTGTTGCTGTCATCGTGTAACCTTCTGGTATTTGCTTATGAATCGTTTCTTGTATTTCCGTAAATGGTACTATATGAACCTTCACACTACCGGAATACTGTGCTAGTTTGGAAGCTAGATCTAATGCTTTTTGTTTCGCACGTTCACTAGTAAATGGCGGGCTGTGGAAATGAACTGCTTCAATTCCGACTCCACGTTTCATCGTCAAATACCCAGCAACCGGACTATCAATCCCACCAGAAAGCATTAACATTGCCTTACCAGATGACGCAACGGGAAATCCTCCAGCACCTTGTATGACTTGTCCTGAAATATAAGCTGCATCATGGCGAATTTCTACCAATAAATTTAAGTCGGGATTTTTCACATCCACTTTAATATCTTCTACATTAATTAGAATATGTGCACCAACAGCATGATTTAATCCATTTGTATCATATTCAAATGTCTTATCAGATCTCCGCGCAGACACTTTAAATGTATTCCCTGGGGTGTGTGCCCTACGGACAATTTCTAATGCTGCAGCTCTAATTGCTTCAATATTTTTCTCAGTTTTAATAGCCGGGCTAAACGATTGAATCCCGAAGACATGTTTCAAACTAGAGATAACCTCTTCTGCAGGTTCACCATTTAGCAATACATACATTCTGTCCCATTCTGATTGTATCTGAATTTGTTTAAAATCACGTAAAATAAACTTAATGTTCTTTTTTAATTTTTGTACAAAATGTTTTCGGTTACGTCCTTTTAGTGACATCTCACCATATCGGATTAAAATTCTATCATAGTTCATTTATGTCGCCTCACAACTGTTAATAATCGATCTACTGTTTGTTTAAATACCTTAATAAATTGCTCTGCTTCTTCCATGGTATTGTTATTAGATAAGCTTACACGAATTGCTCCAATCGCACATCCTTCGTCTACACCCATAGCTTGAAGCGTTTTACTTGGTGTTTTATCCTTTGAGGAACATGCACTAGTCGTTGAAATGATAATTCCTTCAGATTCTAATGCATGGACAATTACTTCACCCTTCAAACCATTTACGGAAAAATTCAAAATGTAAGGAGAAGATTGCTTCGGTGAATGTATAACAGCATCCGGAATTCTACTTAATTCTTCCACTAAATACGATTTTATAGAATGTACCGTATGTTTGTTTTGAGAATGGCTATTCTCTGACATACGTAATGCTTTTGCTATTGCAACAATTCCACCTGTATTTTCAGTACCGCTTCTTAATCTTTGTTCTTGATTCCCCCCACTTATAAGCGGATCCAACTTAATGCCGTTCCTCTTAAATAAAAAACCACTCCCTTTTAAGCCATGAAATTTATGTGCTGAAAAGGTACATAGGTCTATCGAATTTTCATATAAATTTATTGGTACTTTCGTAACTCCTTGAACATTATCTACGTGATAAATTATCTTAGAATGCTTCTTTACAATATCACCAATTTCCTTAATCGGTTGGATTGATCCAATTTCATTATTCACATGGATGATCGATACTAGGATCGTTTCATCTGTTATAGCTGCTTCAACATCAGCTGCAGCTATTATACCTTCTGAATTCACCGGTATATATGTGACTTTATAGCCCATCTCTTCTAACTGCCTACAAGGCTCCAGTACAGAAGGATGCTCTATTGCTGTAGTAATGATATGATTGCCTCTATTTCTATATTGAAATGCCGTTCCTTTAATTGCTAAATTATTAGCTTCCGTCCCACCAGATGTAAAAATAATTTCCTGTGGTTTCACGTTTATAATATCCGCAATTTGTTCTCGCGCTTTTGTTATTAACTGTTCTGCTTTTCCACCAAAGTTGTGAAGGGAAGAAGCATTGCCATAAAATCTCTGGTTTAATTTCACATACGTATCAAGTACTTCATCATATGGCATAGTTGTCGCACTATTATCAAAGTAAATCATTCCTATACACCTTCTAATAAATTCTCTTGCCAATTTAACATAATAAATCTGATATGAAAAGCACAAAGGCATTGAAGAGATATAAGCAAGCAGCTAGCAGGAGAATTGAATAATTCCGTGTAAAAAAGGACTGCGAGTGCAGTCCTCTTAGTTCTTAGGTAATTCTTCATTAAATAATTCTTCAATTCTTTTTAGTGCACCCGGCTCCACTTGTTCTACAGCAGTAGCAGCTTGTTCTAACGCCGCTTTATAATCATAATTTCGGAAAGCTCTTTCTGCTTTCTCTAATTCTGATCGTAACTGTGAATTGCGGCCCCTATATCGATTTCCATATTGAATCACCTTTTCGGCATACCATGATGTCTCAATATGTTCCTCTGTCCTGCTGTATAAGTGTTTTACAGTATCTTGGGCTTCATCAAGAAACTTTTGGACAGATTTCATATTTAAAGGTTTTTCATTTAGGCTATTATATACATCCGCAATTTGTTCTTCTGCCTGTTCATACAGCGCTTCGAAATCATTCGGAAGGCCAGGCATACTGCTTTGCTTAACCTTTCGCAATATCTCTTTTATTTGTTTTTGCAGAACTGCTAGGTTATCACGAACCTCTAGCTCATCTTTTCTCAAGTTTTGAAGTCGCTCGATAAATTCATTTTGCTCAATTTGCATCTTTTTCAATTGAGTATCAATATCTGTTAATTCCTCGCTCAATAATGAATACGCAGTAATTTCATCGGCAATTTTTGCCCTTAGTACTTCATAGCGTTTTTTCAGTTGATTCAAGCTTTTTTCAAACTTCCTTGGAATTTCTAGCTCATGATCTAACAATTGATAACTAGATTGAACAATCTTTGTTTCATCTAAAATAGCTGTGCTCACTTCCATCAATTGATTTAAAATAATTTCAGCTTGTTCATTTTCCTCAATAACATGGTGTTTTGCATAAACCTCTTTTTCAAGTAGGTCGTACAAAGTATCTATTTGCTCTTTTATTTCATTTAATCCTGTTTCCACTTCTTCTACTTCAGCTTTTGATACGAAATCTTTATATGCTTCCAATTCTTTATTAATCTGTTCGAGCTGTTCATCAATTTGTAAATGCTCTAATATAAAGCCTTCCGCTACCATCGCATTCAATCCATCTTTTAATTCTTGTATTTGACTAGGAATGACAGATTGAATTTCCACTAATAGATCAGGGATTTGCTCCATTTTGCTAATTAAGACGTCCATTTCATCCGCAAGAGTTAACACCACTTCTCGCGCTTCTAAATAATTTCCACCACTTGTTAAATTTTCAAAATTAGCTATTTTTTCTCCGATTGAATCTAGAAGTACTTCAAGGTGCTGTGCAGATACACCGTATATATGTCTATGGGATAATAGTTTTTTCTTGGAACTTTTATATTTTTCAAGAAGGTCAGCAATTTCGTTTCTGTTTTTCTCTTCACTACCAATTAACTCCTGGAGTTCTTCAAGGATAGAAGTAATATCATTATCGATTTGATTAATCATCTTTTCTATCTCTTGATGAGTTTCCTTGGCCTTTTTAAACCGATATCTATCCGTATATTCCTCCGCATTAAAAAGCATTTCATCAATATTTGGCAAACGAACAGCGATTATTTCGTCCCATGTTTGTCGCCAACTTTCAAATAATTTTTCGGTCTGGCCATTCATATTTAATTGTTTAACTTTTGCCATTTCCTCCACTACAGGACGGTGCATCAAATCTAACTTCTTAGATTCGAGCTTATCTACTTCTTTATAAAACCTTTTTCTAATAATATATCCAACTATAAATAGTATTAGGACTAGTACAATCGTACTTATAACGATTTCAACCACACCGAATTTCATTGTAAGCCCCTGCTCCTTCCATCTACAACAAACCATATATGTATAAAATTAATAAGAATCGAATTATATTCTTCTATAATACCATGTAAACGACATTTTTTGACTATTATAAGCAATTTTTTTATAAGAAAATCCTTTCCATAAAAAAATCCTCCACAAATATGGAGGCAACTGAAAAAATTTCCTTAATAACTGATGAATTTATACAGTTTATTCCCGCACTCGGAAGGCTCTGCGTAGTGCGAAGTAAATCCTTCATTCCAGAATCATTTCTAAAGGGCAAAAGAAGTTTGTCAAACGATTTGAACTCAATTTAAATTAGAACAATGTAAGTGTAACTATATCGCTTCGGAAATATCATACACTTTCTGTCGTCTCACTCTCATATTACTTAATAAAATAATTTATATTTATCCTATATATGTTGCCTTTTCGTTCTGACTATATGGATTTTCTGCTTTTCCAAGTAATGATTCTAACCAACCTCTAATAATGATATTGTATTTTTCAATAAAGTAGTTCTCCTGTAAGCCTAAGCCCCATACTTCTTGGACATATTGACTGTTAACGTATGGCATAACAAGCATTCCTTTTAACTGTATGATGATCATACTTAATGGTAATGCTGTTTTTGTTTCTTTTAATGCGGATTGTATCATCGTCTTTAATAAATATCTTTCTTTCATTAAATACGTCGTAATGATTTCCCTAGATGTTTGTGAGTCTATCGTGACTTCGCGCCACACAAACCGAGTAAGTAAATGGTTCTTGCTCTGAAGAATTAGTATTCTTTTCACTGCTCTTTGTAAACAAATTAAAGGATGGTCGATTTCCAACTTCTCTACTTCTTCCTCTAAGCAAACTAAATACGGTTCAAAAAAACGAATTAAACATTCTTCTAATAAGCCTTGTTTCCCACTATAATAATAAGAAATAGTTGCAATATTAGCCTTAGCTTTGTTTGCAATTTCTCGGACTGTTGTTCCTTCATAACCTTTTGAATTAAATAGATATATTGCAGCGTCAATTATATTATCTTTTGTTCCCACTTTTTGGTCATTCATTCTATAACTTCCTCTCAAAAATCTTGAATATTTTTATAAATTTGTTTTATAATGAATGAACTGCATTTACTTTTCCATTTCGTGAAAAATATTGAAATTCCTTTAAAAAATTATCGACATATTGTGCTCGAAACCTTGGAATTATGCGGTTTTCGTCGAACTATATATAATGAAGGGGGATTAAGATGTTTAAGGTATCATCTTATAGTGAAGATAGAGTAAAAAGTTATCAATTGTTGATAAAACAACTTGAAGCCTTGTTAGAAGGAGAAAGTAATAATATAGCGAATCTAAGCAATGCATCCGCACTTTTGAATCAATTTTTTGAACGGATCAATTGGGTAGGTTTTTATTTAATGGATAAAGGTGAATTGGTGCTTGGACCTTTCCAAGGACTCCCTGCTTGTGTTCGAATACCGGTCGGAAAAGGTGTTTGTGGTACAGCTGTTGCTAAACAAGAATCAATTGTTGTGGAAGATGTACATGCATTTCCAGGACATATTGCTTGTGATGCTGCATCACAATCTGAAATTGTTGTTCCAATGATTAAAGACGGCGAAGTAATTGGAGTTCTGGATATTGATAGTCCTGAAAAAGATAGATTTGATGATATTGATCGAGAAAACCTAGAGCTATTCGTAGAGAGCTTATTGAAGTATATTTGATTGATACACATACAAGTATGGAATAATAAAAAGGTGGGAGAATTATTCACCCACCTTTTTGTTGTTGATTTTAATACATATTATACTTCTGATTGTCATGATTCATTTACAAACTTCTACTGTAGCACCATTATAAACAACAATTTTATTTTTCCCTGAGTTTTTCGCCTTATAAAGCGCGGCGTCTGCTTGACTAAATAAATCTTTAAAGTTTGTTTCACTGCCTTTTACCCAATGAGTAATTCCACATGACATGGTAATTGCTGGTTTCGTCTCAGTAGATACAAGATGTAAAAGACGTTTAGCAATTTTGACACCGTCTTCCAATGGTACATTTGGTAAATATACCGCTAATTCTTCTCCGCCCCAACGGGAACCAATATCAGTAGAACGCAGATTATTTTTTATAATGGTCGCAACTTGAATAAGTACTTCATCACCTATTTGATGTCCATAAGTGTCGTTTATTACTTTGAAGTCATCCAAGTCTATTAATATGAAAGTACCTTCATAATCATTTTTCAAGGAAATTTCAATTCGTTCATTCATATAATCTCGTGAGTTTAACTTCGTAAGATGATCGGTAATCACCATATTCTCTAGCTTTTCTCGCAATAATAAATTGGATACAGCAATACTAGAACGCTGTATTAATGATTGTAGTAATCGAAACATTTCAAAACTAAAACTATATGGTTCATCACCAAGGACAATAACTAAACCCTTAACTGAATTATTATAACAAAACGGAACTGACATAAAAGAGCTACACTGTGCTTGAATATATTCAGGCATATCTTTTACTTCTGCCATAAATAGTGCATCATCGAAATTATTTGTTTTCTCTAATAATGTATTAATCATTGATTCATAACTTGGTTCATGAAAGCAATCGGAGCTCCCTTCCAGTACTTTAGGTACACCTTCGTCCATCATAATAAAACCAATTCTTTTTGACTGAATTAAGTGGGATATTTGCTCATATAAGTAACGAAACATCTCTTTTATATTTTTAGTAGAAATTAATTTTTGAGATATTTCATCTAACAAACGTAAATCTTCTATTAATTTTTGTGATTGTTGGAATAACTTTGCATTCTCTAAAGCGCTACCAGCTGTATTTGCTAACAATCTAATAAAATCAATTTGACTACTTTCAAATGGTGTCATTAAGTATGACTTCACTTGTAATACTCCATATACACCTTGCTTTCCATTAAGTGGTGCATACATAATCGGATAATCACTTTCTTCTAGTTCAATGGAAGCATTCATGTATGCAGAAATGGCAACAGCATTTTCAGATTTATATTCCAAGTTCTTAATTGGTAAATTTGCACTCGTATCGTAATCATTAGATAACAATAAATAATAATCATACTGGGGAAAGACTTTTTTTAGAGTTTGAATAATTTCGGCAAGGACAGTGTTCGTATTCATTGTTGAATGAAATTTTTCTGTAACTCTATATAATTCCTTATATTTAATTTCTTCTAATTTAGAATTATTTATTAAAATGGGATTCATTTGGTTATCCATCTCAACCCACCTAGTCATGTTCATAATTGCCACTTCTCTTACCTGTATACAAGAAATTTCCGACAAAAATTATCATACAATTGCAATATATCAAACATAATATAAATTATATCACAAATAGAACTTAATACCTAGGATATTTTTAACATTTTCCGAATCGATGGTTGACTTTATTTTCGACAAAATATATAATGGTCGTTGTGTAAAATAAATTGCAGCCTAGATGAACACTGTATGTTCGTATTTTGTTCCTTTATTGAAATAGTCATTTATTCATAGAGGTGTATCGCGTAACCCGCTGCTGCTAGGGCGAAGGTACATGAAAACAAAATACACATATCTGCTGTCTCATATCGGTTTTTATTTTACAACAAAATAAAACCAAAGGAGGAGACTTTTATGTCTCGTTATACTGGCCCAAGCTGGAAAATCTCCCGTCGTCTTGGTATTTCACTAAGCGGTACTGGGAAAGAATTAGAAAAGCGCCCATATGCGCCTGGACAACATGGTCCAAACCAACGCAAGAAACAATCTGAATATGGCTTACAGCTTCAAGAAAAACAAAAGCTACGTCATATGTATGGTGTTAACGAACGTCAATTCTTAAATACATTCGTTAGAGCTGGAAAAATGAAAGGTAAACACGGCGAAAACTTCATGATTCTTCTTGAACAACGCCTTGACAATATCGTTTACCGTTTAGGTCTTGCACGCACTCGTCGTCAAGCTCGCCAATTAGTAAACCATGGACATATTCTTGTAGATGGAAGCCGTGTAGACATTCCTTCTTACAAAGTAGTTCCTGGACAAACTATTAGCGTTCGCGAAAAATCTCGTAACTTAGCAATCATCAAAGAATCTGTTGAAGCTACAAACTTCGTACCTGAATACGTTTCTTTTGATGCTGAGAAACTTGAAGGTTCTCTTACTCGCTTACCTGAGCGTTCTGAATTACCTTCTGAAATTAACGAATCATTCATCGTTGAGTTCTACTCTCGTTAATAGAATACCTCTTAAAGAGCAAAATAAAAACCCTAGAATTGTTGATTTATCCACATTTCTAGGGTTTTTTGTTGCTTTAGAATAATATATGTCTGCAAAAAAGGCTCTATAATATTTGTTGGGGTTGTCCTACAATTTTTATGCAAAAAAATACACGCATATATCCAATTCTCTTATAC
>VEFU01000220.1 GCA_007679095.1 Paenibacillus bovis
TGCAGCTAGAGGTTTTAGAATATGAGCAGAGTATTTAATACGACCATCGGGAATAATTGGTTTAGGTGTTTTTGTTGGTTGTGTAGGAGAGTGATAAATTGGAGTAATTTGAGGAAGCGGAAGAGGTGGAAGTAGAGGTGTAGTAGAAATAGAGGGAGGTGGAATAGCAAGGTTGAGAATATGTGGAGGTGGATGAAATAATTGTGGAGTAGCTTGTGGGGTTGGGAGATTAGCTGGTATTATATTTAAATTGGGGTATGCATGGGGAATTTGTTTAATCATAGAGATAACTCGAGCTGAGTGAGGATGAGGTGTAT
>VEFU01000221.1 GCA_007679095.1 Paenibacillus bovis
GAGGAGCGCTTAGAGTTCGGTGGAAGGTGGGAATTGAAGGGGGAGTAAAGGGGGGGGGTAAGTATAACGGTGGTAAGGTAGGGAAATTGGTTGTGGGGTAAGTTGGGAGGGGGAGGAAAGGGGGAAGGATGTGGGGAGTGTGTGAAGGAGAGAGTGGGTGAAATTATAGTAGGTGTGAAGATGGAGGTTAGCGGGGAGAGGAGGGAAAGAGGGGGTGGAGGTTTAGTGGAGGGTGATATTGAATGTTGGTGGAGGTTGTAGAGGATAGGTAGGAGGGTTGGAAGGGGGAGCGGGAGGTTGGGTGGAGGGATGGGTG
>VEFU01000222.1 GCA_007679095.1 Paenibacillus bovis
TGCAACCCTTCAACTCTTGTCTTCTACCAACACAACAAATAACCTATCCCCTCAAATACAAGCACAAACCCCTCTTTATCCCTTTATAAATCCCTATGACCAACTAAATAACTTGTTCTTAATCAAACATATCCCAATTCATCAACAAATACAGGTTGCTCAAAATGTAATTACATCCGCATATCCTCCGGTATTCCCAAAATTATTCCATATCCCAAACATTAAACAAATTCACTTCCACCCTTATCCATTCACCCACACTCCATATCTACAACCACCACCGCATTTTTATCCTTTTGAACATCTTATCCTTCTG
>VEFU01000223.1 GCA_007679095.1 Paenibacillus bovis
CTCTATTAACTTTCTCTTCTCTCACAACTTTAATAACTTCCTTTACATCATCCCATCCGCACCCTTCACCAATCATCAAATCCATTCCTACACCTACTTTTTCTAAACCTTCCTCCCCACTTACACTTTCATGCTCACACTTTCCTCCTCATCCTAACTATCCTTCAACCATGTCATCATCATCACCACCCAAATCACCTCTCACTCCCTTATTTCCTTTAACTCTTTCTCCAATTTCCCCTGTCATCATCTCATCACCAAAAACTACCCCTCCCAACTTCATTACTTCTCCTAACCCAGCAACATTTTCCCACT
>VEFU01000224.1 GCA_007679095.1 Paenibacillus bovis
CTTTGCAACTGTTCCTTCTATCACTTCTTCCCTAGATCCAACGAACAAAACACCTAACTGTTCTTTATTACCCAATTCTAATAATTCCACCATTACATCAAAACCACCAACTCTTTCCCCTACCGGTTTTTTTACCACCTTGCACCCTAAAATAATTCCACCCCCATCACCAATAATATCATTACCTTCTCCAATTCTATTCCTATAATCTTCCTCCTCCACTCCATATACCCTATTATCCACCACCATCTCCATTCCCCCGTTACTCAAGCAACCAAACGAATATGACTATAAAGCATTACCAATGACAGAT
>VEFU01000225.1 GCA_007679095.1 Paenibacillus bovis
AATTTTTTGATTTGTTGGGGGTTTATTATATAAGTGGTTTTGTTGATTGCTTTTTGGAAAAGAGAAAAAAGGGAGGTTGGTGAGAAGATGAGTTTGATTTGGGTGGGAAGGTGGTAGTGTGAGAAGGGGGAAGGGTGAGTAGGATGGGGGGGGGAGGTTAAGTTGGGTGTTGGGGGTAGGAATGAGGATGAGGGGGGAATGTGAGGGTGATGGGGGGTGGGTGGATTGTGATGGGGATAGGGGATTGTGAGTGTCACTCCGTTGATTCCTTGATCTTCTTGGTGGTGCTGATTCTGGGCTTACTTTGGATAT
>VEFU01000226.1 GCA_007679095.1 Paenibacillus bovis
TCATTCTTGCCTTGGCACAGTAGCCCCACATAAGAAGTGGTAACATCGCCATTAAGAATAGCTGGGGATGACTTGATTTCTGGGACCTTTAAGGATGAAAAACGTTTGTGAAATTTTGTTTTTGATAAAAGCAAACCTATTAAACCTAGACCCGAATGGGTCGTCAATGTATCATCGGAATCTTCTAAAATAAACTTAACCAATTTCAACACCTGCCTGGTGAAATAAAATTATCAACTTAAACTCGTTGATAACATTATTATATCAGGCTTTGGAGGTGAATTTAGGAATGATTTCATCACGGATTCAGG
>VEFU01000227.1 GCA_007679095.1 Paenibacillus bovis
GTTTGTGGTAAGGTTTTTTGGAAATGATGGGGTTTGATAATGGATATAATATTAGGGATGATAAGTGGTAAGAAGGGAATGATTGGTAGAGTTAGTAGAAGTGTTGGAGTTATTAATGGAAGAAGAATTAATGGGATATTAAGTATTGTTTTATAATGGAGGCGGAGATTTTTGGGAAAGTCGTCTGGGATAGGAGGAAGGGTAAAAGGATTTGGAAATAAATATGGAATAAGGATGATTGGAATAGTTATATATAATAATCCATACGGCGTTGTCATAATCAGTAAAAAATCAGATTGTAACGATGTACA
>VEFU01000228.1 GCA_007679095.1 Paenibacillus bovis
AGAGGAATGAGAACGTGGGTAAGGGCAATGATGATATGTAGTAAGGATTTTTTGCGGGGGAAGATTTGTAAAATAAGCAGAGGAATAAAGATAGATGGGAAGGGAAAATGTAAGGGAAATTGTTGTGGGTGTTGGATGGATTGTGGAAAATAGGGCGCAGGTATGGTGGGAAGAAAGGAGTTTATGTAAGGTGGTAGATCTAGTGGATGGATGGATTTGTGGGTTAATATTTTTTTGGTTGTGGGTTGATTCATTGGAACACCAAATGTTTGATGGGTTAATAAAGAACGAATGAGTGTATTTTTTAACG
>VEFU01000229.1 GCA_007679095.1 Paenibacillus bovis
TACGTGAGATAGAAATAGAAAGATTAGGATTAAGAAGTGAGCAAGAGGAAGTGATTGTAAAAGGAATTAGAATTGAGGAGGGGGATGGGAGGAGGGATGAGGGAATTATTGAGGGTGAAGAAGGTGGTGGGGATGAGGAAGATGGGTTAAAAGGGATTGTGGCAGGGGGATTTGGTGGTATGATTGTGTTTTGTATGGTAATGAGTGGAATGATGATATTGAGTTGTGGATGTGAAGAAAAGAAAGAAAAAGTTGCTGAAATAATTGTTTGGTGTGTAAGTGGAGGAGATTTAATGGAAGGGAAGATAA
>VEFU01000022.1 GCA_007679095.1 Paenibacillus bovis
GAGCAAAGCGAGCGAGGAGGCTCACCGCACGCCCCCCGGAAAGCGTCCGCCTGCAACGGAAATCAATGGTGTATAAGTTCTCGCATTGTGTTTACAGAGTTTATTACAATTTATATTGAAAAGGGTGTTTTTTTACAATAAGCATTTATGAAATTGATTCAGTTGGGAAAAATGAATAAAAAGGGTCGAACTTTTATGAAAATTATCGATTTGCATTGTGATGTGCTATATAAGTTATGGCTAAGTAAAGGGAAGCTTCGTTTCCTAGATTCTCCTGAACTTGATGCAAACTTCCATAGGCTCCAACAAGGAAGGGTTAAAGTACAGTGCTTTGCTATCTTTATCCCAGATCACGTAAATACGGAAGAGAAATTTTCCGCTGCTATAAAGCAAGTACATTATTTTAAGCAAATGCTTCTTAATAATAAAAGGATGAAACAGATACTAAACTGGGGAGACTTTTTCACATTAAAATCAGATGAAATGGGGGCAATGCTGACACTTGAAGGTGTGGACTGCATTGGTAATGATATTTCTAAATTACACATTTTACATGAATTAGGTGTTAAGTCTGTAGGACTTACATGGAACTTTGCTAATCTTGCAGCCGATGGGGTGGGGGAAGAAAGAGGTGCCGGGCTTACTAATTTTGGGAAGGAAATTGTTTCCTTTCATAATGAGCATGGGATACTTACTGATGTTTCACATTTAAGTGAACGAGCTTTTTGGGATGTGATGGAGAGAGCTAAATATCCAATTGCTAGCCATTCTAATTCCAAAAAACTTTGTCCTCATCCTCGAAATTTAACAGATGATCAAGCGGAGAAACTTTTTGACAAAAATGGCATGGTTCATGTCGTGTATCATCCACCATTTATTACAAATAAAGAGAAAGCAAATATATCTAACTTAATTAAACATATTGATCATTTTTGTGAACTAGGTGGGGTTGAGAATATAGGACTAGGTTCGGATTTTGATGGGATAGAGCTCCACGTTAATAACTTAGAAAACTCAGGGAAGCAACAAAACCTAATTAACGAATTATTGAAATATTATTCGGAGGAACAAGTGAAGGGGTTTGCAGCAAAAAACTTCCTGAAATATATAAAAAGAAATTTTCAATCTTAACAAAAGAAGCTGTTCCAAATTGCCAAAGTGATTGACGAATGGACAGCTTCTTAAATTAGATGAATTTTCTACTGAGAATTGTTGATTTACACTGCTGGTGCCTCGCTTCTTCCGCTTCAATCAACGAAAAGCCATAATTTCTTTGTGTAATAATTAATTAACAGATATATTAAATCACTATTTGTTAATCTTTATTTTCCATTGCTGCTTTTAATGCATCGGCAAGGCTATTTCCAAATCCGTCATTGCTAGAGTACTTCTTCAGTAGTTGTTTTTCTTCGCGTTTTGATACGGTCTTTTTCTTATTTTCTGCTTTCTCTACGAGGTTACAATTTCTACATTGGAAATATGCTCCCGCTTTACCACTATGAATTTCCATTTTCTTATGACATTGTGGACACCGACGATTGGATAATTTAGGGTCTTTCCGTTTTCGAAACCCACATTCACGATCTGAGCAAACAAGCATTCTACCATCTCGGCCTTTTACTTCCTTCATTAAGGAACCACAATCCGGGCATTTAGAACCTGTTAAATTATGTGCTTTATATTTTTTATCGCTCTTCTTAATTTCTAACACAAGTTGCTTCGTTTGTTTACGAATATTTTGTAGGAATGCATTTGCATTTCCTTTTCCTCGAGCTATTGCTTCTAAGTCAGCTTCCCATTTTGCCGTAAGTTTAGGTGATTTTAATTCTTCATTTACAAGCTCCATTAATTGCTTTCCTTTTGGAGTTGGATGTAATCGATTGTTATTGCGATCTATCACCTCAGAACTGAGTAGCTTTTCAATAATATCTGCTCGTGTTGCTGGTGTACCGAGTCCATATTTCTCCATTTGTGCAAGTAAGTCAGCCTCTGTATAACGGGCTTTAGGTTCGGTTAACTTTTTGTCAGAGAAAATATCCTTCACTTCATACGTTTGTCCTTGTTTCATATTTGTCAATCGTTTCACTTGGTGATCTTCATCTGTTCCTTTACCTGTTACTGTTTTAAACCCATTATCGATTATGATTGCTTCCTGAGCAGAAAATTGTTCGCCAGCAACACTAAATCCTACACTAATCGTCTCATATTGATATGCAGGATAAAATAAAGCTAAAAACCTTCTAACAATAATGTCATATAGCTTTCTTTCATCAGTTGAAAGATCACTTAGGCGCGGTCGCTCATCTGTTGGAATTATGGCATGATGATCACTTACACGGGCATTATTAAAGACTTTTTTAGCCAATACTTTTCCTTTCAAGATTGGTTTAACTTCCTCTTTATAAGCAGACTGGAGAGCTTGAATCCGTTCAGCCATAGTAGCTTCCATATCTGTTGTTAAATAACGCGAATCTGTACGAGGGTATGTAACAAGCTTATGCTGTTCATACAACCCTTGAAGTACATTTGCGGTTTTTTTCGCTGAAAATCCAAATCTTCTATTCGCATCCCGTTGAAGTTCTGTTAAATCATACGGTAGTGGCTGTTGCTCTGTTTTTTCTTTTCTTTGAACAGAAGTAACCTCTGCTTTGGCCCCGTTAATCTTTTGTATAATCTGATTCATTTTATCTTCAGAAAAAATACGTTTTTCGTTATTATCATGCCAGGATGCCGTCAACAATCCAATTTTTGCTTGAATTGTCCAATATTCTTTTGGTACGAAAGCTTGTATTTCTTTTTCTCTATCCATAATCATCGCAAGACTAGGGGTTTGAACCCGACCGGCCGATAGAGGATCATCGTATTTCGTTGTAAGTGCTCGTGTTACATTTAATCCAATTAACCAATCTGCTTCCGCGCGACAGAGGGCAGATTCATATAATGCATCATATTGTTTTGCAGGCTTTAATTTAGCAAAACCATCTTTAATTGCTCGATCCGTTTGCGAAGATATCCATAGTCGCTTCACAGGCTTTTTCCAATGAATCTTTTCAATAATCCAGCGTGCTACTAATTCACCTTCGCGTCCAGCATCTGTAGCAATGATAATGTCTTTAATATCATTTCTTTTTGCAAGTTGTTGAATTCCTCTAAATTGGGAGGTTGTTTGCTTAATTAATTTTAACCCCATTTTGTCAGGGATTATTGGCAAATCCTCCATTCTCCATGTTTGATAGCGTTTATCATAATCCTCAGGCATTTTTAACTCAACTAAATGTCCTAAAGCCCATGTTACGATGTATGTTGGTCCTTCTATATAGTGCTTTTGCTTATTTGAACAGCCTAATACACGAGCTAAGTCACGTGCAACACTCGGCTTTTCAGCAAGAACAAGTGATTTCATTATGTATTTCCCCTTTCTAACTAGCTTTCAGTATAACGAAAAGTCATAACTTAGTAAAAGCAGAACATTTTTTTTGAAAAAGTCCATCCCTTTTTAAGTGCAATTGAATACAATATCGTGCAAGGTGATTTTACTTCACTTTATCCTACAAATTAGGAGGTGAGGCAGAATGGGCTTCGGATGGGGCGGCTGTGGCTATGGCTATGGCGGTTATGGCGGAGGCTACGGTGGCGGAAATAGTTTCGCTCTTATCGTAGTATTATTTATCCTACTAATTATTGTAGGAGCAGCTTGGCTATAATTGACACAAGTTGTTGACGCTAGATGAATATCCTTTAGAACCATGTGAAGACTGCAGAGAAATGAAATAGTTTCTTTGCACTTCCTCGAAAAAAAAGAGAACCATTGGAATTAATTTTCCTTGGTTCTCTTTTCTAATTCTTGTGATGCTATTGGAATAACAATGGTAAATGTAGTCCATTCATCATTAGAAGTACACAATAATTGTCCATTGTGTTTCTTAATAATATCATTACATACATATAATCCTAAGCCAGTTCCTGACTTTTTCGTTGTGACAAAAGGTTCGAAAATAGTCGCTAAAAGGTCATCAGGAATTTTTGGGCCTGTGTTAGAAATGGTTAAGACAATTGAATCTTCATTACGGTAACCTTTTACTTTAATTGCAGAAGATGATTCTTGTTCTGCCAACACATCAATGGCATTAAAGATAATATTGATAATGACTTGTCTAAATTCTTCTACATAGCCTTCAATATATAAATCTCTATCTATTCTTCTTTCTAATTCCACATTAAATTCTAGAAGTCGTGGATAGATAAATGCGATGATTTGATCAAAGATGTCATGTACATTAAATAATGTTTTTTCTTGATTGACGGATTCACGTCTGGAAAGTAATAAAAACTGAGAAATTCGAAATTTTAATTGCTCTAGTTCACTAGAAATTATGTCCATATATGGCAATTCGGGGTTCTCTGAACGTAATAATTGAATAAAGCCGTGTATAGTAGTTAAAGGATTTCGAAATTCATGGACGAAACTGGAAGTCATTTGTCCTAATAATGTTAGTCTTTCCTCGTGACTTTCCTTTGTTAATTGATTTTTATCTTTTTGGATAGACTTTTCTTCAACGTATTCACTAATATAATATATGAATGTATCGATAATATCAGAAAATACAATTTGAATTCTACCAATATCTTTTATTGTTTCTGGAAAACGATTAATTTCTGTAAAGATAACTTTTCGAGCAATATTAGCTGTATTTATTAAAAAACTTAGAGGTATTTGATGGAACAATTCTCTGTTTGTTTCTTCACATGCTGCCTTTTTAATAAATTTATCTCTATTTTCGACAGGAATCACGTATGCCTCGAAAATAGTTTGAAACATTTTCTGGCCATAATCCGTAATATCATTTACAAGATTATAATTGGAGGGCATGCTAATTTTTTCTTTCCATTTTGAAAAGATATAATCATTACTTGGATTAATAATGGTTAAAACATCAGTTTCCAGCTGGTTCATCATTTCACCTCAATCTCATTATACGAATTTAAATACTGTAAATCTATCAATCAATAAAACATTTATTAGATATATATTTATAATTCAACGAATTATGCTAAAAACTTACAAAAACTTATACTTTCAATATACATACTATATTGAAATTTCGCAATAAAGAACATGGATAAATTTCTAGATTGTAACACAGTTTTTTTATTCTGTACAATAATTTCGACTAAAATCGTCACGGCCTATGCAAATGGTGAAATAAGAAGTATAAGCTAAAGGGACAGGCGCCTTCCGCTTTTCTTTTTTTGTCGAAATAAGTATTATTATGGGTAAGGTTGTGAAAGTGGGGTAGCATTTATGAAATATGTAATTTTCGTGAAAGAAGCTATAAGGAAGTTTTGGAAACGAGCCCATATAAACCAAATTTTAATTTTATTATTATCCATTGCGATTTTGGTAGGGTTAGGATATTTCGCATGGTTAGCAAGTTCTGCAAATGTAGAATCTTTAAAGCAAGGTTTAGCTCAAGCTACAGTCATATATGATAAAGATGATAAGGAAGCTAGTAAGATATCTGCAAACCGAATGGAAGGTGTTTCAATTGAGGAGGTACCTGACCATTTACAAAATGCTATTATTGCAATCGAGGATCACCGTTTTAAAGAGCATAATGGTTTCGATGTGAAAGGAATCACGCGTGCTTTTTTCAAAAATCTAAAGGCTGGTGAGATTACAGCTGGAGGAAGTACAATCACTCAACAGTTAACGAAGGTTGCACTTTTATCACATGAGCGAACTTATCAGCGGAAAATAGAGGAACTCTTTCTAGCTATTGAAATTGAAAAGACATATACAAAATCAGAAATATTGGAAATGTATATGAACCAAATATATTTTGGCAGTGGAGCATGGGGAGTTCAAAATGCTTCACGTAAATATTTTGGGAAAGATGTACAAGATATTACACTTAGTGAGGCAGCGATGCTAGCAGGTATCATTAATCGCCCATCTGCCCTTGACCCTTATAAAAACTTACAAGGGGCACTAGATCGTCGTGATGTTGTATTAGGACAAATGAAAAAATACGAAATGATATCAGAAGATGAGTATGAGGCTGCTATACAGGAGACAATCACCATTCGTGATAAGGGTGGAGATCCTTTAAAAGGGAAGTATCCATTTTATGTGGACGCTGTTATCAACGAGGCAATCAATTTATACGGCTTAACTCAAGATGAACTATTAACAAAAGGATATAAGATTTATACACAGTTAGATCAAGGAATGCAAGAAGGCCTCGAAGAAGTGTATAAAAAAGATCATCTATTTCCGAAGAGTAGTGATGGAACATTAGCCCAAAGCGGTGCGATTCTAATTGATCCATCTAATGGAGGTATTAGAGCACTAGTAGGTGGTAGAGGAGAGCATACT
The DNA here is from genome assembly GCA_007679095.1 of Paenibacillus bovis. Lineage (GTDB taxonomy): Bacteria > Bacillota > Bacilli > Bacillales > Bacillaceae_C > Lederbergia > Lederbergia graminis. The sequence continues at coordinate 6,377 of VEFU01000022.1, forward strand.
TTCCGTGGCTATAATCGAGCAACACAATTAACAGCTCAGCCAGGCTCGGTTATGAAACCACTTGCGGTATATACACCGGCACTAGAAGCAGGTTATGATCCATATTCACTATTAAAAGATGAGAAAACTTCTTTTGATGGATATACTCCTTCGAATTATAACCATCGTTATCTTGGTGAAGTTCCGATGTATCAGGCTGTAGAAGACTCGCTCAATGTTCCAGCAGTATGGTTATTGAATGAGATTGGTCTGAATACAGGGGTGGATGCAGTAAAAAGATTCGGATTGCCTGTACAGGATGATGATAAGTATTTAAGTCTTGCACTAGGTGGTACAAAAACAGGTTACTCTCCAAAACAACTTGCAGAAGCATATAGTGCTTTTGCCAATGGTGGGGAGAGAGTGCAAAGTCATCTCATCACAAAGATTGTTGGTCCAACAGGAAAAGTAATAGTCGAAGCAAAGCCGAAAAAAACGAAAGTTATTAAAGAAGAAACAGCAAATAAAATGACGTCGATGTTACTAAATGTAGTAGAATCCGGGACAGGTAGCAAGGCGAAAATTAATGGTCATACAATTGCAGGTAAAACAGGATCAACTCAACTACCTTTTAAAGATATTACGAACGGAACAAAGGATCAATGGTTTGTTGGTTATACACCTAATATTGTTGGAGCGATCTGGCTAGGATACGATTATACAGACCGTGAACATTATTTGCCTGGTAGTAGTGGAAGTACCATAGTACCGATTTTCCGAGAAATCATGCAAACAGGTCTAAACTTCGTTGACCATAAAAACTTTGAAATAAAATCAATTAACGATGAACTAGAAGAAAAACGAATCGAAGAAGAACGAAAAAGACAAGAAGAACTAGAAAAACAAAAAGAAAGAGAAAACTTCTTTAAGAATAGCAAAGAAAAATTAGATGAAAAAATAGAAAAAGAAATGAAAAAGTGGAAAGAAAAATTAGATAAAGGAAAAGGCAACTTAAAGAAAATCGAAGAGAAGTTAAAAGAACAATTCGATAACTGGAGAGGGGAATAATTTCTCCTGAAGCAAAAATCACTACTAACATTATTAGAATGTCCTATAAGTCAAAAGTGCGACTTATAGGATATTCTTTTTATTTTGTTAATAGATGAAAATTCCAGAGAATTATGAGAAAATAGATTTGTTAGGAGATTACATAGGAGGATGGATATACAGATGGATTATCGTATAGAGAAAGATACAATTGGCGAAATCAAAGTACCTCAAGATAAATACTGGGGAGCACAAACACAACGTAGTAAACAAAACTTTAAAATTGGTAATGAAAAGATGCCGATTGAAATTATTAAAGCGTTTGCCCATTTAAAAAGAGCTGCAGCAATCGTGAACAACGAACTAGGGAAACTTTCTGACACCAAAAAGACAGCGATTACACAGGCTTGTGATGAAGTATTAGAAGGGAAATTTGATGAGCATTTTCCTCTAGTTGTATGGCAAACTGGAAGCGGTACACAATCAAATATGAATATAAATGAAGTTGTTGCTAGAAGAGGTAATGAAATTTTACAACAACTAGGTTCAGAGGAAAATATACATCCAAACGATGATATTAATATGTCTCAAAGCTCTAATGATACATTTCCAACTGCAATGCATGTGGCAGCATATGAAGAGATCTACGTAAGACTTTTACCTGCTTTACGTCAGTTAAAGGAAACACTGCTAGAAAAAGAAGCAGCTTATATGAATATTATTAAGATTGGTAGAACGCACTTACAAGATGCAACCCCACTTACATTAGGTCAGGAAATAAGTGGCTGGAGAGCAATGTTGGAAAAAAGTGAAGCAATGATTGAAGAGAGTGCGAAACACTTACTTAACTTAGCAATTGGCGGAACTGCTGTAGGGACTGGAATAAATGCAGACCCAACATTTGGTGATAAAGTTGCAGAGCAAATAAGTGAACAAACTGGCTATCCATTTGTTTCATCCGATAATAAGTTCCACGCCCTTACTAGTCATGATGAAGTTGTATTTGTACATGGAGCATTAAAAGGACTTGCGGCTGATTTAACGAAAATTGCCAATGATGTACGTTGGTTAGCAAGTGGACCAAGAAGCGGAATCGGTGAAATAACGATACCTGCTAATGAACCAGGAAGTTCTATTATGCCAGGAAAAGTGAATCCAACTCAAAGTGAAGCATTAACAATGGTAGCAGTCCAAGTTTTCGGTAATGATACAGCAATTGGTTTTGCAGCTAGCCAAGGAAACTTCGAACTGAATGTATATAAACCAGTGATTATTTATAACTTCTTACAATCTGTTCGTTTACTTGCAGATGCAATGGTTTCATTCGATGAAAACTGTGCTCAAGGACTTGAGCCAAATATCGATGTAATCGAAGAAAATGTAAATCGCTCATTAATGCTTGTTACTGCATTAAACCCACACATTGGCTACGAAAAAGCAGCTGAAATTGCTAAACTAGCATTTAAAGATGGTAGCACATTGAAAGAAGCAGCAATCAAAACTGGCTACCTAACAGAAGAACAATATGACCAATGGATTGACCCAGCTAAAATGGTTAACTTATAACTAAAATATATCAAGCTGAAATTTTAAAAAATTAAGAACTGGCTTTTATAGGGTTGATGAACGGAAGGGGCGAGCTCCTTCCAGGCTAAAGCAGCTACGTCCTGTGGCTACTCCTGCACTAGTACATCCTGTACGTCGCAGAGGAAATCAACCGTCCATATCAGAAATTAATAACCCCCGGATAAAAATCCGGGGGCTTAGCCAATTTATTAAGTTAAATTATTTTGAGAAACCGCCAAGCTGTTGTTCAGCCATTTGAACTAAACGCTTAGTAATCTCTCCACCTACAGAACCGTTAGCACGGGAAGTAGTATCCGCACCAAGATTTACTCCGAATTCTGAAGCGATTTCGTATTTCATTTGATCTAGTGCTTGTTGTGCACCTGGAGCTACAAGCTGGTTAGAGTTGTTGTTGCTAGCCATTTTGCGTCATCTCCTTGTTGTATGTTTAGTATTGGTTGGGTTAGTCGGAATTGCACCGACACACATTTGAATGTGTCAACTATGATTAACCCATTGAAGAAGTTGTTTGTATTTTGTAGTATGTTTTGTTTTTCGTAAACTATTCTTCTTTTTCTTTGGTAATTTTTACTTTTTTTATAGCTGTTTTTTTGGAGAGATTTATCGCTGTCTCGATTATTATGATGACCAAAAAAACAGAAAAAAACCTGCCAAATATAGGCAGGTTTTAGATTTGGATTATATTAATTAGCGAATGCGATTTTCAGTATTTACATCAAAGAAGTGTGCTTTGTTCATATCGAATGCTAGATCCATTTTTTGACCTGGCTCAACTACTGTTCTTGCATCGATTCTAGAAACAAAATCTTGTTCTGCAATGCTAGAATATAGCATAGTTTCAGCACCTAGAAGCTCAGCAACTTCAATTGTTACATTAACTTTAGTTCCTTGAGAAGCATCAATGAATGCAGGCTCATCATGGATATCTTCAGGACGAATACCTAGAACAACTTCTTTACCAACATAACCTTGGTCACGAAGCATTTTCATTTTACCTTCTGGAACAGCAACTTTTGTTTTCTTATCAAGAGCAAATCCGTCTTCTTCTAATGTTCCATGGAAGAAGTTCATTGCTGGAGATCCGATGAACCCCCCAACGAAGATGTTTTCAGGATAATCGTAAACTTCTTTAGGAGAACCAACTTGCATGATAAGACCGTCTTTCATAACAACGATTCTTGTTGCCATTGTCATCGCTTCTGTTTGGTCATGGGTAACGTAAATAGTTGTTGTTTGTAGTCTTTGGTGAAGCTTTGCAATTTCAGCACGCATCTGTACACGTAGCTTAGCATCAAGGTTAGATAACGGCTCGTCCATCAAGAACACTTTTGCATCACGGACAATCGCACGACCTAAAGCAACACGCTGACGCTGACCACCGGAAAGAGCTTTTGGTTTACGATCTAAGAAGTTTTCTAGACCAAGAATTTTTGCAGCGTTATTTACACGATCTTGGATTTCTTTCTTAGGCATTTTACGTAATTTTAATCCGAATGCCATGTTATCATAAACACTCATATGTGGATATAGTGCGTAGTTCTGGAACACCATCGCAATATCGCGGTCTTTAGGAGCGATATCGTTAACTCTTCTGTCATCAATATATAGGTCACCTTGTGAAATTTCTTCTAGACCAGCAATCATACGAAGTGTTGTAGATTTACCACAACCTGAAGGTCCTACGAAAACGATAAATTCTTTGTCTTTAATATCTAGATTGAAATTTTCAACTGCAGTAACTTTGTTATCATATACTTTATAAATCCCATCAAGCTTTAACTCAGCCATTTTATTGCCTCCCTAGTATTCTGTATTTAAGTACATTTTACAGAATACGCTTTCAACTTACTATGGACAAGGTGCACAAAAATACCATGGGCATTTTTGGCACCTTGCATTAATCTCTATTCATCTCTAAAAAAATACAGGCTAAATATCCGAAAAAGGCACCGTGAAACGTTTTTATATCAATCCCGGTTTTTTCAATGAATTTATCTATCCTATATTGCAAACTATTACGATGCATAAATAACTGTTTAGCTGTTAAAGTCGCGTTTGATTGGTTTTCAATATACACTTTTATTGTTTCCAAAAGTTCTTTATCATCCGCAAGCAACTGCTGTACATCTGCAAAAAGAATGTTTCGTTCTGAGGCAGGTATTTGACGATACAAATAAAGTGGCATTAATTTTTCCCTAGTAAAAATTCGATCTTCTGGATATTCAGCAAAAGATAATTCCAGCATATTGCGTTCCAATTGATATAGTGATCTTAATGCATCAGTTTGCTCAAGAAAATGGCCGATATAAAAGTATATTTTAATGAAAAAATCACTTTCAAATGCTTGGATTGCAGAAAATAATTCTTCTTCAGTAATTGCAACATTACTTTCTTCCTCTATTATTACACCTTGTTGATTAGTGATCGGAACAATCGTTACATCATTATAAAATAAACTTTTAATTGCTTCTTCCCATTCTGAAAAAAGAAATTCGTCTCGAATATCTGTAATGGTAAAATGAATAAAACGGATATTATTTGTATTGGATTGGGGAAGTGGACCATTATGTAATAAAAATTCACGCCATTCATTTGCTATATTGGAAAGGGACCAATTGTTATTGTCTAATGGAAATAATGTGTGTAGTAATGAAATTTCCTTTTCCGTAAGATCTTCTGCTGGAATACCAATAAATGATTCTTGATCATTATCCTTAAACCATACATAGTTATCATCATAATTAGGTGCTAATGCTGTAATCGCATTAGGATATTTTTCTAATAATCGTATAAACATGGAATCTCCTCATATATAGTAGGGCTGACCGCAAAGTCAGCCCTACCGTCAAATTTCTTCTGGTGGATCTTCAGGAAAGAAATCAGTTGCTTCCTCGATATTGGTGGAATCCTCGCGCATGAATACGTAGCCGCCACTCATACCTTCATTAATCATTCGATCAACATCGACATATAATTGATCTCGACCTTCATTATCCACGTCTGGTAAAAATTCTCGTTTTTTCTTTCTCATCCCATCAGCCTCCTTAACATTAGTTTGGAGGCGAAATGTAAGTAACATTCATTACAATAGATGGTAAATTAATTTTCATCTTTGAACATCATATATATGATAAATCATTAGATTGTGGATGTGTTTCTCTATTTTACTTATATGTTGTTTCATTGGTGATCTGTTTGTCCATTCAATGCTTCCGTTAGGATGATATTTTCCGTTATAATTTGTTTGTTCGAAATAAAAGCTGAAAATCCATCCAGGAAGTCGACCATCCTCGAAAATAGGCTTTACTTGAAAATGATGAAGCACATAATCACCTCATTACTATTATTGTATCAAAAAAATCTCAGGCGTAAACTATGCATTTACATGATTAATTTCACATTATTGTATATCCTTATATATATGTAAACGTACGTATGTAGAATCTTTTTTATGTTTCAATCGTACATAATTTATGGTATTTTTCCTACTTTTGAGAGGATGTTGTGATAGATGTTAGATTCATTATTATTAATTCTGTTTATGATAGTCATAGGAGCACTAATCGGTGGGCTTACAAATTTTTTGGCAATAAGAATGTTATTTCGTCCGTATCATCCAATTTATATTGGAAAGTGGCAATTACCTTTTACACCTGGACTTATCCCAAAACGCCATAATGAATTGGCAACACAAATTGGTAAATTAGTTGTTGGTCACCTAGTTACTCCAGATAGCGTTAGAAAAAAAATAACGAATAAAGATTTTATAGAAAAAATGCACATTTGGTTAACTGCAAAATTTAATAGTTGGCTTGAGAAAGAATGGACGATAGAACAATTATTAGAGCAGCTACAGGTTGATAATCCAATTGAACGAGCGAATACATTCATTGATGGACGCATTGAAGAAAAATACTACGGTATTAAAGATAAGTTCTGGAATAAGCAAATACAAGAGGTTATTCCGAGAGAATGGACGCAACAATTGCATAATAAAATACCGGATGCTGCAGACCAAATTATAGAAAAGGCAGTTGAATATTTTTCCAGTCAAGAGGGTAAGTATAAAATAAAAACAATGATTGAACAGTTTCTCAAGGACAGAGGAAAACTATGGAATATGGTGCAAATGTTCATTGGTAATGATTCACTTGCAGATAAATTTCAACCAGAAATTATAAAAATGTTAAAAAATGAAGAAACGAAATTAATGCTCGTCCAGGTTTTACAGTCAGAGTGGGAAAAAATTCAAGAAAAAACGACGGAAGAGCTTTTCGTAAATATGAACGATGAAAAAATATTAGCAACAATTAAATTAACGGTAGCTGATACCATACAATTAAAAAAAATTCTTCAAACTCCCATTTCCGAACTACTATTACCATATAAGGAAAAAATCGAAACAAATATTATCCCATTTATATTACAAACAGCTGGAACATATTTGTCCGATAGAATCGGTGAAATCCTAGAGCGCTTTGAAGTGGAGGCGATAGTTCGGGAGCAAATTGAATCTTTTTCATTGCGAAAATTAGAGGAGCTAGTCATCTCCATCGCCAAGAAAGAACTTGTGATGATTACGTATTTGGGAGCTGTTCTAGGTGGGGCAATAGGCCTAATTCAAGGAATCATTGTTTTGTTCACGTCATAATAATGTTAGAATAGCAAAGGAAGGAAGGGGGTCCTACTTAATGGCTACAAATCTATATGATCAGGCATATGAATTGGAAAAAGCTTTGCGTACTAGTGAAGAGTTTCTAAATCTCAAGAAAATGTATGAAGAAGTAGAAAATGACGAGACAGCTAAGTCCATGTTTGATGCTTTCCGCAATGTACAAATGGAATTACAGCAAAAGCAAATGTCTGGGCAAAATATTACAGAAGATGAAGTAATGAATGCTCAAGCAATTGCAAATCAAGTACAAGCAAATCAAAAAGTAACACAGCTCATGCAAGCAGAACAACGTATGAGTGAAGCAATAGGAGAACTAAATAAGATTATTGTCAAACCGTTAGATGAGTTATATGGGATGATGAATAAGTAATGTTAGTGGACCACTTTCTTTTTTTAGAAAGTGGTTTTTCCTTTCTGGTAGTTCTATCCAACTGTTTCATACATAAATATCATTAATGAGGAGAATTTTGCACGATGGGGAGGACACCATGGTATATAAACTGTTGGTTACAAATATTGACGGTACTTTGTTGCAAGATAATGGACGTATGAACAAAGTGACACGTGAAGCAATTGAGTTTGCCCAAAATAAGGATATCACGGTATTGTTAACAACTTCCAAGCATTATTCCGCGGCAAAAAGAATAGCTAAAGCATTAAACATAGAAGGTCATATAATCGCTCATCAAGGTGCATTTATCGGAAAAGAAGTGAACAAACCTGTCTATGTGAGACGCATCACACCTCAAATTACGAAAGAAATTGTTGCATTACTGGAAACCGTTCCGTGTCATTTTAAGCTTGTTCATGAAGAGTATACAATTGCTAATAAGGTGAAATTACCAGATAGTTTGTTGGCGAGGGTTGTATTTCAACGTACATCTCGTTTTTCATATTCAGAGCAATTCGTGGATGATGTTAGTGAAAAATTACAAGAAACTTCGGTATCACCTCCTAATATAGAAGTTACATTTGAAAATAAATCATATTTAGAAGATGCACAAAAAGCATTAACTGCGATGTTTGATGAGGTTGTATGTATACCAACTGACTCTCATTCAATGCAAATTGTAAGTAGTGATGTTTCTAAGCTTAATGGAGTGCAATATGTATGTAGTCAAATGGGAATAAGGCCAAGCGAAGTTGTGGCAATAGGCTCAGGTATGGATGATCTCTCCTTAGTCAAGTGGGCTGGTTTAGGGGTTGCAATGGGAAATGCACCACAGGAAGTGAAGGCTGTTGCAAACTGGCTAACACGTTCTAATAATGATAATGGTGTTGCATACATGGTGAAAGAGCATTTTCGAAAACAATATAAGCTTGAGTTTCTCCGCAAAATCGATATGTTAAAGTAATGATATAAGAATAATGAGAAGATAGGTTTGGAAATCCACTTAGACTTATCTTCTTTTTTTGTGTATAATAATAGAACGTATATTCGATTTTTAGGAGTGAGTATAAATGGATGGAATCCGCTTTATTCATACTGCAGATCTTCATTTGGATAGCCCCTTCCAAGGACTTAGTCATCTCCCGAAGGAATTGTTTTCACGAATACAGGAGAGCACATTTAAAGCGTTTGAAACGATTGTAGATGAAGCAATTCACCACCATGTAGATTTTATGATCATTGTTGGTGATTTATACGATGGTGAAGATCGGAGCATTAAAGCGCAAGCTCGCTTAAGAAAACAGATGCTGCGGTTAAAGAATGCAGGGATAAGTGCTTTTATTACTCATGGAAATCATGATCATTTGTCAGGTAATTGGTTAGCACTAGAACTGCCAGATAATGTTCATATTTTTAAAGAGGAAGTGGAGATGATTCCATTCATCACTAAGGATGGAAAAAAGGTTTATCTTTATGGTTTTAGTTATCCGGAGCGTCATGTGGCAGAGAAGAAAATTAATGATTATAAAAAAATTGATGGTGCTGACTTTCATATCGGACTTTTACATGGCCATTGGGAAAATGGGGGAAGTGACCATCAACCTTATGCACCATTCTCCATTCAAGAGCTACTCAAAAAAGAAATGGACTATTGGGCTCTTGGCCATATCCATAAACGTCAAACCCTCCATTCAGAACCATATATTGTTTATCCAGGCAATATTCAAGGGAGACATCGAAAAGAAAGTGGGGAAAAGGGTTGTTATACTGTAAATTTGTACTCTTCTGGAGAAGCACAATTAGATTTCATTCCCGTTGCACCAATTAAGTGGGAACAGTTAAAGATAGAAAGTAAAGAAGAGATGACATTTTCTCAATTCTATCATGAATATGAGAGTCGGCTTGAACAACTGTTCAGGAATGAAAAACATGGAGTTCTGCTAGAAATACATATAGAAGAAATTCAAAAATTACCACTAGAAATAGTAAAGAAAATAGATAATGGTGAGTTTTTAGAGATGCTTCAAGACGGCATAACTTTTGGTGAAAGCTTTATTTGGCCATATAAGATACATCGAGCTGGAGAAAGCCAACAATCACATATAGCAGATCGGACTTTTATAAATATGCTGGAGATGTCGATAGATGATTTAGCTCTGAATGATCAATTTGAAAAAGTATTATCTAGTCTTTATTCCCATACATATGGGAGTCGCTATCTTACACACATATCTGAACAGGAAAAACAAGCGCTTATTAAAGAAGCAAAACAACTAATTCTGAAACAATTAACAGTGTAATGAAAGGAGGGTGATGTAAATGAAGCTGAAAAGTCTTCATATCTATGGATACGGCAAGTTTATTAACTACAAGATGGATGAACTATCTCCAGATATACAAGTTATATTCGGTGAAAATGAAGCAGGTAAGTCAACTATTATGTCATTTATACATAGTATTCTGTTTGGATTTCCTTCTAAGCAGCAATCGCTTTTACGATATGAACCGAAAACGCATTCGGCATATGGTGGACAAATAACAATTATGACGAGAGAGTATGGAGAAGTAGTGATTGAAAGAGTTAGAGGGAAATCTGCCGGTGATGTAACAGTTTTTCTTCGAGATGGTGTAACTGGAGGAGAAGAACTACTTACTCAAGTTTTGAGAGGGATGAGCCGAACATTATATGAAAATGTATTTTCCTTTAACTTAAGTGGCTTGCAAGAAGTACAGCGCTTGAAAAATGATGAAATAACTCGTTATTTACTTGCGACAGGATCTATTGGATCAGACATCCTATTACAAGCAGATGAAGCTTTCCAAAAGGAACTAGATTATTTGTTTAAACCTGGAGGAAGAAAGCCGATACTGAACGAACAAATAAAAATATTACGAGAGCAAGAAGCTGAATTAAGACAAGCAAGACAAGAAAATGAAAAATATGAAGCTCTATTAATAAAAAAAGAACAGTTATCAATTGAAATTCAGAATTTAGATAAAGAATCGAGCACCAATGAACGTAATTACCGAAAGATGAAGGAATTAGTAGAAAAGTGGTCACTCATAACGGAGTATGAACATGTTTGTGAGAAAATAGAACGATTACAACCTGTATCTTTTCCAACGGATGGATTAATACGCTATGAACAATTGTTTAACAATCGCTTGGCTATTTTTAGTAAATGGAAAGCCTTACAGGAAAAAAGTGAAAAAACTTCTGCTTCAATAATAAAAAATACCGAATCGCAAATTGATGATCAATTGTTAAAGAAAGTAAAAAAATATATGGATGAATGGCCACACTATAAGCAGATTCAAGGGGAAATTGAAGCGCTCGAAAAAAGTATAAATGAATATATAGAACAAATCGAGCGGATTAGACAAGACCTTCATTTTTCGAAGGATAAAGATATCCAGGAAATTAATCTTAGCTTTGATATGAAAGCTCAAATAAAAGATAAATTACACCAATTAGTTGGATTAGAGACAGAAGAGCAACAAATACTTTCACAAATAGAACGACTTTATAAAGAAGTAGAAATCGCAGAGAATAAATGTGAAACAATAGAACAGAAAATGCTCTCTGAAAGTGATTTTAACAAATTGCAAAAGCAACGGGTTAATTGGAAAAGTAGAGAGCAATTAATAGAAGAAAAGAAAAGTATCAAAAGGGACTTAGAAATAGAAATAGAACGAAACGCAATACTAGAAAAACAATCGAAAATGAGTTTGATGATGAACGTCATTTTCTTTGTTTTAAGTATCGGATTATTTATTTGGGGATGGAGCCAACGTGAATATTTTCTTACAATCGTTGCAATTATAGCTTTTGTATATGCTATCATTGCTTTTGTGTTAGGAAAAAAGCAAAAAAATATTAGCAATGTCGAGCATTTACAATCGAAATTAGCAATGATAAAGAATCAGCTTGAAAGTGAAGGCGATTATATTAATCCTCAAGTCATTTATGATGAGCAGCAATCGCTTCGAAATGAATGGAAACAAACATTTCAAGGATTAGAAGAGAAAAAATACAATTTACAAGAATGGACCTCATATAAAGAGAAAAATAAGTCGGAACAAGAAATAATACAAACCGAACTAGTTCAAATAAAGGATCAACTAGGGTTGCCAATATTCTTTGCAAATTCACGTTTAGATGATGCATATGAATTACTATTAAAGCTATTCCAGCTACACTCCAACATGATGCATGCAAAAAAAGAACGTGACGAGAAACAGGAAAAATATGATAAATGGTTGGAAGAGCTCCGAGAAATAGCACTTGAGGTTGGGATTACAGAAGTAGATAAGGTCGTCATATTACATCAATTTAAAGGTAGTTATGAAAGTGAGCAAGCAAAGAAAAATAATATAATTGATTTAATAGAGAAGAAAAACGACATAGTAGAGGAACAAAAATTATTAGAGGTAGAAATCAATGAGTATGACAAAGTTATTCAAGAATTGTTTGATCATGCAGGAGTGGAAAATGAAGAAGAGTTCCGTAGTGTAGGTAAACGATTTGAAGAACTGGAACGTCTGCAAATGCGTGTGGAGGTTCTGAAAGCACAAATTGGCAGTGATATGCTAGTGGAATCAGAGAATTACGATTCAGAGGATGAATTAAACGATATCGTTGGGAAAATAGTTATCCAGATGACGGCTAATGAGAAAAAATTGCAAGATTTACGCCAACAATTAGCCTCTATTAACCATAAAATCGAACAATTAGAGGAAGGCGGCACATACACAGACAAGCTTCACCGTTTTCATCAAAGTAAATCGAACTTTAATGAACAAGCACAGAAGTGGGCTAAAATAATGTTGGCTCAAACGTTACTTCAAAAAACAATGAGTAATTATATTAAGGATCGTTTTCCAAAAGTCATGAAGACAGCAGAAGCATATATGTCTATGTTGACAAATAACCAGTATGTCCAAATTTCATTTCAGCAAAATGAAAGTATTCTAGTCCGTCATCAAAATGGAACATATTATGCACCTGCTGAACTAAGTAGGGGAACTAGTGAGCAACTCTATACTGCATTGCGTTTTGCTTTAGTACAAGTATTACATGAAGACTATCCGTTTCCAATTATTATTGATGATGGTTTTGTAAACTTTGACAAACAAAGAACAGATAATGTTTTACAGTTGATGAAAACAATCAGTAAGACATCACAAGTATTTCTCTTTACGTGTCATGAACATATTAAAGCAAATTTCGATCCATCACATTGTTATGCTTTAACCGAAAGTAGAGAACAACATGTTACTTGATATGTTATAATTTGGGAAGAGAAAAAATCAAATCGGGGGCGTTCATATGGCAAAGGAACTTTTACATCATGAGGTTGGCGAGCATGTTGATCTTTTTTTGCTTATTAAAAGTGCAACAAAAGGAATAGCAAGTAATGGGAAACCATTTCTTACAGTCATTCTTCAAGATCGATCTGGAGATATTGAGGCGAAGCTATGGGATACTTCTGATGAGCAAGTAAAATTGTATCAACCAGAAACGATTGTACGTGTTGCAGGTGAAATACATAATTATCGAGGCAGGCTACAATTGAAGATAAAACAAATCAGACCATCCAACCCACAAGATGGTGTTCATGTATCTGATTTACTAGAAACAGCCCCGATAAGTAAAGAAGAAATCGCTGAGAAAGTAACACAATATATTTTTGAAATGAAAAATCCAAATCTGCAAAGAATCACGAGACATTTATTGAAAAAGTATCAAACTGCTTTTTTAGAATTTCCAGCTGCTACGAAAAATCATCATGAATTCGTATCTGGTTTAGGTTATCATGTAGTTTCCATGCTTGATTTAGCTAAATCAATTGCTACTCAATATCCATCATTAGATAAAGACCTATTATATTCAGGTATCATTTTACACGACTTAGGTAAGGTTATAGAGTTATCTGGACCTGTGTCTGCAACGTACACAATTGAAGGAAACCTTATTGGCCATATTTCAATCATTGTAAATGAAATAGGTAAAGCTGCGGATGAGCTAGGGATTAAAGGCGAGGAAATAGTAGTATTACAACATCTTGTCTTAAGCCATCATGGGAAGTTGGAATGGGGGAGTCCCAAACAACCAATGATTAAAGAAGCAGAGATACTCCACCTTATAGATAATATCGATGCTAAAATGAATATGCTGGATCGTGCTTTAAAACGAGTGAAACCTGGAGAGTTTTCGGAGCGGATTTTTGCGCTTGATAATCGTTCCTTTTATAAACCTACATTTCATTCCTAATGCCTTCTTAATAGAGGGCATTTTTTTATTTGTGAAACATATATTGTAGTAGGTGGACAAGCGATGAAAGGAGTGGTTAGTGATATGTCATTACCATTTTGGGTTTATTTTGTAATTGTTGGCATATTTGTGAGTGCATTCATGGCAGTAAAAACAGCAAAAGAAGATAGAGAAATGGAAACAGAGTGGATTGAGAAAGAAGGACAAGTGTATGTAGAAAGAATGGAGCAAGAGAAAGAGCGAAGAAAGAAAGTAGATGCAGCAGTTTAAATTAGCTTCGTCCTCAGCTTAAAGCTTGACACAAAAGACATTGAGAGATTCATCTTGATGTCTTTTTATTATGGAGTAGAATAAGATCCTTTATCATAGTAGCAATTAATTTTTGAAACATTAAAAAAGACTGTCGAAAAACTCGAGTTCATCTAGTTTATCGACAGTCTAAATGCCGTGTCTGTATCTTATTTTTCTTCTTCTTTACCTAAAAAGGTATCAAAAGTGTCCTCTAAATCTTTATCTGCAATTTTAACGTCTGCTTTTTCTAGTACATCTTTTAATGCCTCTTGCATCACAGTACCATCTATTTTGGATAACTTAAGTTCTTTCTCATAGTCTGCTTTTACATCTTCGAATGGTTCTTTTGTAGGTTTATCTGTAACCTTAATGATATGAAATCCGAATTGTGATTCAACAGGATCACTAATTTCATCTTGTTCCAATTTGAATGCAGCTTCTTTAAATGCCGCATCTAACTGTGGATCACTATAAGAAATTGTACCAAGATCTCCACCTTGTGCATCAGCAGTTTTATCTTCAGAGAATGCTTTAGAAACTGCAGCAAAGTCTCCACCGTTTTCCAATTGCTCTTTTACTTTTAGTGCTGTTTCTTCATCTTTTACTAATATATGACTAGCCTTAATATCAGGTAACTTCTCATCATAATACTTTTTAACTTCGTCCTCTGAGACGGAAATTCGATCCATTGCAGCTTTATTAAGAAGTTCATTTAAACGCATATTAAAACGTAAATCATCTTCATCTTTAAACTGGCTTTGCATAAGGAACATGTTAAATTGTTCTTCCCCTAAAGCTTTCAATTCATTAATTTGCTCATCGATTTCTTTTTCATCGACTTCGTACTCTTTCGATAACGCTTTTTCGAAGACTAATTGTTGTAATACAATTTCTCCGACACTGTCTTTCATTGCTTCATAAAGCTCTTCTTTTGTCACATTTCCTGCTTTTGACTTTACAATGGCTTCGCTATTTCCATCATCATTTCCATTGCAAGCTGCTAAGCCGAGGACTCCTGCGGCTAATGTGAAAGATATTACCCATTTCTTCATTATTATACAACTCCCTATGTATACATGTCGTTTATTGTTGAAAGGTACAAGGTTTACTATATCATAACTTTATTTGGAAAAAAACAAAACATTAGCTTGGTTTAATGTAATCTTTTAAAAAATGGGCGTTTGCTACAACCAAGTCATTATGTTGGGGCATATGCTGTAGCGAAAGAGAAAAAGGAGGTTATTAAAATGGGTTTTGCTCATAATTCCGGATTTGCGTTAATCGTAGTCCTATTTATTCTGTTAATCATTGTAGGTGCAGCATATCTATAAAAATATTTTTAAAAAAATTTACTAATTTCCTAACACATGCAAAAAAGCTGAATAGGATATTAAGAACCAATTGGAGGAGGTGTTAGTTAATGAGCGGAGGCGGATACGGCGGAGGCTTTGCCTTGATTGTTGTATTGTTCATTTTGTTAATTATCGTAGGTGCTTCATGGTTGTACTAAATTAAAATGTAAAGGTCAAATCGACCATTGATAATAAAAAGGCAGATCCTATGAATCTGCCTTTTTATCCATTCATTTTACTCTTACGTATACAAAATCTCAATATATGAAGAGAAGAGTAAGATGGTTATTAAAATATTAATCGTACGAAATACTTTGGGCTGCCGTTCTTCAGGTATTTCCTTAACGATGCATAGGGAATTTGTTAAGTTGTTAATGATATATAATATAAAAATAGCAAAAATGATAAAAATGGAGATCAATATTTCACCCGTCCCTTCATCTCCTGATAGTAAAAGGATAGCAAATATAAGAAGAAAAAGATAGATAATTTCTAGAAAAAACTACAGGAAGTGTATTGATGTAAAGGAAAAAATCCCCTTACTGATTATCTTTAATTAGTATTTCATAGCCGTTTTCGTTTTCCTCTACTAATGCTCCACTAGGAGAAGTGATTAAGTTTTTAGCATACATAAAGTCTACAGTACACAGTCCAAAATGGATAGCAATTAAGATGGACGAATAATGTACATAGTGTGGAAATAGAAAAATTGCTGCGATTAATAATAAATTTATTATTACACAAGGAAAGAGCAATGCAATTAGAAATTGCCTAATTTGAATTGGCTTGTTAATAGTTATGTTTATCACAGGTAAAGCTAAAAAGTAATATTCAAAATCGATTTTCATTTCTTTTCTATGCGACAAAATAGGGAGTATATGAAATAATTTATGCACTGGATAAAGTAAAATGAACGCACCAAGGAAGATTAAAAAATTATTATCTTTTAAATGCCCATAGCCCATAGCTTGAGTTGGAACAAAAATAGCAATAAAAACAAAAAAAGAAACGAAAATGGAAATAGCAAAATTCCGGTAAAACAAATTTTTTTTGTTCCCGTTAAAAGATTTCCAACAATGCATGCCTATAAGCCTCCAAAATTCCGTGGTTTTAACTCTACATACTTTACGACGAATAATCTGGAAATGCAATAGTTATTTTGATTGATTCATATAGAAATTTGAAAAGCAAGGATAAAGGTTAAGAGATACATATTTTTGTGAAGGAATGAGCATGGAAAGGAAACAAAAAGCGGATGATTTTTTATCTTTAATCCGCTTTATCGAGTTTGAGTGGAGGAAATATATAATCGAGCTATTGTTATGAGTACAATACATGTTAGCCTACTGGTTCTACGCTAAGCTTTTTTAGTTTACCATCCACCTCAACAAACTCGTTTTCGATATTGTTAAATGATTTTTCGAATATCTCCATAAAATCTTCGCCATATATATTTTTAATAATGGCCATTAACTCGACTATGTCTGGGAATTTTCCATACAGCTCTTTTAACGGAAGTGCTCCCTGATACACAGAATTATTCTCCGGATTATATCGCTCGAGTATTTCCAAAAATAAACTTTCACCTTTTTCGGTTAGCTTCACATATGTATTGCGTTTGTCATGTTCTTTTTTTGAAAAACATAATAGACCACGTTCTTCTAACTTTTTGGAGAAATTGAATGCAGTAGAGACATGCATAACGCCAAATTTAGCAATATCAGATATAGTTGCTCCGTTCATTTGATAGGCAATCCAGAGAATATGATGTTCGTTAATATTCAAGTTGAATGGTTTGATCCAATTTTGCCAATCCTTCTCAATTGATTTCCATAAAGCTTTACTTAATTGTGCTATTCTTTGACTAAACAGCATTGTCTCAATTAATGGTGTTTTGTTATTATCCATCTCTCATCTTCCCCTATCATTATAGCCTTTTTCCATTCACGGAAGTAATGCATAATAAATGTAATTTTTTGAAACTTTAGGTTATAGGTATTTCTCTTTGCTTTGTCCAACTCCAACGCCTAGCAAATTTACGCTTTCTACTTACGATAAGTTAACATCGATTCGTCTAAGGGCTCATCGTGTTTCCTTTATCTCGTCAGGGTCCTTGCAGGAGTGGAGCGTCGACTAAAACCGGCACGTCCTGTGCAGGCTCAAGCTGCGACATCCTGTCGCTTCGCCTGCATTAGTACATCCTGTACGTCACAACGTCGACGAAACCTACCTCCTGTAGGCCCACGTCGCTAAACAGGCGTTTTCGCTTTTCTTTGTCCAGCTACAGGCGGTAGGGGCTCGGGGTCAAATAACCTGATTCAATGAAAGGCAGAAGGCGCCTTTCATTGAATCAGAACATTTGCCTGTCGCCCCTGGGCAACCGCATTTCACTTTTCTCTGTCTAGCTCAAACGCCTAGCGCCTAGCAAATTTACGCTTTCTTCCTACGATAAGTCAACATCGATTCGCCTAAGGGCTCATCGTGTTTCCTTTATCTCGTCAGAAAGCTTTAAATTTGTACGTCGCTAAACAGGCGTTTTCGCTTTTCTATATATTATGCCAATAAAGTAAAGATTAATAAAGTAGTAAATAAACAAAATTTTTAAGAAATGGTTGTAAAATAGAGAAGGGTTGTCCTAGAAAGTATTAGGCAACCCTTTAATGTTTAAGATATGGTTGTTTTTTCTTTTTGAAGTTTTTCTTCCAATTGTGCAATTGTCTCACGTATTTCTTTCATTTCTTCTTGCAAGGCTTCTTTGTTTGGTTCTATACTTTTTTGCCATTCGGAAACGGCGACTTTTACATCTCCTGCAATTTCCTTAATTATTTCTTGTCCTTCTTTCGTTGCTTGGACGACTGAATTTTTTATATCAATTGCATCTTCTTTTAATTCATTGGCAACTTTTACCCATTCGCCTTTTGTTTCTTTAATTTGATTTCGAAGTTCTCTACCTGAAGAAGGTGCTGTAAGTAAGGCAGCCGCAGCTCCGACGATACCACCGAATAATAATCCGCATGTGAAAGCTTTTTTATTCATATTATCACCTCAGATTTTTTTCTACTATAATATATATTTTCGACAAAAAATGAATATCTCCTGCAATAATCTTTGAATAATCAAATCATGTACATGAAAGTGCTCGCATATAATGATAGCAACTGCTAACCATGTACATCATAGAAATACTTGGGGTGAGGCAATGGTAGGTGTCATAACTTTTTTTATTGTTGTTGGTATTTTATTGTTACTTGGAATGTTATTCTTTATTCTTGAGTTGCTAAGGCCAAGAGCGTATCCGCCTAAGAGAATTTTGCAAGCTCGAGCAAAAACTTTAGGAGGAGCAGGGTTTTTGTTTTGTTTTTTCGGAATTATTTTAGCGATTTTAACGAAGTGATATGAAAAAGAGTCAGCCCCTAAATATATTATATATTGGGGCAGACCCTTATTGGACAAGATTAATTCAATTCATCTCTAATGGACTTAGCGATAGCCTGTAAGTCCTCACCGCTATATTCAGATTGATGGCTTATATATTTTGCACCAAAACCATCATTTTCATCATAACGAGGAATAATATGCATATGATAATGGAAAACTTCTTGTCCAGCAAAGGATCCATTATTATTCAATAAATTAATTCCTTTTGGATTGTAAGCTGCTTTTAATGCATTTGCGATAGTAGGAACAACTTCAAATAATTTAGCTGCAATATCGGGTTGTAGGTCAAAAATATTTTCATTATGTACTTTTGGAATAACAAGTGTGTGGCCTTTTGTAATTTGGCTGATGTCGAGAAATGCTACAACATCCTCGTTTTCAAAAACTTTTGCTGAGGGTAACTCACCATTAATGATCTTACAAAAAATGCAATTACTCATCCTAACATTCACCTTCCATTTTCCATGATAATTTTCATTTTATCATAAGGAAAAGAAAACGTGCAGGATTTAGTACAAACCCTGCACGTTGAAGGTAAGCGGGTGACTTGGAAAGGTTCTATACCATCATTTCAAATACTGAAATGACTTAGAGGTAAGAAAAATCCGATTCATCATTTAACATGCCCAACGCTATCATCCCCTTGGTAAATGTCAAGTTGGATTACGAGGTACAATGTTACATGTTCATCGTGGCTCTCCGCTTCACTGTAGATATGTGTCTTTGACAACCACCCCAGCTTCGCTTAGTTCCAAAGGATACTTGGAAAGTTTTTTTCAATCATTTTATTGATTGATTATGCGAATTCCTCTATCATGCCCAACGCAATCATCCCCTTGTTAATATCAAGATTGATAATTGATTGTCATGTTTCGTTTTCGCAACCTTCCGCTTCTACTGCAGATTATTGTCTTTAACAACCACCCCAGCTTCGCTTAGTTCCAAAGGATACTTGGAAAGTTTTTTTCAATCATTTTATTGATTGATTATGCGAATTCCTCTATCATGCCCAACGCAATCATCCCCTTGTTAATATCAAGATTGATAATTGATCGTCATGTTTCGTTTTTCGCTACTTTCCGCTTCTACTGCAGATTATTGTCTTTAACAACCACCCCAGCTTCGCTTAGTCCCGCGCCTTCGATATTATGTTATCCAGGAGGGCCGAAAAAATAAGAGGAAAAAATAGCCAAGAATGGATGTGCCTATCGAACAAAATTTTGGTACAATAACAGTTACATAAAGAAAGGGGGCATGGAGGATGTCTTTATTACAATTAGAAAATTTGACTGGTGGTTACACGAAGAAACCAGTATTAAAAGATGTGTCTTTTTCTGTTAATAAAGGAGAGATTATCGGCTTAATTGGCTTAAACGGAGCAGGGAAGAGTACAGCCATTAAGCATATTATTGGGCTGATGGAAGCTAGGAAAGGCAGCATTACAATAAATAATCTTGCGTTGAAAGATGCACCTGATGAGTATCGAAAACAATTTTCATTCGTACCAGAAACACCAATTCTTTATGATGAATTAACATTAGAAGAGCATTTAAAACTTTCTGCTATGGCGTATGGTATATCAGAAAGTGAATATAACAAGAGAATCACACCGTTATTGAAAGAATTTAGACTGGATAAAAAGATGAAATGGTTTCCAGCTCATTTTTCAAAAGGGATGAAGCAAAAAGTAATGATCATGTGCGCATTCCTTATTGAGCCACCTTTATATATTATTGACGAGCCCTTTATTGGTCTAGATCCACTAGCGATCCAATCATTATTGGAGTTAATGAATCGAATGAAGCAAAATGGAGCAGGGATACTAATGTCTACACATATTTTAGCTACTGCTGAAAGATACTGTGATGGCTTTATCATTTTACATAATGGAAAAGTACGGGCAAAAGGGACACTTCAAAAATTACAGGACGAATTTGCAATGCCTGGTGCTACTTTAGATGATATTTATGTACGATTGACGAAAGAAGAGGAAGATAACGATGAAACAAATGGATGATTTATGGCGTGAAAGAATCCAGTCGTATCTTCAAGAACTAAGACGATATTTAAAGTACATGTTTAATGATCATTTGCTCTTCGTATTCATATTTGGTGGAGGCGCAGCAATTTATTATTATTCCGAATGGGTAAAAACGCTGGACTCCAGTTTTCCAGTTGGATATGTAGCTGCAATCATATTAGGGATAGTGATCACGGTCAGTCCGATTACAACACTATTAAAAGAACCTGATATTGTTTTTTTATTACCATTAGAAACAAAATTAGGGAATTATTTTCGGAAAGGGATTGTGCTTAGCTTTTTTGGCCAGTCCTATATACTTTTAATAGTTCTAGCAGCATTAATGCCTTTATATGTTCGAGTAACAGGAAATGGTTTTAGTACGTTCTTCGCATTGTTGATACTTATCTTAGCTATGAAAGTTTGGAATTTAATCATTCATTGGAAAATGATGAAAATCTCCGATAAGCAAACACAAACCTTTGATTGGTTAATACGCTTCATCTGTAATGTGCTATTATTATATTTTATTATAGAAGAAGCATCTTATTGGTTTACTGGGGTTGTCCTTCTAATCATGATTGCTTTTACGATTTATGTATTAGAAATTGTGAAAACAAAAAGTATTAATTGGCAACGATTAATTGAAAAAGAACGTGGTAGGATGCAAATGTTTTATCATGCGGCAAACATGTTTACAGATGTTCCTCATTTAACAGGGAGAGTGAAGAGAAGAAAATGGTTAGATCCAATCTTTTCACGAATTCCATTTGATAGCAAATTTACGTATCGGTTCCTTTTTTCGAGAACCTTAGTAAGAACGAGTGAATACTCAGGATTAGTTGTAAGATTATCCATTATTGCTGCGTTGATTTTACTCTATAGTAATAATCTATACTTTTCTCTGATTATTTCGTGCTTAATTATCTATTTAACAGGCTTTCAGTTAATCCCAATGATCAAAAGGCATGATTTGAAAATTTGGCCAGATTTATATCCTGTTCCACCCCAACAAAAACGAACCGCGTTATTACAATTACTCATGAAAGTACTAGTTGTACAAGCAATTCTATTTAGTGTTAGTGCATGTATTGGATTGCCATTCATAGAGGGCATAATAGTCGCAATTGTCACCATCATCTTTGCACTAATTTTCTCAAACGTATATACAAAAACAAGATTAAAGAAATTAGATGTACAATAAACATCAGTCTGAGAAAAAAGAATCTTAATTAAATCACAATAAAGTAAGTGCAACTATACCGCTACGGAAATACACTAGAAAAAACCGAGCTATCAAATGATAGTTCGGTTTTTAAGTTCAACCATAATCTTTTTGTTCTAGTCTTTTTTTAATTTTCTTCGTCTTCCTCTTTTCCAACTTGATAAGTAGTGGTGTAGGAGGGACCAGAAAATACATTTGTAGCGTTTGATTTATATTGGGATTGTTTAAATGATGGTGATTCTATCCATTTTTCATATGCTTCCTTATTAGACCACATGGACATCACAATATACGTATCTTGTTTTAGAGGTCGAAGTACTCGTAGTGCTAAAAACCCATCCTCTCGAGAGATAATCTGAGCCCTGTTTTCAATACGATATTCAAATACAGGACGATCTTCATCACGAACAGGAATATAAATACAACTGATAAAACCCTTATTTGTAAATTCTCCGGCTGAATCAATCACAGTATATTTTCGAGGTGATTGGAATAGTGATTTTTTTGGTGTTTCATGTATCAATTGAGCATTGTTAAGATTGTGCATTAAAACCATATTTTCCTTGGAGTACTTTTCTTTGATTTTTTCTAAAAATGAGTAGGTTCCTGAAGTTATGTAAAAGAACATTTTTATCACTCCACTCTTTCATCATCTTTTCCTCTATATATGTTCATAATACCTTTTAAACTTAACTTATAAAACCATATATATGGACCTATTACAAAATGTGAATAAAGTATGGATGGGGAAAAAGGACAAATTTATGACATCATCTGAACTTGTCTATACTTTAAGGTGAAACAATATTATAGTAGTAACGAATTCGAAATGAGCAAAATTCGTTAGGAGAATTTAATCATACATTATAATTATTTCATTATGTGCGAAAGGTGGAACCCGTAAAAGCATGGCTAACATTAAAAATGATACTTATTTACGAGCTGCTAGAGGTGAGCAGACTGAACATACACCTGTATGGTATATGCGACAAGCTGGGAGATCACAAGCAGAATACCGTAAACTAAAAGAAAAATACTCCCTTTTTGAAATTACTCATCAACCGGAATTGTGTGCATACGTTACTAGACTTCCTGTAGAAATGTATAATGTAGACGCGGCAATCCTCTATAAAGATATTATGACGCCTCTTCCTGCATTAGGTGTAGATGTTGAAATAAAAAGTGGTATTGGTCCAGTAATTGATAATCCGATTCGTACTGTAACAGATGTTGAGAAACTTGGTGAACTTCATCCTGAGCAAGATATCCCGTATGTACTTGATACGATTAAATTGTTAACAGAAGAACAATTAACAGTACCATTAATTGGTTTTGCAGGGGCGCCATTTACTTTAGCTAGTTATATGATTGAAGGCGGTCCTTCTAAAAACTATCATAAGACAAAAGCATTTATGTTCTCTGAACCAAAAGCATGGTTCACGTTAATGGATAAATTAGCTGATATGACAATCATTTACTTAAAAGCACAAATTAAGGCTGGAGTAAGTGCGATTCAAATATTTGATTCATGGGTAGGTGCTTTAAATCGCGCTGATTATCAAACATATATCAAGCCAGTAATGACAAAAATCTTCTCATCATTACGAGAAGAGGGAGTTCCATTAACTATGTTCGGTGTTGGCGCTAGCCATTTAGCATTGGAATGGAATGACCTGCCATTAGACGTTGTTGGTCTTGATTGGAGATTGCCAATTTCAGAAGCTAGAAATTTAGGTGTTACGAAAGCTGTTCAAGGGAATCTAGATCCATCCTTATTAATTTCTAATTGGGAAAATGTAGAGAAAAGTGCAAAGGAAATTATTGATCAAGGTATTCAAAAACCAGGCTTTATTTTTAACCTAGGTCATGGTGTATTCCCAGATGTAGATCCTGAAATGCTCAAGCGACTAACATCTTTTATTCATGAATATAGTGCAGAAAAAATTAGTCAATCTAAGTAATTCATCAAACGAGGTGGAAAGCATGGCAAAAAGGAAAATGGGGCTATTAGTTATGGCCTACGGTACTCCGTATAAAGAGGAAGATATCGAACGTTATTATACACATATTAGACACGGTAGAAAGCCTTCAAAAGAGGCGTTAGAGGACTTAGAATATCGCTATAAGGCAATAGGAGGAATCTCGCCTTTAGCAAAAATCACGGAACAACAAGCTTATGGATTACAGAATCATCTAAATGAAATACAAGATGAAGTGGAATTTAACGCATATATTGGTTTGAAACATATTGAACCGTTTATCGAAGATGCTGTACAACAAATGCATGACGATGGTGTAGAAGAAGCGGTTTCTATTGTACTTGCACCACATTTTTCTACGTTCAGCGTGAAGTCTTATAATGGGCGCGCGAAAGAAACAGCTGAGAAGCTTGGTGGTCCCAATATTGTATCTGTTGAAAGTTGGTATGATGAACCGAAGTTTATTGATTACTGGGTGAATAAGGTGAAGGAAATATATGCAGGTATGTCTGCTGAAGAACGTGATGCAGCTTGTCTCATTGTTTCTGCCCATAGTCTACCAGAAAAAATTCTTCAACATGGTGACCCATATCCAAACCAACTTCAAGAAACCGCGGATTTAATTGCAAAAGGTGCTGGAATTACAGCGTATGAAGTAGGTTGGCAAAGTGAAGGAAATACTCCGGAACCTTGGCTTGGTCCAGACGTGCAAGATTTAACACGCTCTTTATTTAACGATAAAGGCTATAAAGCTTTTGTATATATTCCAGTTGGCTTTGTATCTACTCATCTGGAAGTACTATACGATAATGACGTGGAATGTAAAGTAGTGACAGATGAAGTCGGAGCATCTTATTACCGTCCTGCAATGCCAGATGCACAACCAGAATTTATTGATGCACTTGCAGATGTAGTGTTGAAAAAAATTGAGATGAAATCTTAACTTGTATAAAGAAGGCGATTCAACATTGAAAGAACAAATGAAAAAAGTTGTTGTGATTGGTGGTGGAATAACCGGATTAACAACAACTTATTATTTACAAAAAATAATTAGCAAACAAAAGCTTCCAATGGAGGTAACTTTATTGGAAGCTACTCATAAATTAGGTGGAAAAATACAAACCCATTATCAAGATGGCTTTGTAATAGAGAAAGGTCCTGACTCCTTCCTTGAGAGAAAAACAAGCGCAGCCGAATTAGCGACAGATGTGGGATTAGGAAATAAACTAGTTCATAATACTGCTGGAAAAGCATATGTGCTAGTAAAAGACCAATTACATCCAATGCCTACAGGTGCCGTAATGGGGATTCCAACAAAAATCGGACCATTCCTTTCAACAGGGCTTTTTTCTCTTCAAGGAAAGATGAGAGCAATGAGTGATTTTGTGCTCCCGCGTTCACAGTCAGGTGGAGATCAGTCACTTGGACACTTTTTTAGAAGAAGACTCGGGGATGAAGTTGTTGAGAATTTGGTGGAACCATTACTTTCTGGTATATATGCAGGTGACATTGATCAACTAAGTCTCATGTCTACGTTTCCTCAATTCTATCGCGTTGAAAGAGAGCATCGTAGTTTAATTTGGGGAATGAAGAAAACGACTCCTACACAAAATCGATTAAATAGTAAAACTCAAGGTAAGTTCCTAACATTAACTGGTGGATTACAAACATTAGTAGATGCAGTGGAAGAAAGAATCGCGCCTAGTTCTATTATTAAAGGAACAAAAGTAGAGGGAATTGATCACAAAGGAGATGGTAGCTACAACCTTGTATTAAGCAATGGTGAGAACCTTCAAGCAGACAGCGTAGTTGTAGCTTTACCACATATTGCTCTTGCTGAACTATTTCCAAATACCCCTTATTTTCAAGATATTAAAGAGATGCAAGCAACTTCGGTTGCAACAGTAGCCATGGCATTTGATGCGAATGATGTAGAAGTGACACTAGATGGTACTGGCTTTGTTGTGTCGAGAAATAGTGATTACACCATTACTGCTTGTACATGGACACATAAAAAATGGCCACATACAACTCCAGATGGGAAAGTACTACTTCGTTGCTATGTTGGTCGTGCTAGTGACGAAGCAGTGGTAGATTTATCAGATGTGGAGATTGAAAAGATTGTTTTAGATGATTTAAAAGTAACGATGAATATAAAAGCAAAACCATTATTTACTGTCGTTACTAGATGGAAAAATGCGATGCCGCAATATACAGTAGGACATAAACAACGAGTAGAAAAAATGCATCAAGATGTTCGAATGAATCTACCTGGTGTCTTTGTAACAGGCAGTTCATTTGGTGGATTAGGACTTCCAGATTGTATTGATCAAGGGAAACAAGCGGTAAACGACGTACTGGAGTATTTAAAAATAGATGTTTCAAGGTAAATAAAAAAACAGGAGAGTGAAAAATTCACCTCCTGCTTTTTATTATTTTTGTTTTAAAGCTGCCTTAATATCTTTAACAATCTGGTCAAATGGCACATCTTCCATACCATTATAATTTTTTATGAGCTCGCCCTTTTTGTTGACTAGATAGAAATCAACCATATGAATTACTTGATCACTATCTTCTGGTTTTTTAATAACTGTATTAAAATTTTTCGGTCCATAAGCTTCAATTTCTTCTTGTGTATAACCAGTTAAGAAATGCCATGTTGAAAAGTCTGCATTGAACTTTTGTCCGTATTCTTTTAGTATTTCTGGAGTATCAACTTCGGGGTCGATGCTAAAGGCAACAAAATGCACATCTTCTAAACCTTCATCTGCAACATCTTGTTGTAATTCACTCATATTTAAAGCCATCATTGGGCATTCTGTTTCACAATGAGTGTAAATAAATGTTGCTACCCATACTTTACCTTTTAAATCTTCTAATCCAAATGCATTACCGTCTTGGTCTGTATAATTGAAGTCAGCGAGTGCTTTCCCACTTTTGGGGATAGAAGATGAACAGGCACTAAGCACAAGCGTACATAATATAAAGACAAATAAAAGCTTTCTCAAGAATATGAGCCCTCCTACTTAATTTAGATGTTGGCTTCATTATAGCCCATTTAAGTAGTAAAATGAGCGATTTTTAATATTGTTCGTTAAATATCCAAATGTTCTAGTTACCCGTATCATCGTTATCTTTTTGATTGAAAATAAAGCGATTCGTAAAAAAGTAAATCGCTTCTTCAAAAAATGCTAATATAATGATGAAGGAGATTATTGTAGTAATCCATACAAACATAATATAGCCTCCAATTAATCATGTATTACTATTCTATACCCATGAACACATATATTGAACCTAATCATAGTGTAGTATTTGAATATGCATATTATGTTATGATTAGTTAAGATTAATTAATTTTGTCAGAAAGAAGGAAATAAAATGATTGTAAAAACGGAAGAGGAGTTAATTGCTCTTAAAGAAATCGGGAAAATTGTTGCTACAATTCGAGATAAAATGATAGAGAAAACAAAACCAGGTATTACAACGAAAGAATTAGATGATTTCGCAGGAGAGCTGTTCGATAAATATGGTGCTATATCCGGACCAAAAGGTGAATATGATTTTCCTGGTTTTACTTGTATTAGTGTAAATGAGGAAGTTGCACATGGTATTCCAGGAAATCGTGTGATCAAGGAAGGAGATCTAGTAAACATCGATGTATCAGGTTCTAAGAATGGCATTTTTGCTGATACAGGATTATCCTTTGTTGTCGGGAACGGAGACCCATTACTATTTGAACTTTGTGATGTAGCCAAAAAAGCATTTGAAGCTGGTCTTTCTAAAATAAAAGTAGGCTCAAAGAAAAGTGGTATTGGGAAAGCTGTACACAATACCGCTAAACGTCATAACTTCACGGTTATTAAAAACTTAACAGGCCATGGAGTAGGATACTCTCTCCATGAAGCACCGAATCACATCTTAAATTATTACGATCCATGGGATAAAGTCTTACTTAAAGAAGGAACAGTAATCGCATTTGAACCATTTATATCCTCAGGAGATGAAGAGGTGTATGAAAAAGGGGACGGCTGGACATTTGTTACTCCAAATAAAAGCTTTGTAGCACAAATTGAACACACAGTAGTCGTCACAAAAGACGGCCCATTACTCGTAACTTCATTGGATTAATTGCCTCTAACTAGAATAATTATTGAGTTCTATTGAGGCAGGAAATTGGACAGAAACAATCCAGAAGATGAAGCTTAAATAAATATTTAAAGATATTGGCTGTAACAGTATAGAGTAATACGCAATCCAGTTGATTGGAGTGGAAGATGCTTGACTCCTGGGGGATTAGCGTTACAGACGAGACCCCACAGGAGCGGTAGCGACGAGGAGGCTCGGCGAACGCCCCCCGGAAAGCAAGCATCTGAAACGGAAATCAACAGTATTTATTACTTTCCCCTAGAAAAATTATAAAAAGACATCAGGGTTGTAGTACCCGATGCCTTTTACCTACAATCTAATTCCAGTGATAATACATCACTGGAATTTTTTTATTTCATTTTTCCTAAGAAATTATCTGCAAGATCACTTGCTAATGGGACTCTAAACATTTCATTATTGTATGCTTTAATCATTAAGAAAATCCACATGATAAATGTTAAAAAGGATACAAGCAAACTAACTAGCCAACCCAAAAATGGGATGTAGTCTAAAGCATAACCTAAAATCATAAGACCCAAAAATGTAACGATTGATTGCATCGCATGAAATTTTACTACCGGACTGTTTTTTTCTAAGACTAGAAAGATGATTCCTGTAACAAAAGTCCCTAAGTAACATAAAAGACTAGCTACATTTAAATCAAGACCTGTTGACGATTTCACTGGTGTTTGATTTTCATCCGTTACAATTTCATTTTTTTCTTCCACTAACAAATCCGCCCCTTCCAAATAGTTCTATTAATGGTAGAGTGTAACAGATATCCTATCAACCATCTATACTTTGTCGATAAAATGAAACGAATTACCTATTACCGCTACCTACTTCACAAATAACTTACTAAATTAAATGTATGATTATTTTTTATCATTATGTAAAAAAAAGAGGAGGCTTACAATTGGAATAACCAATTAGAGCTCCTCGAGTCAATTATTATAATTTATTGCATTGCGGACATTTTGTTGCGTAACATTCATGCTGTTCTTCAATCTGTTTACCGCATTCTGCACATTTTTGGGAGGCAGATTTTTAAAGAATTCAATGATGTTCTGTACCAATTTCCACACTCCCTTTTTGTTATAGTACTGATATTTGTTGTATAAATTGTATTATAACAGTGGCGTATCTGTCAATACTAATTTCTTCAAACATGAAAAAATGGGTAAAATACAGTATAGTAATGGTGGAGGAAAACTCTTGTAGAAAGCGAAGTGTTGCAAGTGAAATTAACAGTCATTGGCCATTGGGGAGGCTTTCCGAAAGCAGGAGAGGCAAGTTCGGGATACTTACTGGAACACAATGGTTTTCATTTATTAATTGATTGTGGTAGTGCTGTATTATCACAGTTACAAAACTACATATCTCCAGATGATTTAGATGCAGTGATCATATCCCATTATCACCCAGACCATATTGCGGATATTGGTGTCCTACATCATGCCTTATTAATAAGTAAATATGTAAATGGTTTTGAGAAAACACTCCCCATTTATGGTCATGTCAAAGATGTGAACAGCTTTCAGTCCTTAACATATAAAGATATTTCAAAAGGGATTGCTTATATTCCAGATCAAAAAATAGAAGTTGGACCATTTAAAATAGAAGTATTGGAAACAAAACATCCTGTAGCTTGTTATGCGATGAAGATTTCCGTTGATGGGAAAACGTTAATTTATACAGCAGACACTGCTTATTTTGAGGAACTTGTGGAGTTTGCAGAGGGAGCGGATATGCTACTTTGTGAATCGAACTTTTATAAAGGGATGGATGGTACAGCTGCTGGTCATATGACGAGTGAAGAAGCTGGCTCATTAGCAAAACAGGCTAACGTCGAGACGTTAATTCTTACCCATTTACCGCATTTTGGTGAACTGCAACAATTAGTTACGGAAGCAAAAGAAAATTTTAATGGACAAGTTATCCTTGCTTCACAAGGGTTGGAAATAGTCTTATAGAAAATGGAGGAACAGTATAATGTTATTTATCGATAATCAAGGTATTACAGATCCACGTATTAATTTAGCTATAGAAGAATATGCACTTAAACATTTGGATATTAACGAATCCTACTTATTATTTTATATAAATGAGCCTTCTATTATTATTGGAAAAAACCAAAACACAATTGAAGAAATTAATACTGATTATGTAGAGAAGAATGGAATACATGTTGTACGTCGATTGTCCGGTGGTGGTGCTGTATATCACGATTTAGGAAACTTGAATTTTAGTTTTATTACAAAGGATGATGGCGACAGCTTCTTGAATTTTAAAAAATTCACTCAACCTGTCGTCAATGCTTTGAAAAATATTGGTGTAGATGCAGAAATGAAAGGTCGAAATGACATTCTAGTTGGGGAGCGAAAAATATCTGGTAATGCACAGTTTTCAACTAGAGGTAGAATGTTTAGTCATGGTACATTGATGTTTGATTCTGAAATTGAAAATGTTGTGTCTGCATTAAAAGTTCGTAAAGATAAAATTGCTTCAAAAGGAATCAAGTCAATTCGTAGCCGTGTAGCCAATATTTCTGAGTTTATGGATGAGAAAATGACGGTAGAAGAATTTCGTCAATTATTGTTGCGCAACATTTTTGAGGGTGTAGATCCGATTCCGGAATATAAATTAACCGAAAAGGATTGGGAGAAAATCCACGAAATTTCTAAAGAACGCTATCAAAATTGGGATTGGAATTATGGGAAATCACCTAAATTTAACTTGCAATTTTCTCATCGCTTCCCTGTTGGTCAAATTGAATTCCGTCTGGATGTGAATAAAGGTATCATTACGAACTGTAAAATCTTCGGTGATTTCTTCGGGGTAGGAGATATCGATGAAATTGAAAATAAGTTGACAGGTGTTCAATATGAAAGATCTGCAATTGCAAAAGCTTTAGAAGATGTCAACATTCAACACTACTTTGGAAATGTAACGAAGGATGAAATTATTGAATTGATTTATTAATGTATGAGAAGGATGGAGTAGCAAACAACACTCCATCTTTTTCTCTTATAACTGATTGAAATCAAGTAGGAGTGAAACTAAATGAAAACATTACTGCTAACAGGGTTCGAACCATTTCTTACATTCTCTATTAATCCAACAGAGCAAATTGTAAAAGAGTTAGATGGTTTAGTAATCGGGGATTATAAAATTAACTCTAAAGTGCTTCCCGTTGATTTTGAAAAGGCTGGAGTAGAATTGCTTGAACTAATAACGAAAGTAAAACCTGATGCTATTATTTCACTTGGACTTGCTGGGGGAAGGTTTAAAGTAACTCCTGAAAGAATAGCAATTAATATTAATGATGGGGAAAAGGATAACAAAGGGAATATTCGAATGGATGAGCAGATTGAGGCAAATGGGGAGGCTGCTTATATGTCTACCCTACCTATACGAAAAATGGTCGATTCGTTGATTTCCTCTGGATTACCTGCTGAAATTTCTAATACTGCAGGTACCTACTTGTGCAATCATGTTATGTATACCGCCTTACATTATGCCGCAACGAATAAACTAACAATACCAGCAGGTTTTATCCATATCCCTGCATCCCATGCACTCGCAATTGAGCATGGAAAAGTTCCTAGTTGGTCACATGAAGATTTAAAGCGAGCAGTCACGTTATGCGTTAAAACATTATCAGAATAACCAACTTCATAAAAATCACGATTAATACTCATTAATCGTGATTTTTATTGAAGCTCTTTGTTCTATTTCGGTATTTTTTTTCTACATATAATATAAGGTGGACAAGGAGGGGATGGGTGATTGATAAAAAAGTGGGCTCTTAGAGCAATCATTGCTTATGTATTATTTGGTGTTTTCATGTATGCGTATTTATATTTTCTTGCTGATAGTTCCATTCCAGATGCATTAAAAGGAACGAGTGCTGATCCAACAACATTTCTAGATGCTAAAGAGATCATGTTGAGTGAAGAATACTCCAAATTTCGTAACTTATTATTTTTTCTTGCAACACCATATGAATGGTTATTCTACTACTTAATCTTAATTTTGGGTATATCTGCTAAGTTTGAAGACTGGGCTAAAAAAACCACAAAAATTTCAATTGTCACGACCGCCATTTATCTATTCTGGTTATCTATAGCTTCGTTTTTAGTCATGTTCCCACTAAGCTATCTTTCCTTTATGATGTCGAAGTCCTACAATATCTCGACACAAACATTTTCATTATGGATGAAGGATAAATTAATTGATTTCTGGATAGAATTTGCTATTTCGTTCATTGTCATTACTGTATTGTATGCATTAATTAGGAAGTTTAAAAAACGATGGTGGCTTGGTGCCTGGATTTTATCTGTCCCATTTTCTATCTTCATGATGTTTATCCAACCGGTATTGATTGACCCGTTATACAATGAATTTACTCCATTGCAGGATAAGCAATTAGAAGCAAAAATCTTAGAGTTAGCTGATAAAGCCAATATTCCAGCGGATCATGTATACGAAGTTGATATGTCTAGTAAAACAAATTCGATGAATGCATATGTGACAGGAGTCGGTTCCAATTCGCGAATTGTACTGTGGGATACGACACTGGAACGCTTAAGTGACGATGAAATATTATTTATCATGGCGCACGAAATGGCACACTATGTAGAAAAGCATATTTATATCGGAATAGCTGGCTACTTACTTTTAACTTTAATTGGCCTATATATCACTGCTAAAATAATGGAGCGATGGATTACAAGGCGAGGTCAAACGTGGAAAGTGGAAAAAATGACGAATATTAGTTCATTACCAGTTTTCTTACTAGTTACTTCCATTTTGCTGTTTAGTGTAAGTCCGCTATCCAACTGGGTATCGCGTTACCAAGAAGTACGTGCTGATTCGTATGCAATTGAAATGACCCAAAATAAGGATGCTGGAGTTCAGACTTTTCAAAGTTTAACAAAGGCTGGGCTTAGTCAAATAAACCCTCCATATTTAGTGAAGATATTTAGATATGGACATCCAACAATGCTGGAGCGTATTAAATTAATTGAGGATTATGAATTAAAACAAGAGGATAATGGAGAATAAGTGATAGTTTGCATCATATTTGTTACAAACAGTCAAGAAAAAATCCCCTTCAAATGGAAACAGGGGATTTTTTCATTTTAGCGTCCTAGTAACCGTTTAAGCTCATTCGTTAACCTTGTAAAACTTTCTTTATCTCTCTCATCCAGCGCCTGGTCAATGTCGTCTCTGAGTTGTTTTTCTTTTCTTTGTTGTAATAAACCGTTCAAGAAAAAGTCGACATACCATTCCATCGCTTTTGTTTCATTTTTTTGCTGTGTCATCGTATACTCTTTCAGTAGTTCCTGATAAGACTTCTTCTTTTCCATCGATGATCACCTCTGAAACCTTTTTTTAATTATACTAAAAATCAGCAGAAATATCAACAGAAGAGTGTCAATTTTCTGACCTACAAACAAAAAAAGAAAGCTCTTACATTTTAATTATTCAAATTTTTATGAAAAATAGTGATTTATTCTATGTCTTGTGGTATAGTTGAAATGTACTATGTTTTTAGGAAGGAGAAATGGAAATGAAAGTTAGAAAGAAATACCTTGTGGAAGAATATGAAATTAACCCGAGCACGTACATGTTAATACCTTACATAAGGGAGAACGAGTTATGGACAAGGGTAGTGGAAGATGATTGTTATGTGCTAACTCCCGAGTCACCGATAAAAATTATTAATAGATGCTGTAGTTATAATGGCACAGATTTTAATGGTCGTCGGAATGGTACAAAAGCATTGATTAATGTCACTCATAAGCCCCCAATCCTCCTTGATCCCCACACTTCTATTTATATCTTTCCAACAAAATCTCCCTTTCACCAAGACTGTATATGGATTGTTGCGGACCAAGTGGAACATTATTGGAAACAAGATAAAAGCACGACTCTTGTTGAATTTCAAAATAAAGAAACGATGGAGGTTCCTGTTTCAAATTATGTTTTTAAAAGTCAAATTTCACGTGCAGCCGAACTTCGCGTGAAATACGAGCGAAACAAGCAGAGGATGGTGTCATATTTAAGTAATCCAAAGACAAGGCTACTTTACTTAGAAGCATCTGAATATAATGAAACCTATGATACAAATAATTAAAATGGGAGCGTGTTTTTCACGCTTCCTTTTTCATTTTTTAGTGCTGTCTTAACTGATTCAACTCTTTTAGAGTAGGTTGCTGAATAGGGAAAGGAGTGTTTGTTTCTGGATCTTGTTGTCTATTAAAATAATAAAGCATAAGTTCCTCGACTCTATTACGTAAGCGTGGATTGAAGTAATTATGTTGTTCTTCATACCCCTTATAAAGAAATAAATACATTGTAAAAGCATCATCCGACTTAAGACGTTGGACTTTAATATTATTTTTTTGCATGTACCGTTTTACTACCGCGAGTTCTTTTTGAACCGTCTTTATCGTTGCTGTAATTAATTCTTGGTAAGGTTTTTTTAGTTTTAAAGAACTGTTTTCGATTACGGATAAGTCACGATTTAGTACGGTAATTAGCATAGGTAAGTATATTGCTTGCTCAATAATGTCTCGATCATAAGTTGAAATCCTCGTCATAAATAGCCCTCCTTACAAGAAATTCCTAAGGTGCCTGAAGATAAGTGAGAACGTTTGTTCTGTACTATTTTACCCATAAAATATGTGAATTGCAAGCAACAAATAATGACATTTTTCGTGTGATTTAAAAGCAAAATAAGCGATTAGATAAATGGGATACTATATACTAGTAAGGGAGAAAGGATGAACAACATGACAATAACACAAGGAATACAACCAGAAGATTTATATGATTTAAAATCGATAGTAGACCCACGGCTATCACCTAATGGTTTGGAATTAGTCTATATACAAACCCATATCGACAAAAAGGAAAACGATTATGTTTCGAATATGTATTACATACATCTTCAAGAGAAACAACCAATTCAATGGACGTTTGGAAAGGGAAAAACTAGTTCTCCAACATGGTCCCCAGACGGAAGTAAAATTGCATTCGTATCTACTAGAACAGGGAAGCCACAACTTTATGTATTATCGAAAACAGGTGGAGAAGCAAAACAATTAACAAATTGCAAGCATGGTATATCCAATCCTGTTTGGTCTCCATGTGGTAATAAAATTGCTTTTTCGGTTAAAGTTGGAAAAGATGAAACGATACATGATATCGCTGAAAAGAAGGAAAAAGAGCAAGAAATAACTCCATTAGAAGTAGATATCATGAAGTATAAGTCAGATGCTAGTGGTTTTTTGGACATACATCAGTTTACACAAATAGGAATGATAGACCTAAGAACAGAGACATTAGAACAGATAACAGAGGGAAAACATCACTTTCAATTAAGTTCATGGTCTCCAGATGGTAAATACATTGCCTATTCTGCTGATAAAACAGAGGACAAAGATTTTTCTTTCATAAGTGATATTTACTTGCTAAATCTAGAAACGAAAGAAATACGAAATTTGACAGAGGGAAATGGAGCGTATAATAAACCAACTTGGTCTCCAAATAGTCAATATATTAGCTTTATTGGAAGTGAAAGAGAATTTAGAAATGCAACGCATGCAAAGTTATACATTTATGATTTACATCTCGAATTATTAACATGTATGACAAATGAATTTGACGCACCAATTGGCGATTATGTTGTAGGTGATTTCTTACAGGGAACAAAAGCACCCTCTATTCAATGGCTAGAAGATAGTCAAAGTTTTTATTTTCAAGTAAGTGATCATGGAAATACTGAAATTTACTATGGAAATGTTGCCGGGGAAATATACCCTGCAATAAATGAAGCTCAATATGTTTACGGCTTCTCTTTAGATTCCAAAAATGACAGAGCTGTCGTTGCAATAAGTACTCCAACTGAACCAGGTGATTTGTATTTAATTCATTTATCAACTGGTAAAAAAGAACGTTTAACATATGTGAATGAGGAATTTTTGCAAACTCGCCAACTGGCAATGCCTGAGGCGATTGAAGTTAAAGGGGCAGAAGACTGGAAAGTAGATGGTTGGTTCATGAAGCCAATTAATTTCGAAGAAGGAAAGAAATATCCATTAATATTAGAGATTCATGGTGGTCCACATGCAATGTATGCCAATACATATTTTCATGAATTTCAAGTGCTGGCTGCTCAAGGGTTTGCCGTTTTGTATGTAAATCCAAGAGGAAGTCATGGATATGGTCAACAGTTTGTAAATGCAGTTCGCGGTGATTATGGTGGGAATGATTATCTGGATTTAATGGCAGCGGTTGATAGTGTTTTAGCCAATTTTGATTTCATCGACCACAATCGTCTTGGGGTAACAGGAGGGAGTTACGGAGGATTTATGACGAATTGGATTGTTGGTCAAACAAATCGTTTTAAAGCAGCTGTAACTCAGCGTTCTATTTCAAATTGGATCAGCTTTTCTGGGGTAAGTGATATAGGATATTACTTTACAGATTGGCAAATAGGTGCTGATTTAGGAGATATTGAAAAACTATGGAACCACTCCCCGTTGAAATATGTTGATAAAGTAGAAACTCCTCTCCTCATATTGCATGGTGAGAAAGATTTTCGTTGTCCGATAGAACAAGCAGAACAATTGTTTATTGCCTTAAAGCAACGGAAAAAAACAACCAAGTTTATTCGTTTTCCTGAATCTAACCATGAGTTATCAAGAAGTGGTAAACCAACATTACGAATTAAAAGGTTAGAGTATATTCGGGATTGGTTTTTACAATATGTATGATTGTATGTAAGGGACTGCTCCAAAAGTCAGGAACTAGTGTATTTAGTCATTACTTGACTTCCGTGATTGTTGATTTTCGCTCCAGGAGCTCGCTTTCCGCGGGCTTGGAAAAGTGAAGGCGACTGTCTAGTGACGTATGAATTTTCTAGGCCACTGACTTATCGTAGGGAAGTGACCGAAAATTCACTAGGCACTAGGAGCCTGAGCTAGACAAGGTTAGGTGAGCCTCCTCGACGCTAAACGCGTCTGTGGGGTCTCACCCTGCCCCTTCATCCCGCAGGAAGGAGTCTCGCTCCTTCCGCTACAATCAACATTGTGCCCTATAAATTCTGTAAAAAGACCTTTAGTTTTTCGTTGTTTTGCATGGGAGACTAGTGCCTAACTAATTCTTCCTTTCTACGATTATGCCTTAGAGGATGTGGATCTCACATATAGAGCGTTATTTTTCAAGAGGAACTTTGAAGGGACTTACAAACTGTAAGCCTAGGCAGCTGATAAGTCGCTTTTTTTCTTTGTCTAGCTGCAGCGACTAGCAAATTTACGATTTCTTCCTACGATAAGTCAACATCGATTCGCCTATAGGCTCATCGTGTTTCCTTTATCTCGTCAGAAATCTATAAATTTGTACGTCGCTAATCAAGTCGCTTCCGCTTTTCTGGTTTTGTAACAAATTTGTGCGGTTGTTGGGTTTGATTTTAGGGTAGGATTGTAATATAGCCCAATTGACGAAATGTGGTATAATTTAAGAAATTTCGACGATTTTTTCTAGTGTGAATTGAGGAATGTGTATGGATTTTCATTCGATAACAGAATGGTTTACGATGGAGAAACTTGTAGAATTAATTGAACAATACCGAGCATTAGGTCCGTTACCGAGTTTATTATTGCCAATGTTAGAAGCCTTTTTACCGTTTTTACCATTATTTCTTTTTGTAATGGCAAGTGCTAATGCATTTGGTTTAGGGTGGGGGTTTCTATTTTCGTGGATTGGCGCATCGGTAGGTGCATTACTCGTATTCCTTTTAGTAAGAAGATATGGAGATGCACGTGTATTTCAATTTTTAAGACGAAGTAAAAAAGTAAAGAGTTTAACAAGTTGGGTAGAACGACATGGGTTTGGTCCTTTGTTTATTCTTTTATGCTTTCCGTTTACACCATCTGCAGTTGTTAATATCGTGGCAGGGATGTCTAAAATTAATATATATCAATATATGTTGGCGGTATTAGCAGGAAAAGCTGTTATGATTTTTACTTTAAGTTTTATTGGACATGATATTGTTTCGTTAATAAAACACCCGCTAAGGACAGCAATAGTACTTGTGATTATTGTTATCCTTTGGTTTGTCGGAAAACAAGTAGAAGGAAAAATGCAGGACAAAGTACATACAAGAGGAGAATAAAGAGGTTGAGCAAAATGCTTTGACCTGGATGTAAATCCGAAGAATGTAAGTGTAGCTATACCGCTTCGGAAATACACTTCGCTTTCCGCGGGCGGCTAATGAGCCTCCTCGGCGCTAAACGCGCCTGTGGGGTCTCATCGAGGCCTTTATTCCCGCAGGAGTCTTCGTGTATTTCCTCCGCTGATAACTATAAAATTTTATATATGATCAAATGACCGAACTATTTTTATAGTTCGGCTTTTATTTGCAACCATATTCATTTGTCCTAACCTCTTTATTTTTTTAGGAATGTACGTTCGATGTTCGTGTGGTATAATAGTATTACTTTAAATGGATATGGTAACTTCAGAATAAGGAGTTGAGAAGATGTCACTTCGCTTCGTTATTGGTCGCTCTGGAACGGGGAAAACGACTAAGTTTTTACGAGAAATAGAAGAAGAATTAATTCAACGGCCAAGTGGTCGTCCGATTTTATATATCGTACCTGATCAAATGACTTTTTTATCAGAGTATCGCCTCGTTAATTTTCCAAGATTGACAGGTATGATCCGAACACAAGTATTCAGTTTTACACGTCTTGCATGGCGGGTACTGCAAGAAACAGGCGGTGCAAGTAGAAAGCATATTTCAAGTACGGGATTAAATATGTTAATTAGAAAAATTATTGAGGATCATAAAGATGACTTGCGTTTGTTTAGAAAAGCTGCAGATAAGTCAGGATTTGTTCAGCATGTTGAAGGTATGCTAAAAGAATTCAAAAATTATTGTATTACACCAAATGAACTACAGGCGAAACAAGAAGAGCTTGCTTTTTCCGTCTCTACACGCGAACTTTCTGATAAAATACATGATTTAGAATTGATCTATGGAAAATTCGAAGAGGCGCTTATTGGAAAATATATAGACTCGAATGACTATTTAACATTACTGACAGATGCAATTGAAAAGTCAAATTATTTACGTGATGCAGAAATTTATATAGATGGATTCCATGATTTTACACCACAAGAATATCAAGTAATCGAAAAATTAATGAGCCATTGCCATCGAGTTTCTGTTGCATTAACTCTTGATCGCCCTTATAAATATGGAACAATACCTGAGGATTTACATTTATTCAGGATTACAGGAGAAACTTATTCCGTCCTGTTCGAACTTGCAAGGAATATAAATATTGAAATAGAAGAAGATGTATATTTGGCTGAAACTCCACGTTTTCAGGACGATAGTTTACAGCATTTAGAACATCATTTCGAAAAGAGACCAGTAAAACCCTTTAATGACACTACAGCTATTCAATTGAAAGTAGCAGCAAATCGGAGAGCAGAAATAGAAGGAGTAGCTCGTGAAATTCGCAAGCTTTTAATGGATTACAATTACAGATACCAAGATATTGCAGTATTGATGAGGAATGGACAAGACTATCAGGATATAATTGAAACCATTTTTTACGATTATGAAATCCCATATTTTATTGATCGTAAACGTCCAATGTTAAATCACCCGTTAATTGAGTTAATTCGAAGTATGCTGGAAGTAATTCATAGTAACTGGCGCTATGAACCTGTATTTAGAGCAGTCAAAACGGACCTGTTATTTCCATTGCATTCAAATATTCCTCAAATGCGGGAACAAATGGATCGACTTGAAAATTATGTATTAGCATACGGAATAAAAGGGAATAGGTGGACAGAAAAAACAAGCTGGACATATCGACGTTTTCAGGGATTTGAACTAGAGAGCTTACCGCAAACTGATGCAGAGAAAGCATTAGAAGATGAAATAAACGAATCTAGAAATATTATCGTCGAACCCATTTCATTTTTAGCAAAACGCTTAAAAAATGCCCAAAACGGTCGCGAGCTTTGTGAGGCAATCTATGTAACTTTAGAGGAATTGAATATTCCTGAAAAATTAGCTGAGCGGGGTAAAGTGGCAGAAGAGAAAGGTGACCTGACAACTGCTCGTGAGCATGAGCAAGCATGGATTGCAGTGATTGAGCTATTAGATCAGTTTGTTGAGATATTTGGTGAAGCGCGCTTATCCATGGAGGAATTTATCGCAATTATTGACGCAGGACTTGAGGCATCACAATTTTCCTTGATTCCTCCTGCAATTGATCAGGTGTTTATAGCTGATATTGAGCTTTCTCGTGTATCAAATATAAAGGCAGCGTTCGTTATTGGACTTAATGACGGAGTAATGCCAGCAAAGAAAACGGAGGAGGGAGTGCTGTCGGAAGATGACCGAACGGAATTGATTTCTAGTGGTTTAACGATTGCACCCACCATAAAGAAGAAATTATTTGATGAGGAGTTTATTGCATATCGAGCATTTACAGTTTCGGAACAGAAATTGTATGTATCATTCCCACTAGCAAATGAAGAAGGAAAGGCGTTATTACCGTCTCCTTATATAAAACGATTGAAAGAATTATTCCCGCATATGCAGGAAACGAATGTAGTAAATGAACCAAGTGAATTAGCTACTGAAGAGCAGCTGGAATATATTTCACATCCAAACACAGCTATCGCTTTTTTGACAGGACAATTGCAATTATTAAAACGAAATTATCCAATTGCTGACTTTTGGTGGGATGTATATAACTTTTATATGCAACATCCGAATGAGAAACTAAAAGCAAGAAGAGTATTAAGCAGTCTTTATTATCAAAATGAAACTAGAAGATTAAAGGAAGAGACGAGTAAGGAGCTATACGGCGAAGAAATGTTAGCGAGTGTATCGCGCATGGAGAACTTTCATGGATGTGCCTTTGCACACTTTTCATCGTATGGTTTGAAGTTGCGCGAAAGAGACATGTATAGATTAGAGGCTCCACATATCGGCGAACTTTTCCATGGTGCACTAAAGTGGATTGCAGAAGAAGTTGCACGACAAGGTCTATCATGGGCAAAGCTTACAAAAGAGCAGTGTGACAGATTAGCAAAAGGCGCTGTTGAAAGCTTGGCTCCGAAATTGCTAAATCAAATATTACTAAGTTCTAACCGACATAATTACATTAAGAGGAAATTAGAACAAGTTATTAGTAGAGCTTCCTTTGCATTAAGTAACCAAGCAAAAAATAGTGATTTTACGCCAATCGGCTTAGAGTTAGCATTTGGACCTAGAAACGAATTACCACCATTAAGTTTTGTGCTTAACAATGGTACAAAAATGCAATTGCAAGGCAGAATTGATCGAGTAGATAAAGCAGAGGATGAA
Source organism: Paenibacillus bovis (assembly GCA_007679095.1). Lineage (GTDB taxonomy): Bacteria > Bacillota > Bacilli > Bacillales > Bacillaceae_C > Lederbergia > Lederbergia graminis. The sequence continues at coordinate 48,192 of VEFU01000022.1, forward strand.
AATGGTGTTTATTTAAGAGTAATTGACTATAAATCTAGCAATAGGGCTATCGACTTAACAGAGGTATATCATGGGTTAGCACTGCAGATGCTTACGTATTTAGATATTGTTATTACTCATTCTTCCCAGTTAATTGGAATGGATGCTACTCCTGCAGGGGTATTATATTTCCATGTTCATAATCCGATGATTAATAGTGAAAATATGCTTTCACTTGATGAAATTGAGAATGAACTTTTGAAAAAGTTTAAAATGCAAGGCTTATTACTGAGTGACGCCAATATTATTCGCTTAATGGATAAATCATTGGAATCTGGAAGTTCAAATATAATTAACGCAAGTATTAATAAAGATGGTTCCTTATCATCAAGGTCAAAAGCTAATACGGCCAATCCAGATGAGTTTAAAGTATTGAGGAAATATGTAAGAAATATGTATAAGAAATCCGGAGAAAAAATAATGTCTGGGACGGTAGATATTAATCCATATCGATTAGGTAATCGGACTCCATGTCAGTTTTGTGCATTTAAATCTGTATGCCAAATCGATCCTAGTTTTGAAAATAACCAATATCGACCTATTATCCGGCAAAGCTCTGCAGATATATTTGCTCAGCTTCGTGAAGAGGGGGATAACGATTGAAAACTACACTTCCAGTAAAACCTGAACACGTAACATGGACGGATGATCAGTGGAAAGCAATTATGGCTAAAGACCAGGATATTCTTGTAGCAGCAGCTGCTGGATCAGGGAAAACTGCAGTTCTAGTTGAGAGAATCATTCAGAAGATTATTGCGGAGGAAAACCCAATAAATGTGGATGAACTTCTAGTAGTTACATTTACGAATGCCTCAGCTGCAGAAATGAAGCACCGTATTGGAGAGGCATTAGAGAAAGCAATAGACGCTAATCCAACTTCTAGTCATTTACGAAAACAACTCGGCCTTCTTAATAGTGCTCATATATCTACTTTGCATTCTTTCTGCCTTGAAGTTGTCCGTAAACACTATTACATGGTGGATATTGATCCCGGTTTCCGAATTGCTGATCAGACGGAAGCAGATTTATTACGAGATGAAGTTCTGGATGAACTCTTTGAAACGGAATATGGAAAAGAAGATAATATAAAGTTTTTTCAGCTTGTTGATACTTTTACAAATGATCGAACAGATATTGCTCTACAAACATTAATAACAAAACTATATGATTTTGCTCATTCGCATCCAGAACCAGTAAAATGGCTTAACAATGTAGTCGATATGTATGATGTTAATGAACATATGAATATAGAAGAACTGCCTTTTATGCAGGTAATTATGGATGATATCTTCCTGCAATTAGCCGGAGCAAAACAGTTGATACAACAAGCTTTAGAACTAACTAAAATCCCTGGAGGACCTGATAAACGGGCAGAAAATTATATTGATGATATTGCGATTGTTGATAAACTTATAGACGCTGCATCAAATGGATGGGACAACCTTTACGAAGTAATGAATGATTGGAGTTTCTCGCGTGCGAAGACTTGTAAAGGTGATGAATATATAGCTGAACTAATAAAAGAAGCGGATAATTTAAGAAAATCGGCAAAAGCGATATTGGATAAGTTAAAGAAGGACTTTTTTTCCCGCCGACCTGAAACTTATTTGCGAGATATTGCTGCGATGAAAGGTGTAATTTTCCAATTAGTAGAGGTTGTAAAGACTTTCTCTATCCAATTTGAGAAAAAGAAAGCGGAGAAAGGCTTAGTTGACTTTTCTGATTTAGAGCATCTCTGTTTACAAATTCTCATGGATAAATCAGGGGATAATTCTGTTATATCACCTTCAGAAATTGCTAAAGGTTATAAAAAACTGTTTAAAGAAGTGCTCGTTGACGAGTATCAAGATACAAATATGGTACAAGAAACAATATTGTATCTCGTATCTGCAGATGGAGAGTATGATGGAAACCTATTCATGGTAGGCGATGTTAAACAATCCATATATCGTTTTCGTCTTGCGGAGCCAAAATTATTCCTAAGTAAATATTTACGCTTTACAAAAACAGGTGAAAACTCTGGCTTAAGAATTGATCTTTCACGAAACTTCCGTAGTCGCAAAGAGGTCCTAGATGGCGTAAACTTCATCTTTAAACAAATTATGGGGCCTAATGTTGGAGGGATTGATTATAGTGAAGATGTTGAACTTGTAAAAGGATCAGGCTACCCTGATGAAGAAGAATTTCCTATTGAAGTATTACTAATTGATCAAGCAGATGATTCTACAGATGAGCAAGAGGAGAGCATAGAGGACGGACTAAATCGAGTTGAGTTGGAGAAGGCAAAGCTTGAAGCTCGCTGTATGGCTCAAAAAATTAGAGGTTTAATTGATCAGCAGGCTCAGATATATGATTTAAAAACGAAAACGAAAAGGAATATTAACTATAAAGATATTGTTATTTTAGTACGTTCCCTTTCATGGGTTCCTGACATAATGGAAGAGTTTAAACATGCAGGAATACCAGTGTATGCAAATATGTCGACTGGTTATTTTGAAGCTACAGAAGTAGCAATCATGCTATCTCTATTAAGAGTAATAGATAATCCTGACCAAGATATTCCATTAGCTTCTGTATTAAGATCACCTATCGTTGGCTTAACGGAAGAACAGCTTGCATATATCCGCTTACAGTCCAAAAAAGGGAGTTATTACGATGCCGTAAAAGCGTTCATACAGAATGATTCACCAAAAGCTTACGAGCAAACATTTGAACATATCGTTCAATTATTTGAGAAGCTAGAAGGTTGGAGAACAATGGCGAGGAGCGGAGCGTTATCAGACCTTATTTGGCAACTATATCGAGATACGGGTTTTTATGAATTCGTTGGTGGTCTTCCAAGTGGTAAACAAAGGCAAGCTAATTTACGTTCATTATATGATCGGGCCAGACAATATGAAGAAACATCGTTCCGTGGGCTTTTCCGGTTTCTACGTTTTATCGATCGCATGAGAGATCGTGGCAATGACTTAGGGGTAGCGAGGGCAATTGGAGAACAAGAGGATGTTGTCCGGGTGATGACCATTCACTCAAGCAAAGGCTTAGAGTTTCCAGTTGTTTTTGTTAGTGGAATTGCTCGTAAATTTAACTTTACGGACATTAATAGTAGTTATCTATTTGATAAGGAATTTGGTTTTGCTAGTAAATATATTGATCCAGTAAAACGTATATCTTATCCGTCACTACCTGAACTTGCTTTCAAGCGCAAAGAGCGAGTCGAGTTAATCGCAGAAGAAATGCGTATCTTATATGTTGCATTAACGAGAGCGAAGGAGAAATTATACTTAATTGGGACTGTGGCGAATGTCGAGAAGAGCATGGAACGTTGGATGAGAGCAACTCAACATGATACATGGCTCCTTCCAGAATACGATAGAATCAAGGCTAACACATATTTAGATTGGATAGGCGTATCACTTGTAAGGCATCGTGATGCAGAAAATATTCGGAAAGCTGATGTAGAAAATAGTGATCATGAAATAAGCAATCACCCATCAAGATGGGATATTAAAATAATATCCAAACTACAGTTGCTAGATGAGATGGAACAAGAGAAAGATACAACAGAGTGGTTTGAAGCTGTTCGAGAGGGGAAACCAGTAGCTGTTGAAACGGATTATAAAGATACGATTTACGAGAGGCTTAATTGGAATTACTCACATCCACTTGCTACAAAAAGAATGTCAAAACAGTCTGTTACAGAGCTAAAAAGAATGGCAGAACAACGAGATGAGGCAAGTAGTACTCAGTTAATAAAGCCTAATAAAAGTTTCCTCTTCAATCGTCCAAAGTTTATGAGTGATAAAGGAGAGCTGTCTCCGGCTGAACGTGGAACGGCAATGCACACCGTCATGCAACATATATCCATGGAAAGGCAGCCAACTATTGAATCCGTTAAACAACTAATGGCAGAGTTAGTAGAAAAAGAAATATTAACCAATGAACAAGCTGATGCAATAACAGTAGATCAAATAATTCAGTTTTTTGAAACAGATCTTGGAAAACGAATTATTACTGCGCAATCCGTACAACGAGAAGTGCCATTTACAATTGGGATACCTGCACGTGAAATCTATTCGAATTGGGATGGATTAGATGAAAATGTGCTTGTTCAAGGTATTATTGATTGTGTAATGGAAGATGAGAATGGAATCACTCTCATTGATTACAAAACGGATGTCATTCAAGGGAAATTTCCAGGAGGTTTTTCCGAAGCAAAGCCCATTTTAAAGAAACGCTATGAAGTACAAATTGCTTTTTATACCCGTGCTTTAGAACAAATTTTAGGTAAAACTGTAGCAGAGAAATATTTATATTTCTTCGATAGTAGTGATTTTATTAAAATGTGAAAATAGGCTGTTCTCCTCAAGGTTCTGATACATAGAACAATGAGAGAACAGCCTATTAATTATTGCCAACAGTTGGCTGATCGATTAAATTTGAATCAACCGTCGCATTGGCACTTACACCATTTATGACAGATACTAATGCACCTGTACTACCTGTTCCAGACCCACTTGTTGATTTAGAAGCTGTTTTTGGAGAGATAATTGCTGTATCACCAAAATGAACAACTCCACCTTCAACATTAAGGATTTGTACAGGACCAACTATGGAAGGCATATCATCCATCCTTTCTCTTATCACCGGATCTATTATTGGTAAGTTGACGAATATGCATGACTCTTGATTGCATATTTACTGTTGCTGTATTTCCAACTTGAACTACCGCTGATGCTGAAATACCTTTGATTTTAATATTTCCGACATTAATATTAGGTAATACATGGTATTTCATAATTTGTGGGGGGTGAATTAATGGTCTTGCGTCTTTTAGTGGTTCTAAAAATAAAGGAAATTGTTTTAAATCTCCTTCATTCCCATAAAATATTTCCTTTTCTCTTTGTACGGCTAATGCATTGCTTACGGAATGGACCCTTTGTGAATCACCAATTTGAAGAATTGAACTTGATAGCAGTCCGTATACATGAATATGGTCAACGAAAGAATTACGTTTCCACATATTAACCTTCCTGAGCTAGCGGAACAATTGGTCCGATGATTAACGATTCAGGTGGCGTATCGAAAGCAGAAGAAAGGTTAATACAATCTGCATCACCTATCAAAAATAAGGAGGAAGTTGTCACACCACCCACTTCAATATTACCAACACTTAATTCGTGATTGACTACATGTAGCTCCATATTATCCTTCCTCCTCATTCATTTTAGGTAACTGGGAAATAAAAGCATGAATTCCTTTATTTATGTCAGCTATAATCGTATCATACGTCATTTTTGAGAGTTCTTCCTGTGGTATATCCCTATTTTGTTTCGAAAAATACTGTAAGTAGTGTTCAATTCTATTTGGTAATTGTTTATGGATATCCTTTCTAATAATCTCATGGTAGGAAGGATCTATATTCCTCCCTGTTTCAGATTCTATTTTTTGAATAATATCATCTACATGTGTATCTACATAACTCCTAATCTCATTTAATAACGGATGATGAAACTGTGCTTTTTCATTTAGCCTTTCATATGAGGTTTGATTAGGGATTGCGAGATCCTCAATATGCTTGCTTAAGTCAGATGGATTTAATCCAATATTTAAAGTACCTTCTAATTGTTCGACTTTTAATTGGTCAAATTTATATTCAAGCCTCTCTACAGTAATAGCAGGAGTTTCTTTTAATCTCTTTATTTCAGCTGTTAATTCCTCAACAGCTGCTTGAAGCTTCGCGATTTCCTCTTGCTGTCGTTGAACATGATTAAATAGTTGTTGAATATAATACTGAATTTTCACCATCCTCCTTTTTGAGAAGAGTATTTACAGAGGTACGATACTTTGTAGTGGTGATTGTTCTAATTCTGTTAAATGTACTGCTTCTGGTGCAGGTTCCTCGAAATCCCCAGTATTATATAAATTCGATACTGGAGTGATGATACCGGATGTTCCGATTTGAAAAACCGACGAATTCGTAATTCCACTTATTTTAATCATATGAATCTGAATGGTTTGTTGAACATGGATGTTCAAGTTTCGTCACCTCATTTCAAGAGGAATTTCTATAATGTAAACAGTATTCCTTGATCCATATCATCTTGATCATATACATTTACAGACGAATACTCGTTTGTTACTTTAATTTCATCACCAGTGATGAACGATCCGGCTCCTGCAAATGTTTTTAAATTAGAAACAGGATGAATTTGGAGCACATCACCTACATTGAAAACACCTGAAGAACCTATACTTATTATTTGAACGGCTCCAACAAAACCGGGCATTGCCGTTCACATCCTTTGTATATATTGATTTTCAATGTATTCTATGAAGATAAAAAGAATTTGTGATTAAATTGCCTAGAAGGTAAAATGTAATGGAGTATGAATACATATAGGGGAGACATGATGGATGAAGGGGAACATAGAGCAGGTTGGTATATCCAATCGTATTCAATCTCTAGATGTTTTAAGGGGATTATCATTATTAGGTATATTAGTAATCAATATGATTAGTTTTCACTCACCATTTGGATATTACAATCCTTATGAATGGTGGAAATATGGGGATCTTGCTGTATTTACTTGGCTGGATATTTTTGTACAAGCTAGTTTCTATCCAATATTTGCAATGATGTTCGGTTACGGGATGGTTATCATGCAAAAAAGGAGTGCATTAAAAGGTATTTCCTTTTATAAAATTAGTATCAGGAGACTTATTGTTCTTCTAGTCATTGGGATTTTACATGCTTTCTTCGTATGGCATGGGGATATTTTGATTACATACGCCATCATGGGTCTTGTATTGCTATTGCTTATGAAGCTATCAGGTACCATGTTAATGACGATTGGGGCAGTTGTATACATAATACCTCAGCTATTTTTAAGTGGAATGTTAGTCATAATTAGCATGATTGACGTCTCGGCACTTGGTGATTTTACAGATATAGTAGCACTTCAACAAGCAGAGACTACATATGCAACCGGAACATTTTGGGAAATAACACAACAGAGATTCATAGATTGGTCTGTTAACAATAACATCGGTGGATTCATTGTTTATTTGATTATGATATTGCCATTAATGATGATAGGTGCAGGTGCTGCTAAAAAGCAATGGCTGGAGAAAGCAAATAAACAAAGAAAAGGTTGGACAATCCTTTTAGTTATTACCTTACCAATAGGGTTGTTAATAAAAATGCTTCCATTTTATATAGAACCTTCTATGAGTTTACAATATGTACAAGATATGTTGGGTGGACCTATATTAAGTTTTGCTTACATAGCAATTGTTGTTCTACTAATGACAAATAAGTATGTTGTGCAAATATTGAAGCCGTTAGCATCTGCTGGAAGAATGTCGATAACTATTTATTTAACGCAGTCAATTGTAGGGACTTTCATTTTCTACCAATATGGATTGGGGCTTTATGGAGAAATGTCCATGCAGACAGGGACATTACTCGCAATAACCATTTTTATTATTCAAGTAATCTTAGCTGAAATTTGGTTGTGGAAATTCAAACAGGGACCTGTAGAAAAGGTGTGGCGTCTATTAACCTATGGACGTACTAAAATCAAAGGGGTAGAGGAAAAATGAAATTTATTACTTTTAATTCAAACGGCAAAGAAAAGTTAGGTGTATTAAATGAAGAGCACCAGAATGTCTGGGATATAGAACAATTATCTTTAGACAGTGCGATAGATTGTCCTGCATCTCTCTTAGAAGGTATTAAAGAAGGAGAATCATTTATACAATCTATTTCTCGTTTGATAGAGTGGGGAGAGGCTCAAGCTTCTCACAAATATTCTATCCCATTAACAGAAATTCAATGGTTATCTCCTATACCTAAGCCACAAAAAAATATCATGTGTGTTGGTAAAAACTATCGTGATCATGCAATAGAAATGGGTGGAGAAGCTTCAATTCCAGAGCATGTAATGGTTTTTACGAAAGCACCAACTTCTGTGACTGGTCATGATGCAATAATTGATGCACATGCGGATATTACTTCTGAACTGGATTATGAAGGTGAATTAGCAGTCATAATTGGGAAAGCAGGTAAGGGAATTAAGCAGGAAGATGCTTTAGAGCATGTATTTGGCTATACAATTCTTAACGATATTACTGCACGTGATTTACAGCAACGTCATCAACAGTTTTTTATCGGTAAAAGCCTAGATACTTCTTGTCCAATTGGACCGTGGATTGTCCATAAAGATAGTATCCAAAATCCGAATCAGTTACAAATTGAAACAAAGGTTAATGGTGAAATCCGTCAAAAATCGAATACAGAGCATTTTATTTTTCCAATAGAAGAGGTTATATCCGTGCTATCTCAAGGAATGACATTGGAACCTGGTGATATCATTGCGACTGGTACACCTGCTGGAGTTGGAAAAGGTTTTAATCCACCGCGATTCCTGAAAAGTGGAGATGAAATAGAGATTACTATTGAAAATATCGGTAGATTAAACAATATTGTGAAATAGTGATGTATTTCTATAGATATGATGGTAATTATGGTACTATTAGGTAAATCTAGATAAAATAACTTTCGTACATGAATAGGAGGAAACTACGTGTTTGATCGCACAGATGCACATATTACGACTTGGGCAATAGCAATAATTTTATTTGTCATTGCATTATTCTTGCTTAAGAGTGGAAATAAAAAAGCGACTAAAATAGTGCAAATGATTTTAAGAGTGTTCTATCTATTAATTATTGCTACAGGTGTAACGCTTTTTGCAAGACACAGTGATTTTGATCCTGCCTTATATGGTTTTAAGTTTCTTGGAGGAATAGTCATCATAGCGATGATGGAGATGGTGCTAGTTCGTACAAACCTTAATAAAAAGACGGGGATTTTCTGGGCTATTTTGATTATTGCTTTTATTGTCACATTCTATTTAGGGGCAAGATTACCTATTGGATGGAATTGGGCTGCTTGATAAGTAAGACAAAAAAGAACCGCATTTTGCGGTTTTTTTTGATGAAGAAATATAATATTCATTACTTTTTATATAGATTTTAGATGACTTATTTGCTATTCTTCTTTAAAATGAAAATATGTTGTAATTTAAAGTATTTTGTCGAAAATCTAATTGGTGGTGAAAGTAACTTGGTTACATCGTATGACCATTTATTTGAAGATGAGAATGGTTTACTTAATTTCATACATAAACAAAACCTCGCTAATTATAAATCATTGTTTATTGAAGTGACGAAACCAGGTGATAATGTAATAGATTCCGCATCTTGTATTGAAATACTACTAAAATCATTACCACATGCTGTAATTAGCGAAAAAAACATAGAAGAAGATTTGAGCAATAATCCGTTATCTAAAGTATCTATTAGATTTACTGTTTTTAATGTTGAAAAACCTGAAAATGATTACAAACATTCATTAATTACTCCTAATACGGATGAATTTGCTAGACTTTTTTCACATGTGAATAATGAGTATGGAAAAGTTTCTACCGTATTGAACGCAACAAATGATTACTATACATCCATTTATCAAAAATTTCCGGAAGTAGCTTTTACAACAGATATAGAGGGGCGTTTTACAAGTATAAACGATGCTTTTTCAACAGCTTTTGGCATGAATATTGATGATGTAAAAGGGAAATCAGTAGAATATTTTCTACCTAATAATAATGTTCCGATTAGAAGACACTTTTTTCGAGCATTACGTGGGAAAACGGTGGAATTTGAAATAGATGTAAAGAATAAATCTGGCAATATTGAACATTATTTATTTCACCTTGTTCCAATCTTGTTAAAAGATGAAGTGGTGGAAATGTTTGTGTTTGGTAGAAATATAACGAAGCAAAAAGTAATGGAACAGAAAATGGAAAGATTTGCTTATTTTGACCAAGATACCGGTTTACCTAATCGGATGAGATTTAATGAAATATTAGAGAGATGTGTCGTAAAGGCTAAAAAAATCAATGCGAAATTTCATGTTATGTTTATGGATGTGGATCGATTTAAATCGATTAATGATATGCTTGGTCACCGAGCAGGAGATATGGTTTTAAAAGAATTAGCTAAGCGCATATCCGCTGAAATACCGAAAAATGCAGTTTTAGGTAGATTTAGTGGCGACAAGTTTTCTATTATTCTACCTGAAAAAAATCCGATTCTAGATACAACAGAAATTGGCAAAGCATTATTGAAATCTATTCAAAAGCCTTTTTTATACGATAATCAAGAGTTTTTCGTTACAGGAAGTATTGGTATTAGTCAATTTCCAAATGATGGTCATAATACGATGGAATTAATGAAAAATGCAGATCTTGCATTGAATTATGTGAAGCAGCAAGGTGGAAATAGCTTAATATTCTATACAGAAGACATGAATAAAGAGACGGTAAGAAGGTTAGAAATAGAAGGTAGTCTGCGTAAAGCATTAGAAAAAGATGAGCTATTTATCGCATATCAGCCAATTATTAATACACAATCAAGAGAATTAAGTACATGTGAAGCACTTCTAAGATGGAATCATCCAGAGCTAGGGTTGATTCCGCCAACGACGTTCATTCCTATAGCGGAAGAAACAGGCATGATTCATGAAATTGGATACTGGGTATTAAAAAAAGCATGCAAACAAATTAAGGAATGGCAAAATGATGGGATGCCACATTTATGTGTTTCTGTAAATGTATCTGCCCACCAACTTCAAAATAACCGCTTTATTGATGAAGTGAAATCCGCACTTGAATATTCAGGTTTAGAGGCAAGATACTTGTACTTAGAATTAACAGAAAGCGCTATGCTAAAATATGCCTCAGATACAATTGAAATGATGAGAAAGCTAGGAGAATTAGGAGTAAATATATCAATCGATGATTTTGGTACAGGGTATTCTTCATTAAGTTATTTGAAGAATTTACCGATTCATCATTTGAAAATTGATCGTTCTTTTATTCAATGCTTTAGAATGGATTCTCCAGATTTTGCAATAGTGAATGCCATTATGACAATGGGACATGGACTAGGGTTAAACATTGTTGCAGAAGGTGTAGAGACAAAGGATCAATTAACCTTATTAACGAAAATCGGTTGTGATTTTGTCCAAGGCTACTATGTAGAAAAGCCAATGCAACCAGATCAATTTTATAGTTGGCATCAAAACATGAAAGTATATTAAACTACGCTTTAAATGTAGTACACATTCGGGGGTTTTTCACCTTGTTGAAAAAAACATTTAGTATATTGTTACTCTTTTCACTTATCTTCACTACAGTAACGGTTCAAGCAGATGAAGTAGAGGACCGAAAATGGGAAGACGAAATTATTTATTCGCTCATCGTCGATAGATTTTATAATGGTAATAGTGAGAATGATTTCGAAGTGAATATGAAAGACATAAATAGTTATAATGGTGGCGATTTTGCCGGTATTGAAAAGCGATTAGACTATTTAAGAGACATGGGATTTACAGTTATACAATTATCATCAATCTTTGAAAATGAAGATGGTGGATATCATGGACAATGGATTACTGATTATTACAGTCCAGAACAACACTTTGGTACAATGAAAGAATTTAACAAATTAGTTAAAGCAGCACACGATAAAGGAATAAAAATAATTTTAGAGTTTCCTGTTCTTCCTAATTATTCAAATACGGATATACATGATGCTGCAAAATGGTGGGTTGAAAATACAGAAATTGATGGGTATAAAATACCGAATGTAAAATCAAGATCGATTGAATTTTGGAAACAATTTATTGAAATCATGAAGCAAGAAAATGAAAACTTTTATGTATCAGCGCAAGATAAAGTGTTAAGTGATACAGATATGAAAGCACTTTACAGTGCAGGATTCGATGGTGTTTCTACAATTTCATTAGTACAACCTTTAAGAGATGCATTTTCGAATACAAACAAATCTGCTCAATCATTATTGGAGTTAACAAAGGAAAATAGTGATTTATCTGGGATTCAAGAGGTGTTCTTTGACAATAAGGATACAACTAGATTTACTCGGGACATGGTAGAGAGTGGGGCTTTTCCGGGATCTTCTTGGAAATTAGCATTGACATATTTATATACACAACCATCTGTCCCAGTCATTTTCTATGCTACCGAAATTGCAGTCAATGGTGGAGAGGCACCGGAAAATATACCATTAATGAACTTCAGAACAGATGAGGAGTTAATTGACTTTATCACTGATTTAGGGAAGGTTAGACAAGAACAACCAGCATTAACTAGAGGTTCAATGGATATATTGCATGAAGATAATGGGCTAATTGCTTTTAAGCGTCAGTATGAATCTGATACAGTCGTAGTAGTAATTAATAATACAGATGTAGATCAGAACTTTATTATCCCAGCTAGTGATTTAGAGGATGAAAAAGAATTACGTGGTTTGTTAGGTACGGATTTAGTTCGAAGTGATAATGGGGAATATAAAATATTTATTGATCGTGAAGGAATGGAAATTTATAAACTAACCGATAAAAGCGGTATTAATGTGTGGTTTATTATTGCGTTGTTTGCGGTTTTTGGATCATTTATACTCTTTATGTACATCGCTTGGAAGCGTGGGAAAAATCGTATACCAGAATAATATTAACCGAACTATCATGAGTTATATCAAAGATAGTTCGGTTTTTGATTTTCATTCGTATTACTTTGTTCAATCAAATCGTTTTGTCCCAGCGACTTTCAAAAAAATATCTGTGCATGTGGATCAGCTTTATTACACGAACGTTGTTTATCCATTAATAACAGATCCTCCGTTAATGTGAATCATTTGGCCAGTAACATAGCTAGAGTCTTCAGAAGCTAGATAAACATAAGCAGGTCCTAGTTCGGATGGTTGTCCAGGACGTTGGCCGATTGGTTGTGAGGAGCCGAAGTTACTTACTTTTTCTGCATCGAAAGTAGCAGGGATAAGTGGTGTCCAAATAGGTCCTGGTGCTACACCATTTACTCGGATTCCTTTCTCAGCTAGTGACATAGCTAATGACCTAGTAAAAGAAACAATCGCTCCCTTCGTTGAGGAGTAGTCTAGTAATTCAGGGCTTCCTGCATAAGCAGTAATGGATGCAGTATTTATAATTGAACTTCCTGCTTTTAAATGTGGTAATGCTGCTTTTGTTAAAAAGAAGAAAGAGTAAATATTTGTTCTAAACGTTTTATCTAATTGCTCTTCTGTAATATCAAGCAAGCTTTTTTGTGGATGTTGTTCTGCTGCATTGTTAACAAGAATATCAATTTGATTAAAGGTGTCCATTACTTGTTTGACGATATCTTGGCAGTGCTGTTCTTGTCCAATATCACCACGAATTAATAGACATTTTCTTCCTTCATTTTCAATTTCCTGCTTTGTTAATTCAGCATCAGAATCCTCGTTAAGATAAGAAATGGCAATATCAGCACCTTCTCTTGCAAAGTGAAGTGCTGCAGCTTTACCTATTCCACTATCTCCACCAGTGATAATGGCAACTTTATTTGTAAGTTTGCCACTACCTTTATAAGTGGATTTAATTGATTCTGGTATAGGGTTCATTTCGCTTTGAATCCCAGGTTGTTTGTTTTGCTGTTGTTTAGGCATCGTGTTTTTGTTGTTTTGAGACATAATAGCACTCCCTTTAGCTTAGTTGTAAAAGGTTTTTTTCTTACATAGTTGATATACCCCGTTGATTATTATTTATGCATAAAAAATAGCCGTTAAGTATCGAAATACTTAGCGGCTTTAAAATTAGAGATGGTCAGTCTTTTTTGAATATTGGTGTTTTCCTGCTTGTCTGTTCTTTTCACGTAGTTCATTTTTTTCTTCATGGACACGTTGATTATCTTTTGCTTTTTTGTCATTATCAGATGTATTATAGCGCATTTGAATTTCTCCTTTCTTGGGCTAAACAGTTAATAGTATTACCAAGAATCAGGAGAAAATGATGAGAACAACATTTTTATTGTTTCTTGTTCAAGAAAAATATTGCTAATGTGCCTTGACCGGTGTGAGCAGCAATAACGGAACCAATAATATTAATATAGAAATTCTTTGTACCAAATCGTTCTTCTATCATTGCTTTAATTTCATTTGCAATCCCTATATCATTTCCATGGCTTATACCAATCGTCTGGTTAGCCAGGTCTTCGCCACGCTCTTCCATCAAATCGATAATACGTTTCAGTAATTTTTTCTTACCTCGGATTTTCTCAATAGGTACTAACTTTCCGTCTTCGACATGTAGAAGTGGTTTTATATTTAGTAATCCGCCAAGAAATGCAGAAGCTTTTGATAATCTTCCACCTCTAGCTAAAAAGTCTAAATCCTCAACAGTAAATAAATGCTCCATATGTTCACAGTGGAATGTAACATTTTCTATTATTTCTTCTTTTGTTTTTCCTTCGTTCAGTAACTTCGCTGCGACCTGTACACATAAACCATAACCAATCGAAGCACATTTTGAATCAATAATAGTTAGATCGAGGTCTGGATACTCTTCTTTTACTTGGTCATGAATCATTACAGCCGTCTGATATGTACCAGAAAGTTCCGATGAAAATGCAATATATAGACCAGATTCCCCAGACTTAGCTAATTCGGTAAAAACTTGTTCAAACCGTTGTGGTGATGCCTGAGAAGTTTTAGGCATTTTACCAGAATTGATTGCATCATAAACAGTTTCCGGCTGAATGGTTTCTAAATCTAAATATTCTTCATCTCCAATATGAACTTGTAAAGGAATCAATTGTACGTTATTTTCTTGGAAGAAGGATAGAGGTAAATCACATGCGCTATCAGCAAATAGTTTCATTTTCATAAAAAATCACCTTTCGTGATAAAATAATGTAACTTCTGATTGCAAAGAACAATTCAGAAAATTATACTATACCCTTTAGTGTACATACTTCTGATGAAAAGTACAATTATGTAATACAAATTATTTTTGCTTTTATATGAAAGGGAGATATGGAATGTCAAATAACCAATTTTCGGTTCGAGAACATGTGAAAATTACAATAATTGTTTTAGTTGGAGCGTTTTTAAATGCGATTGCTTTGAACTTCTTCCTCATTCCAGCAAATGTATACGCAAGTGGGGTGACTGGAGCTGCTCAACTTATCTCCAATGTGTTAACCGATTTTACACCTATCCAACTCTCTACCGGAATATTAGTGTTCTTGCTTAATATACCAGTAATCATTTTAGGCTGGATGAAAGTTGGAAAATCATTCACATTGTACAGTTTCGTATCTGTATTGTTCATGACCATTTTCCTAGAGTTTTTACCTATTAAAACACAAACTGCTGATATTCTCTTATATGCTGTATTTGGTGGAGTAATATCTGCGATTGGAATTGGTATTACGCTAAAAGTGGGTGCTTCTACCGGAGGTCTAGACATTGTAGCGATGGTTTTATCAAGGATGAATGATAAACCAGTTGGAATATATATCTTTATTATTAATGGAATCATTGTCGTATCTGCAGGTGCTTTATATGGATGGGATAAGGCGCTATATACACTCGTATCATTATATGTATCAACAAGAGTAATTGATGCGATTCACACACGTCATCAAAAACTCACTGTGATGATCGTAACGAAAAAGTCACCTGAATTGAAAAAAGCCATTCATAGTCGCCTTGTAAGAGGTATTACGGTTCTACCTGCAAAAGGAGCATTTTCCAATGAAAATAAGGATATGATGATGATCGTCTTAACGAGATATGAATTGTTCGAATTAGAACATATCATTAAAGAAGTAGATCCACACGCATTTACTAATATTGTTCAAACTACAGCTGTGTTTGGATTATTCAGAAGAGAATAGGTAAAAGGAATGCCTCAAAAACATGGATTTTTGAGACATTCCTTTTATAAATATTGCTTATTGTAATTTATCCAATGCATCTTGGAATTCTCTAAGTTGCTTTTGTTCAGCTACAGTTGAATTCGCATATGCAGAGGAAAGGGCATTCTTGGCTACGGAAATTGCCTTTGATTTATCTTTCTTACTTCCACTTGCAAAAGCTTCTTCTGCAATTTCAACAAAGTGACGGGCTTCTTGAAATAGTCTATTTTTTCCCATTAGCCATTACTCCCATAATAAAAGTCTTCATTCCGTTGTTGTTCCCTTTCTTCCAATGTTGAACGATACGTAAATCGTTCAGCATGTTTTTCTACAGAGTTTTTGCCGTGCTGGATAAAACGCTTTGATTTGCTCTTCTTACCCATTCATAAACACCGCCTTTGTAGATTTAGAAAGCTGGAATGAATATGAACGCTTTTGCGTTCTAATAGTATTGTTTGTGTAAAATAAATAAAAATAACGAGAAAGATATGGCAAATTACATCACATCTCTTTGGAATAAAACGGAAGGGAGTGCTAAAATAAGTATGTGCATAATTGTTCATAGGGGGGAAAGCCATGATAGAAATTCATAATGAAGTTGTAAAAGGCATTCCACTTTTACATGTCGTTAAAAACGGAAATACTAACGATAAATTACCTCTCATTATTTTTATCCACGGATTTACATCGGCGAAAGAGCATAATTTACACTTTGCTTATTTACTTGCAGAGAAAGGTTTTCGAGTGATTTTACCAGATGTTATTTTTCATGGAGAAAGGCATACTGGGGAAAGTAAAAATATCATTCAATTTAAATTCTGGAATATTGTAACTCACAGTATTTTGGAATTAGATACGTTAAAGGATGCTTTTGTAGAAAAAGGTTTAGTGGAAGAAGAAAGGATTGGATTAATTGGAACTTCCATGGGTGGAGTAATTACATTCGGTGCTTTGACTCAATACAAATGGATTAATACCGCTGTTTCATTAATGGGAAGTCCTGCGTATGAAGAATTTGCCAGAATGCAAATAGACCATTTTAGGAAAGCAAAGATAGACCTTCCACTAACCCAGGAGCAAATTGACAGTATCTATTCTAGCTTACGAAAATATGATATCACTGCTCAGCCAGAAGCACTTGCTGGAAGACCAATTCTTTTCTGGCACGGTAAAAAAGATCCTACAGTACCTTTTCAACCGACATTTAATTTTTATGAACAGGTTAAATCGGATTATGCAGAATCACCATCTAATATTGAATTCATAGTAGATGAACAAGCTGCACATAAAGTAACAAGAGAAGCATTATTGAGAACCATTGATTGGTTTGAGAAACATCTGCTGCATAAAGTAAATTCATAAGTGGTATAACTTTATTTTTTTCATAATTTTGGTATGATAATGTTAGAAAGCAATTTATTTCGAAAAGGAGTGGTTAGAAATGGATGAGGCTTTGAAAGAGAATATTTATGGTGCCTTAGAACAAGTAATTGACCCGGAATTGGGTATTGATATAGTGAATTTGGGATTAGTATATGATGTTGAAATGGATGATGCAGGTCTAACGACAGTAACAATGACATTAACATCTATGGGATGCCCACTTGCCCCTGTAATTGTGGATCAAGTGAATGCTGCTCTTGTAGATATCCCTGAAGTGAAACAAGTGGATGTAAATATTGTATGGAATCCACCTTGGACAAAAGATAAAATGTCACGTTATGCTAAAATCGCTCTTGGAGTTTCCTAAATTAGAATAGAGTGCATGATGAAATACAGAAATGGTGAAATAATAATAGCGGTATGCTCCTAGGTGGAAGCGTCCGCTATTTTTTTGTAGGCTCTGTTAAAGTTCATTGGTGTTAACTACTTAGTTGATTGTAGCGGATGTACACGAGACTCCTGTGGGAACAGCACGAGCCGAAGATCCACTTGGCAAAGCGGTTTTCTTTGCCAAGTTAGCTGAGGCCGTGCCCGCGGAAAGCGAGTGTACAGGAGCGAAAATCAACAACAGAGTTTAACAGAGCTTTTTTGTAAAAGAAAGGAGGATGGTAAATATGGATTTGAGTAAAATGACGACGACAATGCAAGATGCGTTTATCGAAGCTCAGCAAACTGCAGTAAGTAATCATCATCCTGAAATTGATATTGATCACCTTTGGAAGGCTTTAATAAATAAAACTGACAGCCTCCTTATGCAACTATATGAACGGTTCGGTGTTAGTCGAAATGAATTAGATACAGAACTAAACCGATTAATAAATAAAAAGCCACAAGTTACTGGTTCAAATGTAAAAGGAGGTCAATATTTAACTTCAAGTTTACAGCAATTACTTACGAATGCAGAATATGAAAAGCAAGCATTAGAGGATGAGTTCCTTTCTGTAGAGCATTTTGCTCTTGGACTATGGGAACAAGAAAATGTCGACATTACTAAGTTTTTGAAACAACGCGGTTTAACAAAACAATTAATGAAGAGTGAAGTAGAACGAGTAAGAGGGGGACAGCGCGTGACATCTCAAAATCCAGAATCAACATATGACGCATTACAAAAATATGGACGTGATTTAGTAGCAGAGGTGAAAGCGGGAAAACTAGATCCTGTTATTGGCAGAGATAATGAAATTAGAAATGTGATTAGGATTTTATCAAGGAAAACGAAAAACAATCCAGTCTTAATTGGGGAACCAGGTGTTGGAAAAACAGCGATTGTAGAAGGTTTAGCCCAAAGAATAGTAAGAAAGGATGTTCCAGAAGGGTTAAAAGATAAGACAATCTTTGCATTAGATATGGGAGCCTTAATTGCTGGAGCTAAATTTCGAGGTGAGTTTGAAGAACGTCTAAAAGCTGTTTTACAAGAAATCAAGAAAAGTGAAGGGAAAATCCTTCTTTTTATTGATGAGATTCATACCATCGTCGGTGCTGGAAAAACAGAAGGAGCAATGGATGCAGGAAATATGTTGAAACCAATGCTTGCTAGAGGAGAGCTACACTGTATTGGTGCAACTACGTTAGATGAGTACCGCTTATATATTGAGAAAGATCCTGCCTTGGAAAGAAGGTTTCAAAAAGTTCTTGTTCCAGAGCCAACAGAAGAAGATACGATTTCTATTTTACGTGGATTAAAAGATCGCTTTGAAATCCATCATGGTGTAAATATTCAGGATCGTGCTCTTGTAGCTGCTACAACTTTATCAAATCGCTATATAACAGACAGGTTCTTACCTGATAAAGCGATTGATTTAGTAGATGAGGCTTGTGCTAATATTCGTGTGGAAATCGATTCTATGCCAAGTGAACTCGATGAAGTAACAAGAAGAGTAATGCAATTGGAAATAGAGGAAGCAGCACTTCAAAAAGAAGATGATGAAGCAAGTAGAGAACGCTTAATTATTTTACAAAAAGATCTAGCAGATTTGAAAGAAAAAGCGAATGCGATGCAGGCGAAATGGCAGACAGAAAAAGAAGAAATTCTACATATTAAAGAAAAAAGAGAAGAACTAGAAAAACTGCGTCGTGAATTAGAAGATGCTGAAAACGATTATGATTTAAACAAAGCTGCTGAATTAAGACATGGGCGCATTCCTGCATTAGAAAAAGAACTACGAAGTCTGGATGAACAATTAGCAGAGAAGCAATCAGATGAAAACCGCTTAATAAAAGAAGAAGTGACGGAAGATGAGATTGCTGAAATTGTGTCGCGGTGGACTGGAATTCCCGTTATGAAATTAGTCGAAGGGGAACGGGAGAAATTATTACGACTGGAAAGTATTCTTCATAATCGAGTGATTGGTCAAGACGAAGCAGTAGAATTAGTTAGTAATGCTGTTTTACGGGCAAGAGCAGGAATTAAAGACCCTAATCGACCTATAGGTTCTTTTATTTTTCTAGGGCCAACTGGTGTAGGTAAAACAGAATTAGCAAAAGCATTAG
The DNA here is from genome assembly GCA_007679095.1 of Paenibacillus bovis. Taxonomy (GTDB): domain Bacteria; phylum Bacillota; class Bacilli; order Bacillales; family Bacillaceae_C; genus Lederbergia; species Lederbergia graminis. Next base: position 68,003 of record VEFU01000022.1, read on the forward strand.
CAGAAACACTTTTTGATAGTGAAGAACAAATGATACGCATTGATATGTCTGAATATATGGAGAAACATGCGGTCTCTAGATTAATTGGAGCTCCTCCTGGCTATGTAGGCTATGAAGAAGGTGGTCAGTTAACCGAGGCTGTAAGAAGAAAACCATATTCCGTTATCTTACTCGATGAAATTGAAAAGGCACATCCAGAAGTATTTAATATTCTACTTCAAGTATTAGACGATGGAAGAATTACCGATTCACAAGGGCGCAGAATTGACTTTAAAAATGCTATCGTTATCATGACTTCGAATATCGGTTCCACATATTTATTGGAAGCTCAACGAGAGGATGATTCATTAGATGAAAATACAAAAGATTTGGTTCTTGGACAACTACGAGCATCATTCCGTCCTGAGTTTTTAAATCGTGTCGATGATATTATTATTTTCAAGCCACTCACTTTAGAAAATATAAAAGGAATTGTCACGAAGTTAGCTAAGGAATTACAACATCGACTAAGTGAACAAAATCTAAGCTTGGAAATCAGTGAGGCAGCGAAGGAATATATTGCAAATGCTGCGTATGATCCAGTATATGGAGCGCGTCCATTGAAGAGATATTTACAAAGTCATATAGAAACGCGTTTAGCGAAAGAGATTATTGCAGGGAATGCTCATCCTTATGATACGCTTTTAGTTGATCTTGTGGATGGTTCATTAGTTATTACGGTGAAAAAGCATTAAAAAGCAGAACAATTATTTATAAATATTCATTGTGTCCAATTCATATAGTTGATTTCCGCTCTAGGTGGACGCTTTCGGCGGGCTTAGAAAAGCGAAAGCTCCTGATCAGCGGCGTAAGAACGGGAGCCATTCCTGTACTGAGATAAAGGAAACACGGTAAGGAACGAGCCGATGTTGACTTATCGTAGGGAAAGGAATGGCTCGGTCGCTAGCCGCTAGGAGCTTGAGCTAGACAAGGTTCGGAAGCCTCCTCGGTGCTGAACGCACCTGCGGGGTCTCCCGGCTACCGTACATCCCGTAGAAGTCTCTGTGTATTTCCTCCGCTTGTATTTTCAATAACTTAAGTTTCATATCCTTCCTAAGACTAAGATACTACATAAATACATTTTCAATAAGTTAAATGGTTCTAAGTCAATTGTTGGGGTAAAATACTAGGCTACCGCGCTTACGCTTGGTGACCTTTGTATGTTTGGAGGGTCTAAGACCCACCAAACATACAAAGGTTCTTTCTCTAGTTTTTATCCAACATGTATTC
>VEFU01000230.1 GCA_007679095.1 Paenibacillus bovis
CCCTACGTCATTACCAATTTCCACCATTCCATCTCCCAACTTACCACCATCATCTATATTCTTCATAAATCCTCCTCCACCAACTTTTACATCAACTACCATTCCATCCCCACCCCAACCCATTTTTTTCCTCATAATCCACCTACCAATAACTCCTATCCAATTTACACTTCCCCTTACATCTCTTAAACTCTACATCTTTTTATCACCACCTCTTAAATTTCCCCATTCCCCAATTACCCCAACTTCCTTACCATTAACCACTTCTATAAATTCCTCTTCTGTAATTTCCACATCAAATCCACCTAC
>VEFU01000231.1 GCA_007679095.1 Paenibacillus bovis
TTGGAGGTGGGAGATGTGGGTGATATTCTTGGATTTGTTGAATGGTAGAGTTATGTTGGTTTAAATCGTGCACGGTAGGAAAGGGGTGAACAGGGTGGGGATTTAAATGAGGATATGGGATTGGATGTGTTAGTGGAAGTAGTTTTAAATGATGTTGAAGTAGTGTTTGAATAAGTTTTGTTGAGGTTTGGGTTTTAGGAGTTGGAGTTGGTAGTGGAGATAGAGAAATGAGAGGCTTACTAGTTTTTAGCATCGTAGTATTTGGCCGAAGTAATTTGAAGTTAGGTGGCGGTGGATTTAGGATGGGAG
>VEFU01000232.1 GCA_007679095.1 Paenibacillus bovis
TTCAGCAAAAGCAGTCAATCCAAAAGTATTAGAATCGCTCCTTTATTCTCATGCCTTTCATCACTTTGCGCAACATAGAACTGTACTCCTTCCATCTTTACATATACCTCTCCAACATCCTGAATTAATCACACCAACACAACCACAGACACACCTTTTTCAACATCACCAACTCTTTCAATTAAAACCCAAATACATTCACAGAGAACCAATACCAATTCCACACAAACTACACTTACACAAACAACCTTTACCTCTTTATATTTCTCATCATCCTACCAGCATGTATCAACCTCTATTTTTCGAA
>VEFU01000233.1 GCA_007679095.1 Paenibacillus bovis
ACACCATTTTCCTTCAAAATTTGTCGCATCCACTCATCAAATCCTTCTACTCCCCCCCAACTCCCCTCCACCAAATTATATCCACCTCTCTCAACCTCCCCTCTTCCCCCCATACACCGAAGACTACCTCCATACGCTTTTCCAAATTTCACTCTTTTTTCTCCTAACCTTTCAAACTTACATACATCTACCCAATCACATCCATATCGCGCTACCATATCCCCATTCAACCAATCAAACATTACCATTATTCTTTTCATCTATATCCTCCTCTAATACTCCCACCACGCACCTCACCCCAATTCCC
>VEFU01000234.1 GCA_007679095.1 Paenibacillus bovis
TTTGAAGCTTGTCATCGAAGAGGCAGTCACTTAGTGCATGAAGACTCTCGACTTCCTGTAGCTGTGCAAAAAGCAGTAACTTTAGGAACGACTCTGTCGTTAATTTTTTCGTATAGAAATCTAATTTCAATGTTTTCACCTGTTCTTCAAATAATTGAAAATTAATTGGTGAAAACCATTGTCCAAATGAAGTTTTTCGTGTAATCTTGTCCATGAGATTTGTCCTTTTTAGTGGATTTGGACGGGTTTACCACCTGACTTATCCATTATAAAGGACTTTTTCTTTGCGCAAAACAATAAAATTGA
>VEFU01000235.1 GCA_007679095.1 Paenibacillus bovis
TCTTCTTCATTTTCCCTCCTCTACACTCCCTTTCCCCCCCCACCCCCTCACCTAACTTCCCAAACAAAACCCCTTTCCCAACTCCATCTTCCCCTCCTCCTCTTCCCCCACCACTCTCCTCTACATCCCCTACAATCAACTAACTTCTTAACAACAATCAACTTTAACACACCCAAAAATAAAAAAACATACCCATTCCCTACGCTATCTCATCTTACTTCATTATCTTCCTCACCAATCCCCATCTTCATCCATATCTACGAAGCCAATCTCCGTGTCCACTTCACCATAAATTCGCTCTTCTTC
>VEFU01000236.1 GCA_007679095.1 Paenibacillus bovis
TCACCTATTCTTCTTAACAACCTCCAAATCTCACCATTTCCTTCCCTCACCACCCTCATAATTTCTACTAATCCAAAACTAATTACTCCAATAAATACTTCATTCCAAATACCACTTCCCCATTCGCTATATAAATCCTCTACTTTCACCTCTTCTTTTAACCATTTAAACAATAATTCCATATACCAACCCCTTTTATACCTATCCAATATTTCTTCTTCCCTTAACTCCAATCCATTTCTAACAACACCATACCATCTTCCCTCTTCATCCATAAATTCTATTACTTTTAATTTTTCTCCCCTA
>VEFU01000237.1 GCA_007679095.1 Paenibacillus bovis
GTGGGATCTAGATGATTAGTGGTAGGAATATAGGGGAAGTGTGGTTGTAGATTGTTTGTTGTGTAACCAATTGGACCTGGAGGAAGGGAGTGAAGATTGGGTGTTTGGTTATGGATGGGATGTAGAAAAAGTTTTAGTTGTGATTGTTTTTTGTGGAGGGGAATAGTGTGGAGTGGTTGGTAGTTAAATTGATCTGGAAGTTGAGAAGTTTGGCAGGGAAGGTCAGTGGCATGAAGGATGATATTGGTGTGGAAAAGATTGTGCTGTGGATTTAGAAGTGGTATGCGATAATTATTCTCATGTACA
>VEFU01000238.1 GCA_007679095.1 Paenibacillus bovis
TTCCACTTTCTTTCATCCCCATCACCCTTCCATTAATATTATCCCCAAAATCTTGCACCCAAGTCCACCCGAAGTCATTCACCTTCCACATAACCCCTCTGTTCACGAACTACTCCCTCCACCAATTCAACAACATCTCCACCCCATCCCAATCTCTTCTTATCAACCTCCACATCTCCACTATTTTAAATATATCTATCATCTATTACACACAACAAACTCCTCCCATATAATCATACCAACTCCTAACCATCTACATCATACAAATACTTCCCCTCACCCAATCCTACCTCTCATAACTTTTTT
>VEFU01000239.1 GCA_007679095.1 Paenibacillus bovis
GTGGAGGTGGAGGGGAGTGAGGTAGGAATGTAGGTACAAGGTGTGGAGAAGAAGGGAAAGTGTGAGGGTAAGAAAGTTGTGGAGGAGGGAGATTTGGTTGTAGGTTAAATTGGGGTTTGATAGGGCGAAGTAAGATATGAAGGTGAAGTTGAGGGATAGGTGAGATAAGAAGGTGAGGAGTTTGAGGATTAGTTTGGGCAGGGAATGTTGGATGTTGTTGTTGAAGTTTTGGAAGAGGTTGGGGGATTTTATGTTGGTGAGGTTTTGATTTTGGTTGAATGGGAAGGGAGATAAGTGGTTGAGGG
>VEFU01000023.1 GCA_007679095.1 Paenibacillus bovis
ATTTTGGGGAGGTACTCCTTTTTTTACGTCTCAAAAACCTTGGGGCTCTAAGGGTTTAATTTATGAAATTGATTCACGTATTATATCATGGAGGAAAAATAGTAATAAAGGATAGGTGATTACATGGATGATAAAACACCAAGAAATAAAAAACCTGTTCCAACTGATAAAAAACAGCAACAATTAGACCAATATCGTATACAAAACACTGGAAAACCAATGACTACGAATGAAGGAATTAAAATTGCAAATGATGAGGAAATCTTAACAGCGGGTGTGCGTGGACCTGGGTTACTGCAGGACTACTGGTATTTTGAAAAAATGACACACTTCGTTAAAGAAGAACAACCTGAAAGAGTAGTGCATGCACGAGGGTATAGTGCTCATGGGGAGTTTGAATGTTACCAGTCGATGAGCCATGTGACAAAGGCAGGTTTTCTACAAGAGCCCGGGAAAAAGACGCCATTAACGATCCGCTATTCTACCGTACAAGGCTCTAGAGGATCGTATGATACAGCGCGTGATCTACGCTGTCAAGGTGTGAAGTTTTATACAGAAGAGGGTAATTATGACTTAACAACCATTGATATGCCTGTATTAATTAATAATGACCCGATGAAGTTTCCGGATGTAATACATGCATATCAATCTAAACAGGATGATGATATCCCAACTGCTACTGGTGCACATGACAGGTTTTGGGATTATATCGCTAATAATCAAGAGGCTATTCATATGGTCATGTGGGTAATGTCTGATCGAGGAATTGTAAGAAGTTATCGCATGATGGATTCGTGGTCCATTAATACGTATTTATTTGTAAATGAAAAAGGGGTAGCTACTTTTGTCCGCTTTGTCTGGAAAGCTGTTCTCGGAACACATTCCTTGCTACAAGAAGAGGCTATAAAGCTTGGTGGAATAGATCCAGATTTTCATCGCAAAGACTTGCGTGAAGCAATTGACAAAGGTTTCTACCCTGAATATGAATTAGGGGTTCAATTAATTCCCTTGGAAGATGAATTCAAATTCGATTTTGATATTCTCGACCCCGCAAAGTTTTGGCCGGAAGAACTTGTACCCGTTCAAATCATTGGGAAGATGACCTTGAACAGAAATATTGATAATTATCATACAGAATCTGAACAAGTAGCATTTAACCCAGCAAATGTTGTACCTGGAATTGACTTTTCCAATGACCCGGTATTACAAGGACGATTAATTGCATATCAGAGTGCGCAATACCACCGTATAGGTGTTAATCATCAGGAATTACCTATCAATAAATCACTTTGTCCATTCCATAACAATACACGTCGTGGTCCAATGAGATATAGAATTGACGTTGATAAGGTAAATTACCATAACAATTCTCTAGCAAATAATACTCCTTTCACGACACCACCAGAAGAAGGTGGCTATGAGCACTATCCAAAGAAAGTGGAAGGTCACGTTATACGTGCACGAAGTAAGTCGTTCTTCGACTTCTATACACAACCACGGATTTTCTGGAATAGCTTGACACCGATTGAGAAGGAGCACACCATTGAAGGGTTTAGCTATCAGCTCGGTAAAGTGAAAAGCGCCTCTGTAAGACAGCAAAATGTTGAGTTGTTAGGAAATATCGATACGGAACTTGCAACCATTGTTGCTGAAAATATTGGAGTAAACCCTCCTTCAACTACACCAGTATCTGTTGAAACAAAATATCCATCTCTTAGCCAATATAGTACACCTCGTTACGCACAAACGCTAAAAGTAGGGATTCTCGTTGGAAATGGATTTAATAGTAGAGAGGTAACGAGTGTCATTAATACTCTTAATCAAAATGGAGTATTTTACTGGATTATTAGTGAAACACTTGCTCCTGTTACAGGTGATGATGGTACTCAACTCAAGGTAGACCATACAATTCTTACAGCTAGCCCTTATTTAGTCGATGCTCTTTATGTCGTTGGAGGTCAAGCAAAAAGACAACCGAAGTTTAATACGGCTATTACAAACTTTGTACATGTTGCGTATAAGAATTATAAACCAATTGGTGTTGCATCAACTGGGCAATCCTTTATTCAGCCAACCGAAAAGAACAACTTAGCTGGTGTTGTTTTTGCTGCAAATAATGCTAATTTTGGAAAGGATTTTGTTTCTGCTATTGCCCAACAACGTTTCTGGAATAGGCAGTAATCAATATAATAGGGAAAATAACAATTTGTTATTTCTCTATTAACTTATACTCTCATTCTGGGAGGTGTTGTAATGAACGATGATAGCTTTATCAAGCAAAAATTGTCTATGCAAGGTTTACCTATCCATGAAGCAGATATTCCCCATATTTATAACATTCTTTCTACTATTAACCATGCTAGTAGCAGTCTACATTTATTTCCACAGTTAAATAAAAAGGTTCCAATTACAATAGTAGATAAGAGGTTGATGCAATGACAGATCTTGCATTTTTTAACTGCCTCTGAACTAGCTCCATTAATTAAGTCAAAGCAATTATCCCCCGTAGAAGTGACGAAACATATGTTAAACCGCATCGATACAATTGATCCCACTATTAAATCTTATATTACTCCTCTACATGACCTTGCTCTAAAACAAGCAAAAGCAGCAGAAAATAGCATTCTACATGGGAATTACAAAGGACCGCTCCACGGAATTACAACTGGAATTAAGGATAATTACTATACAAAAGGAATACGAACAACAGATGGATCAAAGCTTTTTGCTAATTTCATTCCGAAAAAGACAGCCACAGCAGCTAAAAAACTATTAGCTGCTGGTACGATTATGTTAGGTAAGCTCAATATGCATGAACTTGCTCTAGGCTCTAGCGGGACAGATCTTACCTTTGGAACTACCCGGAATCCATGGAACACTTCTTACATGCCTGGAGGTTCCAGTGGTGGGAGCAGTGCCGCTCTAGCAGCTGGGCTTACTACTCTTGCAACAGGATCTGACACATTTGGTTCCATTCGTTTACCTGCTGCTATGTGTGGGATTTATGGATTAAAGCCCACATATGGACTTATAAGCACTTATGGTATGTTTCCTTCTGCGAGATCTTTAGATCATGCTGGGCCAATGGCAAGATCTGTTTCTGATTTAGCATTGATGCTTAATGAGATGGCAGGATATGATCCAAATGATCCTGGAAGTCTTCGTGTACCTATTCCTAATTATGTTGAGAATTTGAATATAGGAATAAAAGGATTAAGAATTGGTATTCCTACGTACTATTTAGAAGGATTGGATCCCGAAGTTGAAAAGCTATTTGTTAATGCCCTTGCAACACTAAGAGGTCTAGGAGCGGAGGTTAGAGAAATTTCCATTCCAGAACTTACGATGGCTACCTTTGCAGGCTATAGTATTGTTACAGGAGAAGCCTCTTCCTTCCATTTCAATTGGCTACAAACTCGTCCTGAAGATTATGCAGCAGACAATCGTATATTTCTTTTAGCAGGTACTTTTACAACTGCGATTCAATATGACAAATCACAACAAGCACGAAGAATGATGGTAGAAGCATTTGACCGCGCCTTTAAGAATGTTGATATATTACTTGGTCCAACAATCCCGATTACTACACCTGCATTTTCACAGAATTGGGTGGAACAAAATTTAGATTTGATAAAACGCTGTATGCCTTTTACTGTTCCAGTTAATTTAACAGGGACACCAAGTCTTGCTGTACCAATGGGATTAGATCAAAGAGGTATGCCTGTCGGGATGCAATTTATCGGAAATCACCTTTCTGAACATCAGCTACTTCAAGTAGGATATGCATGGGAACAAGTAAATCCTTTTCAGTTTCAAATAAAGACACAATAGCTACGAAAATACCTACTTGAACTTTCAAGTGGGTATTTTCGTAGCTATTGAAATTATCGTATACGAAGTTCAAAAAATTTAATCTTCGTTCATTTTCTCTCTTTCCTCTTCCCCTTTTTTTCGTACATCTTCTCTCGATTCTCTTGCTTGTTCCTGTATTTCTCTTATATATTGATTTTCCTTTTCTCGTGCATAAGTCCTAATATCATTATTACGATTTCTTATTGCTTTATCTATTTTTCGCTTCGAATCAGCATCAAGGTCTAATTCAGTCTGCATGAAATCAGTGAGGGCAAGGAGTTTTTCCATTTCTTCGTTTGCTTTTTCATATATGGCGTTCTTGATGGCATGCACTTGTTTCCGTTTTTCTAGTTCGGTTTTATAGTAGTTAGATACATTTTCAGCTTGCCACTGTAACCATTCTTTTTCAAGCTCCCTTTGTTCTGATGTAAAAAACTCCTCCAACTCTTGCTGAGATGTCACTGTCATATACTTCCCTTTTCCCGCTTCTGCTACAGCCATTAATTCATTTTGGCCAGCATTATCGACATCAAAGCCAATGATATTTACAACTGCTTTTATATTAGAGGAATTTAACTTTTTTGCTTCTTCAGCAGGATCTCCATCACATGTTTCAACCCCATCACTTACAATGTAAATTATATTTTCCATGCCTTCTGCAGCTTGTAGATCCTCATATGTTGCTGCAATAGAAGCAGCTAGCGGTGTCCAACCAGCTGGTTCGATGTCATGTAGAACTGTACTAAATTGCTCTTGATCATAGGGGGAGAGTTCGTAAACAACCTCTGTACTTGAACATGAAAGGGATTTGTCACTTTGATTACCTAGTTCCTTTGTGTCCATACACCTGTAAGGAAACATTTACGTCAGGAGGAAGCTTCGTGACAAATGATTCTATCGCATTTACAGCATGCACCATCTTTGTATCCCCATCTATTTCTCCCCTCATACTACCACTTGCATCTAATAGGATTACGATATTTACTTCTTTTCCTATTGGAATTCCTGCCTCAGCAGAATTATTTCCACCTTCGGGTTCCTCACTCGGATCGTCAAATGAAAAGTCAAAGTTAACTATTTGTTCATAAAGATCTCGATAGTCATCTGCAACCAATGCAAGTAGGCTAGCAAAGTAATCATCCTCCGATATGTCAGTCGAGAAATCGGCAATTTCTGTCTTTACTTTCGCTTCATCATAATTATCTGCACCATATATTCCAGGTTGTAGTCTCATAAGAGTTTCTCCATCACGTACCTTGTATGTCTCTAAATCTAATGCATCTTCCACTACATCAACCTGCTCTTCTTCACTTGTATCCTTTTTATTATCTTCTTGTTCAACCGGACCATTTTTGACTTTTTCCTCATCTGCACTTTTTTCAGTAACTGAACAGCCTACAAGAAAGATAGCTAATAAAAATAAATTAAAGATATTTTTTATCCGCATTACACATCCCCTATTTAACTTACTCTTACTCAAGGATATCCTCTTCAGGAGTAGGTATCTCGACCTTTCCTCCCCACTGTGTAAATGTGTTAGAAGATCTATCACTTAAATCTCCAATAGTTCCTGTTGCAACAAAATACGCCGCTAAGTAATCGTTCGTAATCCAAAACTCCAACTCTGATATAATCGATATTTCCATGTCAATTACATCCTCAGAAGTAAGTTTCCATGCTTTATTTGTAAATGCATCTGAATCTGGAATATCATCTTCCCCAACGACAGACCACATCGATACCTGCCCTAATAATTCTGCAATAAATTGTGGATCTACAAATGTTCGATAGCCCTTAATAACGGTATTGGCGATGATTGTTTCAGGATGTGTGGAGTTGTGATTCTCTTCTATCCATCTTCCATCATGCGTTTGCATCCATCCAGTATCTTCTGTCAACACTGCACCGAACTGACCATTATCTACACTCATTGCAAAAAACGGATTCCATGTAAAATCAACAGTCGTCGTTATACCACTATTATTTTTCACAATATGTGTGCCTGTTTGTTGCATGATCATTGCCTCTAGAACACAATTAGCTAAATCACTTCCGCTAATTTCTTGACTCGTTGATAATAAAACAGAATTACAGCCTTCGTATTCTGTTAACTTCTCGTCATCAGGTTCTGGATTTTTCTTCATCTTATCTTCATCTACATTATCCCTATTTTCCTCAACTCCAGATGATACTTCTTTTTCCGTATCCCTGGTGCCTCCTTTCTCCGATGAGTTACAAGCAGATAGCAGTACAGACAATATGAGAATCATTAATGAATAAGCAAAACATTTATCTTTCTCCTATACACCTCTCATTCTCCCTTCGTTAATAACCGTTATATTAATAAATTAAAATATTTTACTTTTGTTACAAAAAAATAACATCTCATAACAATCCAATTATACAATATTCTGAAATTTCTCCAATAAACATTAATACCTAGCAATATGCGTTTGTTATTAGTTTTACGTCATTTTCTTTCATTTTGCAGGATCTTAGATTCATAATCTTTGCACAACATAACTCCAAAACGATATTTTTAGTTACTTATACCTAAATGAATTTTCTTCTAGGGTTTTACACAGGTTTTTTTGCGAAAAAATAGGATAACTCGTTAAATATGGAGTTATCCCTTCTAAAAATGAATATATCTGTTAATAACACATTATTGTTATTTTCCGTTATCTTTAATATGTGTCGGTTGAAGACACTTTTGCCTAATGAATCACTTTCTTCGATTATTCAGAACAAACTTGATTAATTATGAGATTTTCGAAATGTATTAATTCTCCATATTCCAAACGCCACTACCGTAAGCATAATGACAATACTAACCATTTCCATCACGGAAGGAAATGTACCCTGATAGAAATATGAATAAAGTAAGCCAAAGATTATTTCAAAAACAAGGTAATGCTGTTAATACAATCCATATGATTTTGCAAATGCTCTTCCAACTTCGAAAAGGATCGATCTGTCTTCAGCTGTGAACTCTGGTTTTGATACAAAGTAAGTATGCAACAATTTATCTTCATCAATTAAGTATTCTGAACTAAAAATATCTCCGTTGTTATCTTTTCCACTGAGGCCAACTGACAGATAACACATTGCATAACTTACATTCACTTTTGAGATTGAACCTCCACCAGGAAGACTTCTGTTGTAAGAATATTCGTGGTAAGACTTACTTTTATTCGTAAGTGTTGCTCCACCTGGCAGAGGAGCTTTAGGGTCATTTAATGGCGGGAAGTTAGGTGGCGGGTCATTAGGACCGATGATCCCACTACATTGATATTCTTCCTCTTTAGACTCTTCTTTCTTAGGTTCTTCCTGCTTAGGTTTCTCTTGCTTTTGCTCTTCCTGCTTAGGCTTTTCTTGTTTAGGTTTCTCCTGTTTAGGTGTTTCTTTCTTAGGTGTTTCCTGTTTAGGTGTTTCTTTCTTAGGTGTTTCCTGTTTAGGTGTTTCCTGTTTAGGTTTTGACGTGTCATTTTCCGACTTACAAGCTACAGAAGACGACTTATTTTCCTCATCCTTCTTTTCAGCTTTTTCTTCTTTCTCTTCCTTCACCACTACCTTTACAACAACTTCAAATCTTTCAGTTGTTTTGTTGCCATTTTCATCTGTCGCTTCAGCCGTCACATGATAATTATTTTCTTTTTCCTTATCTTCTTGAATCTCGAACACTACGTCTAATTCTCCGTCAACTGGGTCCTCTGCAGTAATCATATTCTTCAATTCTTCTTCTATATCTACTTCTTCCCCTTCAAAATCAATGACATCCTTAACACCTTTAATCACTGGCTTTTGAGTATCTTCAACGACAACTGTCACATCAAAAATTTCATCTTCCAACTCTAATCTATGTTCAGTATTACCAACCGTCATTGTGTCAACCTCTGGGTCTAAGTCAACAAAGTTTGCTTCCTTTGACTCATCTTCCATATGTATTGTGAATGTTTTATCCACAATGTCATCTCCGTATTCAACCTTTTGCTCAATTGAAACTTTAATAGGTTCTTTAGTGTCTAGAACCTCATTTGACTCTTCTGCCTTGCCTTTACTCATAAGAACCCCTACAGAAGCTGCAACAATTAATACAACAATTCCAACGATCATCATTAGAACCTTTTTAGAATGTTTACTTGACGTTCTCGAATTCACATTTTTTCACCTTTTGTTTTTAATATTTGCTTAGCATTCTTTTTGAAATTGGTTACTAAGCCATCGCTATACTATATCGGTTGAATACAAGAAGTTTGAAGTTTCATATAAATTAAGTAAGAAACCAGAAAACAAAATCCTCAGAACTACTAAATAAAGTTACTCATTTGAATTGTTTTTCTACTTTAACATAATGAGATATTGTACCAAAAAAATAAAGCCACACTGAATTATTTAAAATTAATGGTTCTGAACAAAAAGTGAGATATATTGCCCATATATCCGAAGGTTTAGCACGTGTGGTCAAAAGATATTTTTGTGCATATAAAAAGACCCTTTCCACCAAAGTGAAAAGAGCCTTTGAACGTCTGAAATTAACGTTTTGAGAACTGAGGAGCACGACGTGCACCTTTAAGACCGTATTTTTTACGTTCTTTCATACGTGGGTCACGAGTTAATAGACCTGCACGCTTAAGAGTGCCACGGTATTCAGGATCTACTTCAAGCAATGCACGAGCGATACCATGACGGATTGCTCCTGCTTGTCCTGTGTAGCCGCCACCTTTAACTGATACTAATACATTATAGCTATTTACTGTTTCAGTTGCAGTAAGTGGTTGTTTGATTACTTCGCGTAATGCAGCAAATGGAATATAATCTTCTACATCACGGTTATTTATAACGATACGGCCTTCACCAGGTACTAAACGTACACGGGCAACAGAGCTTTTACGACGACCTGTACCATAATATTGAACTTGTGCCAATATAATTCCCTCCCTTTAGTGATTATCCGCGAAGTTCGTAAACTTCTGGTTTTTGTGCTTCGTGTGGATGTTCCGCTCCAGCATATACATGCAATTTCTTGAACATTTGACGTCCTAAAGATCCTTTTGGAAGCATGCCTTTGATTGCAAGCTCAAGCATTTTCTCAGGATATTTTGTACGCATTTCAAGAGCTGTTCTAGATTTAATACCACCTGCATAACCTGTATGGCGGTAGTAGATTTTATCAGATAACTTTTTACCTGTTAATTCGATTTTTTCAGCATTAATTAAAATTACATGATCTCCAGTGTCAACATGCGGTGTGAAAGTTGGTTTATGTTTACCGCGTAAGATGGACGCTACTTCTGTTGAAAGACGACCAAGAGTCTTGCCTTCAGCGTCTACAACGTACCATTTACGTTCGATTTCGCTGGCTTTAGCCATATACGTAGTACGCATTTGTTACCCTCCATTTTTTAAAAGAAATTCAAAGTTCGTTTTATTTAATCACAATAAGTTCCGGGGCTTATCGTGGGATTAAAAACAATACCATAGGATATAATATCGTTTTTGAGAAGCAAAGTCAAGGATTTTTTAAACACCAGGTGAAGTTGTTAGGAAGAAATTAATCATAGAATACTTCCCACAAATACAAGCCTTGAGCAGGTGCTGTTTTACCAGCAAGCGCACGATCACGACCATTTACGATCGATTCTACTTGTTGAGGCGTAATCTTGCCGATACCTACATCTAATAAAGTTCCTACTAGAATTCGCACCATATTATATAGGAATCCATTTCCGGTGAAGGAAAAAACTACCTCATTTTCATTCTCGACTACTTCAATTTTATAAATGGTTCTAATTCTATTGTCGGTGTCTGTTTTTGCAGAACAAAAACTTGTAAAGTCATGTGTTCCAAGCAAATAGCTAGTTGCTGCTCGAACTAATTCTACATCTAGATCATATGGAAAGTGAGTAGCATAATTTCTTTTAAATGGCTCTCTTACCTTACTCTTATATAGAAAATACTTATATATTTTTCCAGTCACATCAAAGCGAGCATGAAAGTCTGATGGTACTGAATCAATTTCTACAACAGCTATATCTGCTGGTAGTAAGCCATTTAATGCTCTTAACCATCTCTCCGGAGGAAGTTGCAGTGGTGAATCAAAATGAATAACCTGTCCCCTAGCATGAACACCTGCATCTGTTCTACCAGAAGCAGTTACTTTCACTTCTTCACTCTTATGCATCATTCCCAATGCACGTTCTAGCTCACCTTGAACAGTTCTTGCCTTAGGTTGAATTTGATATCCCGAAAAAGTTGAACCGTCGTAAGAAACAATTGCTTTATAACGTTGCATACATTTCATCCTTATTATGACCTCAATAAAATTAGTCCACTTGTAAGTACTATCAATATAAATAAAACCATTGTATCCCTAAATTTCCATCTTAATAGTCGATACTTTGTTCTTCCTTCTCCACCACGATAACCTCTTGCTTCCATTGCAACCGCTAAATCCTCGGCTCTTTTAAAGGAACTAATAAATAATGGAATTAATAGTGGGAGTACTGCTTGAATTCTTTCTTTGATTGTCCCACTAGAAAAGTCCACACCTCGAGCCATTTGTGCTTTCATAATTCTATCTGTTTCATCTATTAAGGTTGGAATGAATCGAAGAGAAATTGACATCATAAGAGCTAGTTCATGTACAGGAAACCGTATTTTCTTTAATGGGTGTAATACATTTTCTAACCCATCTGTTAATTCTATTGGTGTTGTTGTAAGGGTTAATAATGATGATACAAATACTAATAAAAAGAAGCGTATAGATATATAAATCCCCTGTTTTAAGCCTTCTTCATAAATATTGACAAATCCAAGGGAATAAATAACTTCTCCTTCTTTGTTAAATAAAATTTGCAATACAAAGGTGAAAAGAACAAGAAATAAAACTGGTTTTAGTCCATTAAAAAGAAATGTAACTTTGATTTTGGTAAGCATAATCAAAAATGCAACAAAGACAAATAAAAATCCATATGTTGCTATATTATTGGCGATGAAAATAATACAAATAAACCCAAATACAAATAGCAATTTTGAACGTGGGTCTAGCTTATGAATAACAGAATCTCCAGGAATATAACGACCAAATATCATTTTTTCCATCATGATGTTTCACCGTGTTGCATCATTTTTTCAATTGCTTCCGCCAATTCCTCTATCGTTAAACAAGTCTTTCCAATTTTTTTCGCAAATTTCTTTTCAAACATATACTGAAACTTTACAACATCCGGGATATCTAATCCTAATGTAAGCAACTCTTCTGGATCGGAGAAAATATCGCGAGGTTTCCCTAGTTTCCTTACTTGCCCTTTATGCATCACAACAATTTCATCTGCATATTTTGCCGCAGTATCCATGCTATGAGTTACTAATATTGTAGAAAGATTCTTTTCTTTATGAAGCTGGTGGAACATTTCCATTATTTCCGTCCGACCTCGTGGATCTAAACCTGCAGCAGGTTCATCCAATACCAATACTTCGGGCTCCATTGCTAGTAC
Organism: Paenibacillus bovis; assembly: GCA_007679095.1. Lineage (GTDB taxonomy): Bacteria > Bacillota > Bacilli > Bacillales > Bacillaceae_C > Lederbergia > Lederbergia graminis. The sequence continues at coordinate 11,352 of VEFU01000023.1, forward strand.
ACCAGCAATGGCAACTCTTCTCATTTGACCACCAGACAAATCAAATGGGGATTTATGAAGTACATCCTCTGTCAGTCCTACATCTACAATTAATTTTCGTGCACGTGCTTTTGCTTCTTCTTCTGAAACACCAAAATTCATCGGACCAAAACAAATATCCTTCTCCACTGTTTCTTCAAATAGTTGGTGTTCAGGAAACTGGAACACAATCCCTACCTTCTGACGAATAGGGCGTAGCTTTTTTTCCTTTTTTTCAGCATTGATTACACGATCGCCGATGATGACCCGTCCCTTTGTCGGTTGTAATAACGCATTTAAATGTTGGAGTAAAGTTGATTTGCCAGAACCAGTATGTCCAATCAATGCCATGAATGTGCCATGTGGTATCGAAAAATCAACATTTTGTATAGCCAACCTTTCAAAAGGGGTATTGGCCTGATATTTATATTCTACTTGTTGTAGTGTAATGTCCATAGCTCATTCACCAACTCAATATCTGTCAGAAAGTTTTTAGGGACTGGAATCCCTCTATCTCTTAAAGCATTTGCCATTTTAATCGGAAAAGGTATATCTAAACCTAAAGATATTAACTCCTCTTCTAGTTGGAATATCTCACTAGGTGTACCTTCTTTGTAAAATTGTCCTTTATTCATCACAATAACTCGATCTGCTTTTGCAGCTTCTTCTAAGTCATGAGTTATCGATATGACAGTTAAACCTTGCTCATCCTTTAAATCCTTCACCGTCTTCAATACTTCTTCACGCCCTAAAGGATCCAACATAGACGTAGCTTCATCTAATATGATTACTTTCGGGCTTAGTGCAATAATACCAGCTATTGCAACCCTCTGTTTTTGTCCACCTGAAAGATGGTGTGGCTCTTGATTAAGAAAATCGGACATGTGTACACGGTTAAGAGCATCTTCTACCCTTAATACCATATCATCATGAAGAATACCGTTATTCTCTAAACCAAAAGCCACATCATCTTGTACAGTTGATCCAACAAATTGATTATCAGGATTTTGAAATACCATCCCTACCACTTTGCGGATATCCCAAATGGTTTCTTCTGTTAATACTTTATTATCAACGATGACAGTACCACTATTGGGAAATTGAAGACCTAATAATATTCTTGCTAATGTCGATTTGCCAGAGCCGTTATGACCAACAACCGCAAGCCATTCACCTTTTGTAACAGTAAGGGAGACATTCCGTAAAGCAAACGAATCCTGACCTTCATATGTAAAGGAAATATCTTTAATATCGATAATAGACTCGTGTTCACTCATGCTAATTCCCCCTCTGTTAATGTATTAACTATGTATTATTAAAAAAGTCTGTAAATAGAAAAAAAGCCTGCACCTCACTCCGAAGAACTGACAATCAGTTACTATCATTTATCACTAGTATTTCCTAGAGTGTGAGGAGGAGGCGCTTGAGCTAGACAGGATCACACAAAAGCGGATGCAACATAAAAGTATGGATGGTTTAATATTAAACCCCCAGTACTCGCACCAGCGGCCCTCAAACAAGCAAACTTTCTGAAATGAATTAGTCTGTCTTTTGACATTTATTGATTCAGTCTATTCTACTTCGAGGAGCTAGGTCTGTGCTAGACAAAACCTATGTGCCTATCGTAACGCTCTTTTTTAGCTTTATTCGTTTACATTTTAGTTGTTGAAAAAGGGCAGAAGAAGTCAGTGCGTTACTAACTACCTCGCCCTTCTCTGAAAGAAATATTATACTAACTCAATAACTACCATTGGAGCACCATCACCGCGACGAGGTCCAAGTTTCATGATGCGAGTGTATCCGCCTTGACGTTCAGCGTAGCGTGGAGCGATATCTGCAAAAAGTTTTTGCACTGCATCTTGTTTAGTTTCCGCATTAGCAACTTCATTACGTACAAAAGCAGCAGCTTGACGGCGTGCGTGTATATCACCGCGTTTACCAAGCGTAATCATTTTCTCCACTACAGAGCGAAGTTCCTTAGCACGAGCTTCAGTTGTTTCGATGCGTTCGCTAATAATTAAATCAGTAGCTAAGTCACGAAGCAATGCTTTACGTTGAGAGCTAGTACGTCCTAGTTTTCTATAACCCATTCTAGTTTCCCTCCTTTGTTGATAAAAAGTACTATACTTTACGCATATAAAAGGTTCAAAACCCTTTAATGTTGATGTTTAGGTCAGTCATCTTTTCGGAGGCCTAGTCCAAGATCATCAAGTTTCGCTTTGACTTCTTCCAAAGATTTTCTTCCTAAGTTACGTACTTTCATCATGTCCTCTTCTGTCTTATTAGCCAGTTCTTGAACAGTATTGATTCCGGCACGCTTTAAGCAGTTATAAGAACGAACGGAAAGGTCAAGTTCTTCAATTGTCATTTCTAGTACTTTTTCTTTCTGATCTTCTTCTTTTTCTACCATTATTTCAGCATGTTGAGCTTCATCTGTCATACCAACAAAGATATTCAAATGCTCAGTTAAGATTTTTGCACCTAATGAAATAGCTTCTTTCGGTCCAATGCTTCCATCTGTCCATACGTCAAGAGAAAGCTTATCATAATTCGTCATCTGTCCAACACGTGTATTTTCCACTTGGTAATTTACACGTGAAACCGGAGTATAGATTGAATCAATAGGAATAACACCGATTGGCAGATCATCACGCTTATTAAGGTCAGCCGGCGTATAACCACGGCCACGTTTAACAGTCATGCGCATACGGAAATTAGCATTTTCTCCTAGAGTTGCAATGTGTAAATCAGGGTTTAAAATTTCCACATCACTATCGTGCATAATATCAGACGCCTTAACTACGCCTTCGCCCTGTACATCAATTTCTAAAGTCTTTTCTTCGTCAGAGTAAACTTTCAAAGCTAGTTTCTTTATATTAAGAATGATAGAGGTAACATCTTCAACAACACCTTCAATAGTTGAAAATTCATGTTGAACACCTTCCACTTGGATAGATGTAACAGCAGCACCTGGAAGTGAAGACAATAGAATACGACGCAGGGAATTCCCTAGAGTAGTTCCATATCCACGCTCAAGTGGTTCTACAACGAACTTTCCATGTTTGGCATCATTGCTGATCTCAATCGTTTCAATTTTCGGCTTTTCCATTTCGATCATTCAAATATACCCTCCTTCAAAACGTCTAAGTTCGGAAAGTATCCGAAACTCCCCATGTTACAAACTCATTTGTGCAACAACTGGATGAAGAATAGATCCTTTCGAGCATAAATTAACATATTACCCCATTATAACCAGGTAATAGTAATTTTATACAAGAGAATCATTATACACGACGACGTTTAGGTGGACGGCATCCGTTATGTGGTACAGGTGTTACATCTCTAATAGCTGTAACTTCAAGTCCTGCAGCTTGTAATGCACGAATAGCAGCTTCACGTCCGCCACCTGGGCCTTTAACAGTTACTTCAAGACTTCTCATACCATGTTCCATTGATGTTTTTGCAGCAGTCTCAGCAGCCATCTGTGCAGCATATGGAGTGGATTTACGAGAACCTTTAAAACCTAGAGCTCCAGCTGAAGACCAAGAAATAGCATTCCCTTGTGCATCAGTAATAGTAACAATTGTGTTATTGAAAGTAGAACGAATGTGTGCAATACCATTTTCAATATTCTTTTTCACACGACGTTTACGAGTATTTGTTTTACGTGCCATGTTAATCAGTTACCTCCTTTACCTATTATTTTTTCTTACCTGCAACTGTTTTACGTGGTCCCTTACGAGTACGAGCATTGTTCTTCGTATTTTGACCGCGAACAGGTAACCCACGACGGTGACGAAGACCGCGATATGAACCAATTTCCATTAGACGCTTAATGTTAAGGGATATTTCACGACGAAGGTCACCTTCAACTTTTAATTTGTCAATGATGTTACGAATATTATTTAGTTCATCATCTGTAAGATCGCGTACACGTGTATCCTCAGAAACACCTGCCTCAGCTAGGACCTTAGATGCTGTATTTTTACCAATACCATAAATATATGTTAATGAAATGACTACACGTTTTTCACGTGGAATGTCAACACCAGCAATACGTGCCATAAATGTTGTGCACCTCCTTATTATCCTTGTTTTTGTTTATGTTTAGGGTTTTCGCAAATAACCATAACTTTCCCTTTTCTGCGAATTACTTTACACTTTTCACAGATGGGCTTCACTGATGGTCTTACTTTCATCTTTTAAAACCTCCTTAGTAGTCCGGAGTGCATGATTTATTTAAAACGATATGTGATTCTTCCTCGTGTCAAATCATACGGAGAAAGTTCTACAGTTACTTTGTCACCTGGAAGAATACGAATAAAATGCATACGGATTTTGCCTGATACATGAGCAAGTACCGTGTGCCCATTTTCCAATTCTACCTTAAACATTGCGTTTGGCAATGTATCAACGATTGTACCTTCTACTTCAATTACATCTTCTTTCGCCATCAAGTTGTTCTCCCTTCTCTATAACTTTCAAAACCTCTTCTACTAAAATTTAAACTGCCTAACGTATTTTTCCGTTATACTATAGCCCAATTTGGTAATACTTTAATCACAGCTTTGTTAAAATTTCGTAACCAGCTTCAGTAATTGCAATTGTATGTTCGAAATGGGCACACTTTTTACCATCCACTGTTACTACTGTCCAATTATCTGCCAGTGTTTTAACATAACGACTTCCAGCATTAACCATTGGTTCAATGGCTAAAACCATACCGGGTTTCAAACGGGGTCCTGTGTTAGGCGGACCGTAGTGAGGAATTTGAGGATCCTCATGTAAATTCTGACCAACTCCATGTCCTACATATTCCCTAACAATGGAAAAGCCATTGGATTCAACGTAAGTTTGAATAGCATGAGATATATTAGAAAGACGTACTCCCGGTTTAGCCTCTTCCAAGCCTAGATAGAGAGATTTCTCTGTGACGTCAAGAAGTTTTTGTGTTTCCATATCAATATTACCGACAGAGTAAGTCCAAGCTGAATCACCATGGTAGCCGTTTACTTTAGCACCAATATCGATACTAATAATATCCCCATCTTTAAGAATACGGTCTCCAGGTATACCGTGTACAAGTTCCTCATTGACTGATACACATACGCTGCCGGGAAAGCCATTATACCCTTTAAAAGACGGGTATGCACCATGTTGTTTAATAAAACTCTCAGCAATGGTATCTAGTTCTCTTGTCGTAATCCCCGGTTGAAGTGTTTTGCGTAACTCTTGATGAGTTAAAGCAACAATTCTACCAGCTTCTCTCATGATTTCTAGTTCACGAGGTGTTTTACAAATAATCATTATACCAAACCTTTGAGCAATGAATCAATATCTTGATATACATCGTCGATATCTTGCTGCCCGTTAATATTTGTCAAATACCCTTTTTCGCTATAGAAATCAAGAAGAGGTTGTGTTTGTTTCATATTTACCTCAAGTCTATTTTGAACGGTTTCCTCATTGTCATCAGGACGTTGGTAAAGTTCCCCACCACAACGATCACAAACACCTGTCTCTGTAGGTGGATTAAATACTAGGTGATATGTGGCACCACAGTTCTTACAAATTCTGCGACCTGTAAGACGTTCCATCAATATATTTTGATTAACTTCAATGTTAATCACATAATCGATTTTTTTGCCAATCTCAGCTAATATACCTTCCAATGCGTCAGCTTGTGCGACAGTTCTTGGAAAACCATCTAGTAAAAAGCCTTGTTTACAATCTTCTTTATTAAGACGTTCACGGACAATGCCAATTGTAACCTCATCGGGAACTAACTCACCTTTATCCATGAATGATTTTGCTTTTAAGCCAAGCTCCGTACCTTCAGCCATTGCAGCGCGGAACATGTCTCCTGTAGAAATATGAGGAATCCCATATTTTTCAACAATTTTATCGGCCTGTGTACCTTTACCGGCACCGGGTAGGCCCATTAAAACTAAATTCATTTGTATGCCCCCGTGCATCGAAATGGATTTAGGAACAATCAGCTTGTTCCCAATTCCATCTTGATTATTTAATGAAGCCTTTGTAGTGACGCTTCACCAGTTGGGCTTCCAGTTGCTTCATTGTTTCGAGCGCAACACCGACTACAATTAGAAGGCTAGTACCTCCAATTTGAGCCGATTGTGGTAGCCCTGCAAATTTAATAAAGAATACAGGTAAAATTGATATAGCAGCAAGGAATATAGATCCAACAAAAGTTAAGCGATAGAGAACCTTTGTTAAGTACTCTTGCGTGTTCTTCCCAGGACGAATCCCTGGAATATATCCACCCTGTTTCTTCAGATTATCAGCAACTTGTTCAGGGTTGAACTGAACAAAAGCATAGAAATAAGTAAATGCAATAGTTAACACAACGAAAATGACCATTCCAATAGGTTGTGTATGATCAAATATAGATTGTATTTTACTTGCTACATTTCCTGAACCGAAAAACGCAGCGATTGTTTGTGGAGTCATCATAAATGCACTTGAGAAGATTACCGGGATAACACCAGCAGCATTAACTTTTAATGGTAAGTGTGTATTTTGTCCACCAACCGGGCTACGACCATCCATGCGTTTAGCATATTGAATTGGAATTTTACGAAGTGCTTGTTGAACAAACACTACACCAACTACTAAAGCGATAGTAGCTAAAACAATTAGTAACAAGATAACAATACGGATGAAAAGTTGATCTCCCGCACCTTCAAGCATTTGTGCGTAAATCTGGTTTACTGCTGTTGGTATACCAGCAACAATTCCTGCAAAGATGATAATCGATATACCGTTACCGACACCTTTAGAAGTAATTTCTTCCCCAAGCCACATTAAGAATGCAGTACCCGCCGTTAAAACAATTGCAATAACAGCATAAGTACCAAAGCTAGGGTTCTCAATAAGTTGCAATCCAAACATTCTATTAAAACCATAGGACATTCCAACTGCCTGGATTATAGCAAGAACAATAGTGAAGTAGCGTGTAAATTGTGCAAGTTTACGTCGACCAACTTCTCCTTGTTTTGCCCATTCCGTAAATTTCGGAACAACATCCATTTGTAACAATTGAATAATAATCGAAGCAGTAATATAAGGCATGATACCCATCGCTAAAATAGAGAAGTTTTGGAGAGCTCCACCACCGAAAATATTCATGAATCCGAGCAGGCTCGCTTGATCCTGCATTTTCAGAACATCTGCGTCTACAAAAGGAACAGGAATGAAAGCTCCAAGACGGAAGATGACTAAGGTTAATAAGGTGAATAAGATTTTTCGCCTAATATCACCTACGCGCATAAAATTGGAGATTGTCTGAAACATAAATTAGATCACCTCAGTTTTACCGCCGGCAGCTTCTATCGCCTCTTGTGCAGCAGAGGAGAATTTGTTCGCTTTTACAGTAAGCTTCTTCTCGATGTTGCCTTTAGCAAGAATTTTAATTCCCGATTTCTCGTTGCGTACAACACCAGTTTCGATAAGAAGTTCTGGAGTTACTTCTGTACCATCTTCGAAGCGATTTAATGCATCTAAGTTAACTACTGCATATTCTTTACGATTGATATTAGTAAATCCACGTTTAGGTAAACGTTGGAACAAAGGAGTTTGACCACCTTCAAATCCTAAACGAACACCACCGCCTGAACGGGCCTTTTGACCTTTGTGACCTTTACCAGCAGTTTTTCCGTTACCGGAACCAGTTCCACGACCTAAGCGATTACGTTCTTTACGGGAACCTTCAGCAGGCTTTAGCTCATGAAGTTTCATCGTTAGCACCTCCTTAATATTCAAAATGGATTATTGTTCTTTAACAGTGACAAGATGGGAAACTTTATTAATCATTCCGCGAATAGCTTGGTTGTCATCATGTTCAACTGTTTGATGCAATTTACGGAGTCCAAGTGCTTTCACAGTTTCACGTTGGCCTTCAGTACGACCAATTAAGCTCTTTGTGAGGGTAATTGCTAATTTATTTGCCATTATGATTCCCTCCTTAACCTAACAGTTCTTCTACTGTTTTATTACGTAGTTTTGCTACGTCCTCAGCACGTTTAAGATTTTTAATTCCTTCGATTGTTGCACGAACCATGTTAATTGGTGTGCTTGATCCAAGTGATTTAGATGTAATATCAGCAATACCAGCAAGTTCAAGGACCGCACGAACAGGTCCACCAGCGATAACACCAGTACCTTCACTAGCAGGTTTAATTAAGATTTGTCCGCCACCGAAACGACCGATAATTTCATGTGGAACAGTTGTTCCAACGATAGGTACTGAAATAAGGTTTTTCTTAGCATCCTCAATTGCTTTACGGATTGCATCTGGAACCTCTTGTGCTTTCCCTGTACCAAATCCAACATGACCATTTTTATCTCCAACTACAACTAATGCAGTAAAGCGGAAGCGACGTCCACCCTTTACAACTTTAGCTACACGGTTAACTGTAACTACGCGTTCTTCAAGTTCAAGTTTGTTAGCATCGATTTGACGCATCTATTATGTCCCTCCTTTTTCGATTAAAATTCAAGGCCGTTTTCACGTGCAGCATCTGCAAGAGCTTTAACACGTCCATGGTATAAATATCCACCACGGTCAAACACTACCTTGTTGAAACCTTTTTCAGCTGCACGTTTTGCAACTAGTTCTCCTACTTTATGAGCCGCTTCAACATTGCCTGCAGACTCGATGTTCAATTCTTTATCTAGAGTTGATGCACTAACTAAAGTTACGCCATTCTCATCATCGATCAATTGAGCGTAAATATTTTTGTTAGAACGATATACGTTCAAACGTGGACGAATTGCAGTTCCGCTTAACTTAGCTCGAACACGCACGTGTCTTTTTTTACGCACTTTGTTCTTATCTTGCTTAGTGATCATTACGAGTCACTCCTTTCAGTGCCTAAGCGGCATTATTTACCTGTTTTACCTTCTTTACGACGTACATTTTCGCCTTCATAACGAATACCTTTACCTTTATATGGCTCAGGTGGGCGTACCGCACGAATGTTAGATGCTAAAGCACCAACCATTTCTTTATTGTAGCCTTTTACGATAATCTTTGTATTTGCTGGAACTTCGATTTCTACGCCTTCTTCAGCTTCGAATTCAACTGGATGTGAGTAACCAACGTTTAAAACAAGTTTATTTCCTTGTTTTTGTGCACGGTACCCAACCCCAACAAGTTCAAGAGATTTTTCAAAGCCTTTAGATACACCTTCCACCATGTTAGAAATTAAAGAACGAGTTGTTCCGTGAAGGGAACGGTGTTCTTTCGCATCAGATGGACGAGTAACTGTAATTAAGTTATCTTCTATATTAATTGCCATTTCAGCATTAAATGAATTTGTTAATTCACCTTTAGGTCCTTTAACAGTAACAGTATTTCCGTTTTGAGTAACTGTCACTCCTGCAGGGATTTCGATAGGTTTCTTACCAATACGAGACATTATGTTGCACCTCCGTTCTTCAGAAAAATATTACCAAACGTATGCTAGTACTTCTCCACCAACTTGTTTTGCTCTAGCTTCTTTATCAGTTAATACACCTTGAGATGTAGAAACAAGTGCAATACCAAGTCCGTTTAGTACTTTTGGAACTTCATTCGCTTTTGCATATACGCGTAATCCTGGCTTACTAATACGTTTAAGACCAGTAATAACTCTTTCGTTATTTGCACCGTATTTTAGGAAAATACGAATGATACCTTGCTTGTTGTCTTCAATAAACTCTACATCACGTACAAATCCTTCACGTTTAAGAATGTCAGCAATGTCTTTTTTAATATTTGAAGCAGGAACCTCTAACTTCTCATGTCGGACCATGTTCGCGTTGCGGATACGTGTTAGTAGATCTGCGATTGGATCAGTCATAACCATTTATATTTACCTCCTTCCCAAATTCGGTCTTACCAGCTAGCTTTTTTAACGCCAGGAATTTGACCCTTGTATGCTAGTTCACGGAAACAGATACGGCAAAGTTTAAATTTACGAATAACCGAATGCGGGCGGCCGCATCGTTCGCAGCGAGTGTAACCTTGAACTTTAAACTTTGGAGTACGTTGTTGTTTTACAACCATTGATTTTTTAGCCACGTTTTCGCCTCCCTTTATTTAGCGATTACTTTTGGAACGGCATTCCAAATGCAGTTAATAATTCACGAGCTTCTTCGTCTGTTTTCGCAGTAGTTACGATAACGATATCCATACCACGAACCTTGCTCACTTTATCATAATCAATTTCAGGGAAGATGAGTTGTTCTCTTACACCTAGTGTGTAGTTTCCACGACCGTCAAATGCTTTTTTAGAAACACCACGGAAGTCACGTACACGTGGAAGTGATACGGAAACTAATTTATCTAGGAACTCATACATACGTTCTCCGCGAAGTGTAACTTTTGCACCGATTGGCATACCTTCACGTAAACGGAATCCTGCAATTGAATTTTTTGCTCTTGTTACAACTGGTTTTTGACCAGTGATTAAACTTAATTCTTCGACTGCATTATCCAAAACTTTTGCGTTTTGAACAGCATCGCCGACACCCATGTTAATTACAATCTTTTCAATTTTAGGTACTTCCATCACTGACTTGTAATTGAATTTACCCATTAAAGAAGAAGTAATTTCATTTTTGAATTTTTCCTGTAGGCGGCTCATGTAGTGTACCTCCCTTCATCTAAGAACTATTTATCTAAAGCTTCACCTGATTTTTTAGCTACACGTACTTTTTTGCCATTTACTTCTTTATAACCAATGCGAGTTGGTTCATTTGATTTTGGGTCTAGCAGCATCACGTTAGAAACATGAATTGCAGCTTCCTTGCTAATAATTCCACCTTGTGGGTTATCTTGAGAAGGTTTAGAGTGTTTTTTCACAACATTCACACCTTCAACAAGGACACGATCTTTTTTAGGGAAAGCAGCTAATACTGTACCAGTCTTCCCTTTATCCTTACCTGTAATGACCATTACTTTGTCACCTTTTTTAACATGCATTGAATCGCACCTCCTTGAGTGACCGAATCAGATAGTGATGAAAGAGGTTTGTTTCGTCTCTTTCGTCTATTATTACTCCAACTTATAGAACTTCTGGAGCTAAAGATATAATTTTCATAAAGTTGTTATCACGTAATTCACGTGCAACTGGACCAAAGATACGAGTTCCACGAGGTGCTTTATCATCACGGATGATTACACATGCATTTTCGTCGAACTTAATGTATGAACCATCAGGTCTACGTGCACCTGTTTTCGTACGAACAATTACTGCTTTAACAACGTCACCTTTTTTGACAACGCCACCTGGTGTTGCATGTTTTACTGTACAGACGATAACATCGCCAATATTTGCAGTCTTACGGCCTGATCCGCCAAGGACTTTAATAGTTAAAACTTCACGAGCACCAGAGTTGTCAGCCACTTTTAGACGAGATTCTTGTTGAATCATCTATTTTACCTCCCTTCGGAAAATAAATATCCGAAACATTTTGTTAGATAATGACTGCTTTTTCAACTATTTCTACCAAACGGAAGCGTTTAGTAGCTGATAGTGGGCGTGTTTCCATGATGCGTACTACATCGCCAACTTTTGCTTCATTTTGCTCATCATGAGCTTTGAATTTTTTAGAGTACTTTACGCGTTTGCCGTACAATGAATGTTTCTTATATGTTTCAACCATTACAGTTACAGTTTTGTCCATTTTATCTGAAACAACACGTCCTGTATAAACTTTACGCTGATTGCGCTCACTCATTCTGCAAACCTCCTCTCTGTTTATCGTTTATTAACTTCGAGTTCTCTTTCACGGATCACAGTTTTCATACGAGCGATCGCTTTACGAACTTCGCGAAGACGAGCAGTGTTTTCTAATTGACCAGTAGCTAATTGGAAGCGAAGGTTAAATAACTCTTCTTTTAATGATTTTACATTTTGTTCTATTTCGGCAGTGGTTAAGTCACGGATTTCATTAGCCTTCATTTCGTTCACCACCAATTTCTTCTCGTTTTACAAACTTACATTTAATTGGAAGTTTGTGTGCAGCAAGACGAAGAGCTTCACGTGCAACTTCTTCAGATACTCCTGCAATTTCAAACATAATTTTTCCTGGTTTTACTACAGCTACCCATCCTTCTGGAGCACCTTTACCGGAACCCATACGTACTTCTAGAGGTTTTGCTGTATATGGTTTGTGAGGGAAAATTTTAATCCAAACTTTACCGCCACGTTTCATGTAACGAGTCATCGCAATCCTTGCTGCTTCGATTTGGCGGTTTGTGATCCATGAAGCTTCTACAGCTTGTAGACCGAATTCGCCAAATGAAACTTCTGTGCCACCTTTAGCACGACCACGCATTTTCCCGCGATGCTCACGGCGATACTTAACGCGTTTAGGCATTAACATAATTATTTTCCTCCTTCCGCAGATTTTTTCTTTTCTGGAAGGACCTCTCCACGATAAATCCATACTTTAACACCGAGCTTGCCGTAAGTTGTATCTGCTTCAGCATGTGCATAATCAATGTCAGCACGAAGTGTATGAAGTGGAACTGTTCCTTCGCTGTATTGTTCAGATCGAGCAATATCCGCTCCACCAAGACGTCCAGATACCATTGTTTTAATTCCTTGAGCACCAGCACGCATTGTACGTTGAATTGCTTGCTTTTGTGCACGACGGAAAGAAACACGGTTTTCTAGTTGACGCGCAATGTTTTCAGCTACTAATTTAGCATCAAGATCCGCTTTTTTAACTTCCACAATATTAATGTGAACACGTTTGTTTGTAAGTTGGTTTAAAGCTTTACGTAAAGCTTCAACTTCCGTACCACCCTTACCGATAACCATACCTGGCTTAGCAGTGTGGATTGTAATGTTTACGCGATTAGCAGCGCGTTCGATTTCTACGCGTGATACAGATGCGTCAGAAAGTCGTTTTGTTATATATTCACGAACTTTGATATCTTCGTGCAATAGAGTTGCATAATCTTTCTCAGCGTACCATTTTGATTCCCAGTCACGAATGACACCGATACGCATACCGATTGGATTAATTTTTTGACCCACGAATTATCCCTCCTTCTTTTCTGATACCACGATAGTAATGTGGCTTGTGCGCTTGTTAATTTGACTTGCGCGACCTTGTGCGCGTGGACGGAAACGTTTCATTGTTGGACCTTCGTCAACAAATGCTTCAGCCACTAGCAAATTATTAATATCCATATCATAATTGTGCTCTGCGTTTGCAACTGCAGATTTAAGAACTTTTTCTACGATTGGAGACGCCGCTTTTTGAGTTAGTTTCAAAATAGCAATCGCTTCTCCCACTTGCTTTCCTCGAATAAGATCAACTACTAAGCGTGCTTTACGAGGAGCAATACGAACTGTTCTTGCAACAGCTTTTGCTTGCATTAGGATGCCCTCCTCTCATTAGCGTCTTGTTTTTTTATCGTCTGCGGCATGACCTCTATATGCGCGCGTTGGTGCGAATTCACCAAGTTTGTGGCCTACCATATCTTCACTAATATAAACAGGTACATGTTTGCGGCCATCATAGACTGCAATAGTGTGCCCAATAAAGTTAGGGAAAATAGTTGATCGACGTGACCAAGTTTTCACTACTTGCTTTTTATTATCATCGTTAAGTTTCTCCACTTTTTTCATCAAGTGTTCATCAACAAAAGGGCCCTTTTTTAGGCTGCGTCCCATGGTTGAACCTCCCTTCGTGATTGCACTACGGTCCCAGTGAACCGTAGGTCAATCTCGTTATTTTTTACGACGGCGTACGATAAACTTATCGGACTTATTGGATTTCTTACGAGTTTTATATCCAAGAGTTGGTTTACCCCAAGGTGTAACTGGTGACTTACGACCGATTGGTGTACGACCTTCACCACCACCGTGTGGATGGTCATTAGGGTTCATTACAGATCCGCGAACGTGAGGACGTTTGCCCATCCAACGTGAACGACCTGCTTTACCTACATTAACTAGTTCATGTTGTTCATTACCTACTTGACCTACAGTTGCACGGCAAGTAGCAAGAATCATGCGAACTTCACCTGAGTTTAGACGAACTAGAACATACTTTGTTCCTTCTTTACCAAGAACTTGTGCAGAAGTACCTGCAGAACGTACTAATTGTCCACCTTTACCAGGTTTTAATTCGATGTTGTGTACTACTGTACCTACAGGAATGTTTGAAAGTGGAAGTGCATTTCCAACTTTAATATCTGCTTCTGGACCAGACATTACTTCCATTCCTACTTGTAAGTTTTTAGGTGCAAGGATATATCTTTTTTCACCATCATGATAGTGAATTAATGCGATGTTTGCAGAACGGTTAGGATCGTACTCGATTGTAGCAACGCGTCCTGGTATACCATCTTTTGTGCGTTTAAAGTCAATAATACGATATTGACGCTTATGACCGCCGCCGCGATGACGAACTGTTGTCCTACCTTGGTTGTTACGACCGCCTTTTCTATTAAGTGGCTCTAATAATGATTTTTCTGGCTTATCAGTTGTGATTTCAGAAAAATCTAAGCTAGTCATATTACGACGTCCGTTGGAGGTAGGTTTATATTTTTTGATCGCCATTGTATTCCCTCCTCTACTTTAATTGGTTTTCTTCATATATTAGACTTCGAAAAATTCGATTTCTTTGCTATCAGCTGTCAATGTAACAACTGCCTTACGACGTTTGTTTGTATAACCACCAAAGCGGCCCATACGTTTAAATTTACCTTTATAATTTAACACGTTCACTTTAGCAACTTTCACATCAAAGATGCTTTCTACTGCATCTTTAACTTGTGTTTTATTTGCATTAACGTCTACTTCAAACGTATATTTTTTATCAGCCGTCAGTTCCATAGAACGCTCAGTGATAACGGGGCGCTTAATTACATCACGTGCTTCCATTATCCTAGCACCTCCTCTACTTTTTCAACTGCGGCTTTAGTCATAACCAATGTATTATGTCCAACAACATCAAGTACATTAAGGTTAGCTGCATCTACTACTGTAACTCCAGGGATATTTCTTGCAGAAAGAGCTACGTTCTCGTTTAATACATCTGTAACGAAAAGTGCTTTTTTACCTACTGGTAAGTTAGCAAGTACATTAGCAAATTCTTTTGTTTTTGGAGCATCAAATGATAGAGATTCTAATACAACTAAGCTTTGTTCAAGTACTTTAGTTGAAAGTGCGGATTTGATAGCTAAACGGCGTACCTTTTTAGGAAGCTTATAGCTATAGCTACGAGGTACTGGCCCAAATACTGTACCACCGCCACGCCATTGTGGTGATCTAATTGACCCTTGACGAGCACGTCCTGTTCCTTTTTGACGCCAAGGTTTACGACCGCCGCCGCGTACTTCCGAACGATTTTTAACTTTTGATGTACCTTGTCTTAATGAAGCTCTTTGCATAAGAACAGCTTCGAATACAACTGCGTTATTTGGCTCGATACCAAATACAGATTCGTTTAAGTCAACTTCTCCGACTTGTTGACCTGTTTGGTTCAATAATGCTACTTTCGGCATTCCAATTGCCCTCCTTTCTTCTACTTATCTTTATTTCACTTTAATTCCAGATTTAATTTCAATAACAGCTTTCTTAGGTCCAGGAACATTTCCTTTAACTAAGATTAAGTTACGTTCTGCATCAACTTTAACGATTGGTAGATTTTGAATTGTAATTCTTTCTCCACCAGTACGTCCTGGTAATGCTTTTTGTTTGAAGACACGAGCAGGATCTACAGGACCCATTGAACCCGGTCGACGGTGGTAACGAGAACCATGTGACATAGGTCCGCGAGATTGTCCGTGGCGTTTAATAACACCTTGGAATCCTTTACCTTTAGATATTCCAGATACATCAACTAAATCGCCTTCTGCGAATATATCAACTTTGACTTCTTGACCAACCTCGTACTCATTAACGTTTACTCCGTTGAATTCACGGATGAAGCGCTTAGGAGTAGCTTCTGCTTTCGCAACATGTCCCTTTTCAGGTTTATTAGCAAGCTTCTCACGTTTGTCTTCAAATCCAAGTTGTACCGCGTCATAACCGTCTGTTTCTACAGTTTTCTTCTGAAGAACAACGTTTGGAGCAGCTTCAATTACAGTTACAGGAATTAATTCCCCGTTTTCAGCAAAAACTTGAGTCATACCGATTTTTCTTCCTAAGATTCCTTTGGTCATAAGTCACACCTCCTGATTAATTGTTTTTATAAATTATAGTTTAATTTCAATGTCAACGCCTGATGGCAAGTCTAATCTCATTAATGAATCTACAGTTTGTGGTGTAGGATTAATGATGTCGATTAAGCGTTTATGTGTACGCATTTCAAACTGTTCACGAGAATCCTTATATTTGTGCACCGCACGAAGGATTGTATATACAGATTTCTCAGTTGGCAATGGAATTGGACCTGAGACATTAGCTCCTGAACGTTTTGCAGTTTCCACTATTTTTTCAGCAGATTGATCAAGAATTCTATGATCATACGCTTTTAATCTGATACGAATTTTTTGTTTTGCCATTACTTTCCCTCCTTTTCGCCTATTTTCGAAATAGACATACTCCATGGAAATTTCCCACACACTCGCCATGGCAAAGCGGCCGGGTGTGTCAGCAACCTCCCACTTCATTGCAGTCAAAGACCAACATTGTCTATTATACAGAAAACACAAAGTCAATGCAATATATTTCTACATCCCTTTGCACTTTCACACTTGTAAGATTATACATAGATATATATGTGAAATCAAGTCTTTGAATAGATTCAGAAAATATAATTTATCTGTCCTTACCAAAACTTGATTTAAACAGAAAAAAAGAAGAGGTCATGGATCACCATTTCCTCTTCTTGTTGTTTATACTATTACTTTTCGATAGAGCTTACAACGCCTGAACCAACAGTACGTCCGCCTTCACGGATGGAGAATCTTGTTCCATCTTCAATAGCGATAGGAGAGATAAGTTCAACTGTCATTTCAATGTTGTCACCAGGCATTACCATTTCTACTCCTTCTGGAAGATGAACGATTCCAGTTACGTCTGTAGTACGGAAGTAGAATTGTGGGCGGTAGTTAGAGAAGAATGGAGTATGACGTCCACCTTCTTCTTTTGATAATACATAAACTTCCGCTTTAAATTTTGTATGTGGAGTGATTGTACCTGGCTTAGCAAGTACTTGACCACGTTGGATTTCTTCACGAGCAACACCACGTAGTAGTGCACCAATGTTATCTCCAGCTTCAGCATAATCAAGAAGTTTACGGAACATTTCTACTCCAGTAACAACAACTTTTCTTGATTCTTCAGCAAGACCGATGATTTCAACTTCTTCACCGACTTTAACTTGTCCACGCTCAACACGTCCAGTAGCAACTGTTCCACGACCAGTAATTGAGAATACATCCTCAACTGGCATCATGAATGGTTTATCGTTGTCACGTTCTGGAGTTGGAACGTACTCATCAACTGCAGCCATTAATTCAAGAATTTTTTCTTCCCACTCAGGCTCACCTTCAAGAGCTTTAAGAGCAGAACCTTTGATAACTGGAATGTCATCACCAGGGAAGTCATATTCTGATAGTAGATCACGGATTTCCATTTCTACTAATTCTAGAAGTTCTTCATCATCAACCATGTCACATTTGTTCATGAATACAACGATGTATGGAACACCTACGTTACGAGAAAGTAGAATGTGCTCACGTGTTTGTGGCATTGGGCCATCAGCAGCAGATACTACTAGAATAGCACCATCCATTTGTGCAGCACCAGT
This sequence comes from Paenibacillus bovis, assembly GCA_007679095.1. Classification (GTDB taxonomy): domain Bacteria; phylum Bacillota; class Bacilli; order Bacillales; family Bacillaceae_C; genus Lederbergia; species Lederbergia graminis. The sequence goes on from VEFU01000023.1 coordinate 29,154, forward strand.
GATCATGTTTTTAACATAGTCAGCGTGTCCTGGGCAGTCAACGTGCGCATAGTGACGAGTTTCAGTTTCATATTCAACGTGTGAAGTAGAGATTGTAATTCCGCGCTCGCGCTCTTCTGGAGCGTTATCGATTGCCTCATAACCTTTAGCTTCTCCGCCACCAGCTTTTGCTAGAACAGTTGTAATAGCAGCTGTTAAAGTTGTTTTACCATGGTCAACGTGACCGATTGTACCAATATTAGCATGTGATTTGGAACGATCAAATTTTTCCTTACCCAATTGTAATTCCTCCTTAAAATAAGAAAATAGTAAGTATAGGAGTACGCTTTAAAATAATAGTCTCATTTTAAAGCGCCTCAATGCATATCTAATAGTAGTTATACTTTATTCACGCCACAAAATCAATTATTGACCGCTATTTTTTTTGATAATCTCTTCAGCAATTGATTTTGGAACTTCTTCATAATGATCAAAGTGCATAGAGTAAACTCCACGACCTTGAGTATTTGAACGAAGTGATGTTGCGTATCCAAACATTTCTGCAAGTGGTACGAATGCTTTAACAACTTGCGCATTACCACGAGCTTCCATACCTTCAACGCGACCACGACGTGAAGTAATATCACCCATAATATCTCCAAGGTATTCCTCAGGGATAACGACTTCAACCTTCATTACTGGTTCTAATAATGCAGGGTCACACTTCTTAGCAGCGTTTTTAAGTGCCATAGAAGCAGCAATTCTAAACGCCATTTCGTTAGAGTCTACATCATGGTATGAACCATCATAAAGTTTTGCTTTAACGTCGATTAGAGGATATCCGGCAATTACACCGTTTTCTAATGCATCTTCAAGACCTGCTTGAACAGCTGGGATGTATTCACGAGGAACAACACCACCGACGATAGCGTTTTCGAATTCGAAGCCTTTTCCTTCTTCGTTTGGTGAGAACTCAATCCAAACGTGTCCAAATTGTCCACGTCCACCGGATTGACGTACGAATTTACCTTCTACTTGTGCAGAAGAACGGAAAGTCTCACGGTAAGAAACTTGTGGAGCACCCACATTTGCTTCTACCTTAAATTCGCGTTTCATACGGTCAACTAAGATATCAAGGTGAAGTTCACCCATACCTGAGATAACAACCTGACCAGTTTCAGGATTAGTTTCCGCACGGAATGTTGGATCTTCTTCTTGAAGTTTTGCAAGAGCTTGCCCCATTTTATCTTGGTCAGCTTTTGATTTTGGTTCAATCGCAACCGAGATAACTGGTTCAGGGAATTCCATAGATTCAAGAATTACTAAATCCTTTTCATCACATAGCGTATCACCTGTACCTGTATCTTTCAAACCTACTGCAGCTGCAATATCTCCACTGTAAACCATACTGATTTCCTCGCGGTGATTTGCGTGCATTTGTAAGATACGTCCAACGCGCTCCCGTTTACCCTTAGTAGAGTTTTGAACGTAAGAACCTGAACTTAAAGTACCAGAGTATACACGGAAGAAAGTTAGACGACCAACATATGGGTCAGTCATTACTTTAAATGCTAATGCTGAGAATGGTTCGCTATCATCTGCATGACGAGCTACTTCTTCTCCTGTGTCTGGAATAATACCTTTGATAGATTCGATATCCGTAGGTGCAGGTAAGTAATCGATAACTGCATCAAGAACTTTTTGTACACCTTTGTTTTTAAACGCAGTACCGCAAAGCACAGGGTAGAATTGAACTTTTAATGTAGCTTGACGGATTGCTGCCTTTAATTCTTCAACGGAGATTTCTTCTCCCTCAAGGTATTTCATCATTAAGTCTTCATCAAAATCAGCTACTGCCTCAATCAAGCTACCACGAAGTTCTTCAGCTTGATCCTGTAGATCTTCTGGAATTTCACCTTCTACAGCGTCAAGAGCTGAATCTCCTTCATAGAACCAAGCCTTCATCTCAACAAGGTCAACCATTCCTGTGAATGTGTCCTCTGCTCCAATCGGAAGTTGGATTGGATGAGCATTAGCATCTAATCGTTCACGAAGAGTTTTTACAGAGTATAAGAAGTCCGCACCGATTTTATCCATTTTATTAACGAATACGATACGTGGAACTCCATAAGTTGTAGCTTGGCGCCAAACTGTTTCAGTTTGTGGTTCAACACCAGATTGTGCATCTAATACTGTTACAGCACCATCAAGAACACGTAGAGAACGTTCAACTTCAACTGTGAAGTCCACGTGTCCTGGAGTGTCAATGATGTTAACGCGATGACCTTTCCACTGTGCAGTTGTTGCTGCAGAAGTGATTGTAATACCACGTTCTTGCTCTTGCTCCATCCAGTCCATTTGTGAAGCACCTTCATGCGTTTCACCAATTTTATGAATGCGCCCTGTATAGAAAAGAATACGTTCGGTAGTAGTTGTTTTACCAGCATCAATATGAGCCATAATACCGATATTACGTGTCTTTTCTAAGGAGAACTCTCTAGGCATAACGTCTTTCTCCTTCCTGGGATGAGTATTAATTTATTTATAGTTAGCAAACTATTACCAACGGTAATGAGCAAATGCTTTGTTTGCTTCAGCCATTTTGTGTGTTTCTTCGCGTTTCTTAACAGAAGCACCGTTATTATTAGCAGCATCCATAATTTCAAATGCTAAACGTTCTTCCATTGTTTTTTCACCGCGTAGACGAGAATAATTAACTAACCAACGAAGTCCAAGAGTTGAACGGCGTTCTGGGCGAACTTCAACTGGTACTTGATAGTTTGCACCACCAACACGACGAGCTCTTACTTCTAGTACAGGCATAATATTTTTCAATGCTTGATCGAATACTTCCATTGGATCTTTACCTGTACGATCTTTGATAATATCAAAAGATGAGTATAGGATAGTTTGTGCTTTACCTCTTTTTCCGTCAATCATTAACTTGTTGATTAAACGAGTAACAAGTTTGGAATTATATATAGGATCTGGTAAAACATCTCTTTTTGCTACAGGACCTTTACGTGGCATCCGACTTCCTCCTTTCAAACAAAAGTTTCTAAATTATAATCTTATTTTTTCTCTTTTGGACGTTTTGTACCGTATTTAGAACGGCTTTGCGCACGCTTATCAACACCAGCTGTATCAAGCGCACCACGAACGATGTGATAACGAACACCCGGTAAGTCTTTCACACGTCCACCACGGATAAGCACAACACTGTGCTCTTGAAGGTTATGACCGATTCCTGGGATATAAGCAGTAACCTCAATCCCGTTTGTCAAACGTACACGCGCATATTTACGAAGTGCAGAGTTTGGTTTTTTCGGAGTCATTGTACCAACACGAGTACAAACACCACGTTTTTGTGGAGATGAAACATTAGTGTTTACTTTTTTAAAGCTGTTATAACCTTTGTTAAGTGCTGGTGAGTCAGAAGTAGATACTTTAGACTTTCTACGTTTACGCACTAATTGGTTAATAGTAGGCATATTTCTTCCTCCTCTCATACATTGTTAAAGCCCACACATCCAGGTGGTTCTTTTTAAAGCAAAAAACAAGTTTCTGCAGTATTTATTACTACAAAAACGCCTTTAACGGATAATAGCAACAGCTGTTGCTCTAACATCAATACCGCATGCTTTCCCTAGCTTCTGCATCGAGTCGACCATCGTAATAGGTATACCCTTCTCTTCAGCTAAAGTTTTAATATCCTTCGTAATCCTAGGATCAGCATCTGAAGCCAGAATTACTTCTTGCGCATGCTCTGATTTAAGAGCTCGTACAGTTTGCTTTGTTCCTACAATTATTTTCTCAGCCTGTGACACTTTTTCATAAGACATATTCATATCCTCCAAAGTAACAGGTTATTGATAGGAGCACCTTGAATATATTAACATCTTGATTTTTTAATGTCAACAAGAAATGAAAAATATTATATACGCCGGTGAAAGTACCGGCGTATATAATTATTACTCTACAACTTCCTCATCATTAGGAGTAACGGTAATAGCTTTTCTATACCGCTGCATTCCCGTTCCAGCTGGAACCAGTTTACCGATGATAACATTTTCTTTTAAGCCCAGTAACTCATCACGCTTACCTTTAATAGCAGCATCTGTTAATACCCTTGTAGTTTCTTGGAATGATGCGGCAGATAAGAATGAATCTGTTTCAAGTGAAGCTTTCGTAATACCAAGTAATACCGGTCTACCTGTAGCAGGTTGATTTCCTTCAAGAAGGGCTTTTGCATTTGCATCTGTAAATTGATGAACATCAAGTAACGTTCCAGGTAATACATCTGTATCACCAGCATCCACAACACGAATCTTACGAAGCATTTGGCGAACCATTACTTCTACGTGCTTGTCACCAATTTCAACCCCCTGCATACGATAAACCTTCTGCACTTCAATCAACAAATATTCTTGAACAGCTGCGACATCGCGAACTCGAAGAAGTTCTTTAGGGTCAATAGATCCTTCAGTTAACACTTGACCATGAGTAACTTCGTCATTTACAGACACTTTCAATCTTGCTGTATATGGTGCTGTATATGTTTTTGTCTCAATATCCCCTTGGATAACAATTTCTTGTTGTCGGTCACGGCCTTCCGAAATAGAAGTGACTACACCACTAATTTCAGAGATAATAGCTTGACCTTTAGGGTTACGAGCTTCAAACAATTCTTGGATACGCGGAAGACCTTGAGTGATATCGTCTCCAGCAACCCCACCTGTATGGAACGTCCTCATCGTTAACTGTGTACCTGGTTCACCGATAGATTGTGCTGCGATAATTCCAACAGCTTCTCCAACGTCAACGACTGTACCAGTAGCTAGATTACGGCCGTAACATTTCTTACATACACCATGTCGTGTGTTACAAGTAAACGCAGAGCGAATCCATACTTCTTCCAATCCAGAGTTAACAATCTGTTTCGCTAAGTCCTCATCGATTAACTCATTTTCCTTAACGATAACTTCTTCTGTCTCAGGGTGATAAACTGTTTTTCTTGCATAACGACCAATTAAGCGTTCTTCTAGTGCTTCGATGATTTCTGTTCCATCTTTGAGGGAAGAAATCTTCAAGCCTCTATCTGTACCACAGTCATCCTCACGAATAATTACATCTTGAGCAACATCCACAAGTCGACGTGTTAAGTATCCAGAGTCAGCAGTTTTCAGTGCAGTATCAGCAAGACCTTTACGCGCACCGTGAGTGGAGATAAAGTATTCTTGAACTGTTAGACCTTCACGGAAACTTGATTTGATAGGCAACTCAATAATACGTCCAGCCGGGTTAGCCATTAGACCACGCATACCTGCTAGCTGCGTAAAGTTAGATGCGTTACCACGAGCACCAGAATCACTCATCATGTAAATCGGGTTCAAGTTATCCAAAGTCTTCATTAGCTTGCTTTGAATATTGTCTTTCGCAGCACTCCATATGGAAATTACACGATCATAACGTTCTTCTTCCGTAATTAATCCACGTTTAAACTGTTTCATTACATTATCAACTTTAGATTGCGCTTCTGTTAATATTTCTTCTTTTTCTGCTAAAACCACAATATCAGAAACACCAACAGTAATACCTGCTTTAGTAGAGTACTTAAATCCAAGGTTTTTCATTCTATCAAGCATCTTGGACGTTTCCGTTATATGGAATCTCTTAAAGATTTCCGAAATAACATTACCCAAGAACTTCTTGCTGAATGGCTTTACTAAAGGTTGATCTTTAATGTGTTCAGTGACATTTACTGTTTTTTCAACAAAATAATCATCCGGAGTGTCTCCCTCTAGATTTTCATTTGTTGGTTCATTTATATAAGCAAAAGAAGGAGGTAAGATTTCATTAAAAATCAACTTCCCAACAGTTGTTATTAAAAACTTACTGTTCTGCTCATCTGAAAAGCGTTCATTATTTAAAGAACTCGCAGGAATTGCTACCCTACTATGTAAGTGAACATAGCCGTTTTGGTAAGCAAGAATTGCCTCATCACGATCTTTAAATATTTTCCCTTCCCCATCAGCACCTTTACGTTCTAGAGTTAGGTAGTAGTTACCTAAAACCATATCCTGTGAAGGTGTAACAACAGGTTTACCATCTCTTGGGTTTAGGATATTTTGCGCAGCAAGCATTAATAGACGAGCTTCTGCTTGAGCTTCTGCAGATAATGGAACGTGAACAGCCATTTGGTCTCCATCAAAGTCAGCGTTGTACGCAGTACACACAAGTGGATGTAGTCTAATAGCTCTACCTTCAACCAGTGTTGGTTCAAACGCCTGGATACCTAGTCTATGGAGCGTTGGTGCCCTGTTTAGTAATACAGGGTGCTCACGAATGACATCTTCTAGCACATCCCATACTTCTGGTTGTACTCGTTCAATTTTTCTTTTCGCACTCTTAATATTATGTGCAAGACCCTTTTCAACTAGTTCTTTCATAACAAAAGGCTTGAAAAGTTCTAATGCCATTTCTTTAGGAAGTCCACATTGGTACATTTTTAAGTTTGGACCAACTACAATTACGGAACGTCCTGAATAGTCAACACGTTTACCTAGTAAGTTTTGGCGGAAACGACCTTGTTTACCTTTCAACATGTGAGAAAGAGACTTAAGTGGACGGTTTCCTGGACCTGTAACAGGTCGGCCTCTACGGCCATTATCAATAAGAGCGTCTACTGCTTCTTGAAGCATACGTTTCTCATTTTGAACAATAATGCTTGGAGCGCCTAAGTCTAATAATCTCTTGAGACGATTATTACGGTTAATTACACGTCTATATAAATCATTTAAATCAGAAGTAGCAAAGCGTCCACCTTCTAATTGAACCATCGGACGTAATTCAGGCGGAATAACCGGCAGTACATCCAATACCATCCAATCAGGATGATTACCAGAGTGGCGGAATGCTTCTAAGACTTCAAGACGTTTAATAGCACGTGTACGTCGCTGTCCTTGAGCTGTTTTTAATTCTTCTTTTAGAATCTCTACTTCTTTCTCAAGATCGATATCTTGAAGAAGCTTTTTAATCGCTTCTGCACCCATTCCGGCTTGGAACTTAGTGCCATATTTTTCTCTATATGCGCGATATTCTTTCTCAGATAAAAGTTGTTTTTTATCTAATGTAGTATCCCCTACATCTGTCACCACGTATGATGCAAAGTAGATAATTTCTTCCAAAGCACGTGGGGACATGTCTAGGACAAGCCCCATTCTGCTTGGAATACCTTTAAAGTACCAAATATGGGAAACAGGTGCTGCAAGTTCAATATGACCCATACGTTCACGTCTAACCTTCATACGAGTAACTTCGACTCCACATCGATCACAGACGACACCTTTATAACGGACGCGCTTGTACTTCCCACAATGACATTCCCAATCCTTTGTTGGACCAAAAATTCTCTCGCAGAACAAACCGTCTTTTTCCGGTTTTAAAGTACGATAGTTAATAGTTTCTGGCTTCTTAACCTCTCCATAAGACCAAGAGCGGATTTTATCCGGTGAAGCAAGACCAATTTTCATATACTCAAAATTATTTACATCCAGCAAGGGGCCTACCTCCCTTTTCGTCTACAGGTTTTTCCCTTATTGCTAATTTAACCATTATTCTTGTACAGTTGCTGTCTCTTCTACTTTTTCTTCTGGAGCAATATTGAGTGTATCAGCTTGATGAGTATCATCCTCATCATCTAGATCACGCATTTCAATTTCCTGCTCATCACCTGAAAGGATTTTAACGTCCATACCAAGACTTTGAAGTTCTTTAATTAATACTTTGAACGATTCAGGAACACCTGGTTCTGGTACATTTTCACCTTTCACGATTGCTTCATATGTTTTAACACGTCCAACGACGTCATCCGACTTAACAGTTAGGATTTCTTGAAGGGTATATGCAGCACCATATGCTTCAAGTGCCCACACTTCCATCTCTCCGAAACGTTGTCCTCCAAATTGTGCCTTCCCACCAAGTGGTTGTTGCGTAACTAATGAATATGGACCTGTTGAACGAGCATGAAGCTTATCATCAACCATGTGTGCTAGTTTAATCATATACATAACACCAACAGATACACGGTTATCAAATGGTTCTCCACTTCTTCCGTCATACAACAATGTTTTAGCATCAGAAGCCATTCCTGCTTCTTTAATTGTTTCCCAAACATCCTCTTCAGTTGCACCATCAAATACAGGTGAAGCCATATGAAGACCCATTTGTCTCGCTGCCATCCCTAAGTGCAACTCGAGTACTTGACCAATATTCATACGAGAAGGTACACCCAGCGGGTTTAACATCACGTCTACCGGAGTGCCATCAGGCATATACGGCATATCTTCCTCAGGTAAAATTCGGGAGATAACCCCTTTATTACCATGACGACCAGCCATTTTATCTCCTTCAGAAATCTTTCTCTTTTGTACGATATAAACACGTACAAGTTGATTAACTCCTGGAGGAAGTTCATCTCCATCTTCGCGATTAAATACCTTCACATCTAGTACAATACCGCCTCCGCCGTGAGGTACTCTTAAAGAAGTATCACGAACTTCGCGAGCTTTTTCACCGAAAATCGCATGAAGTAGACGTTCTTCTGCAGTTAATTCTGTTACCCCTTTTGGAGTTACTTTACCAACTAACAAATCACCATCTTTAACTTCTGCACCAATTCGGATGATTCCACGTTCATCAAGGTTTCGAAGAGCATCATCACCAACATTCGGTATGTCGCGAGTCATTTCTTCCGGTCCAAGCTTTGTATCACGAGCTTCAGATTCGTATTCCTCAATATGAATGGAAGTAAATACATCATCCTTCACAAGGCGTTCACTCATAATAATCGCATCTTCATAGTTATAACCTTCCCATGTCATAAATGCGATTAATACGTTTCTTCCAAGAGCAAGCTCACCTTTATCCATTGAAGGTCCATCGCCAAGGATTTCTCCTTTTTTAACACGATCTCCAACACTTACAATCGGACGTTGGTTGTAGCAAGTACCTTGGTTAGAACGGATGAATTTCTGCATGCGATACTTACGCAAGTCACCTTTAACCTCTTGACCATCAATTTCTTTTATATCTCTAACCCAAACTTCTCTCGATTCTACATGTTCGACGATTCCATCATGTTTACAAATCACTGCTGCACCAGAGTCTTTGGCAGAAACATACTCCATTCCTGTCCCAACAAGCGGCGCTTCAGGTTGCAATAAAGGTACTGCTTGACGTTGCATGTTCGCTCCCATAAGGGCACGGTTTGAGTCATCGTTTTCCAAGAACGGGATACATGCTGTCGCCGCAGATACTACCTGTTTTGGAGATACGTCCATGTAATCGATTCTATCTCTTCTCATAACGGTGTTTTCTCCACGGAAACGAACAATTACTTCTTCCTCTAAGAATTCACCTTCGTCAGAAAGTAGGGCGTTTGCTTGTGCAACTACATAGTTATCTTCTTCATCAGCAGTTAAATAATCTATTTGTGAAGTTACTAACCCAGTTTCAGGATCAACTCTGCGATATGGCGTTTCGATAAAACCAAAACGGTTAACTTTCGCATATGTTGATAATGAGTTAATTAGACCGATGTTTGGTCCCTCAGGAGTTTCAATCGGACACATTCTCCCATAGTGAGAATAGTGAACGTCACGCACTTCCATTCCTGCACGCTCTCTCGTTAAACCACCTGGCCCTAACGCTGAAAGACGACGCTTATGCGTTAACTCTGCTAATGGGTTTGTTTGGTCCATGAACTGAGATAACTGTGAACTACCAAAGAATTCTTTAATAGACGCAATAACAGGACGGATATTAATCAGTTGTTGTGGTGTAATAGTATTAATGTCCTGAATAGACATACGTTCACGAACAACTCTTTCCATTCTGGAAAGACCAATTCTAAATTGGTTTTGCAACAATTCCCCAACAGAACGTAATCTACGGTTACCTAGATGATCAATATCATCTGTATCACCTACATCGTATAGTAAATCAAAGAAATAACTAATAGATGAAATGATATCAGCAGGTGTAATATTTTTTACACTTTCATCAACATAGGCATTACCAATCACATTAATGACCTTATCATCTTCGTTTGGTGCGTAAATCTTAATTGTTTGAACAACAATATCTTCTTCCAATACACCATTTTGAGGATTATGAGTTATAAACCCAACACCCTTTTCAAGATGTTCCAATAATCTATCAAGTGTTCTACGATCCAGCACTGTACCTTCTTCGGCGATAATTTCGCCAGTCTCCGGATCAGCTAGTGTTTCTGCTAAACGTTGACCAAAAAGACGGTTTTTGATATGTAGCTTTTTGTTAAGCTTATAACGCCCAACATTCGCTAAATCATATCTTTTTGGATCAAAAAATCTTGATACTAGCAAACTTTTGGCGTTTTCAACTGTTGGTGGTTCACCAGGTCTTAAACGCTCATAAATTTCTAGTAATGCTTTATCTACATTTTCTGTATTATCCTTCTCGAGTGTGTTTCTTAAATACTCATTATCACCAATCAAATCGATGATTTCTTGATCAGAGCCAAATCCGAGCGCACGCAAAAGAACCGTTATTGGTAACTTTCTTGTACGATCAATCCGGACATATACTACGTCCTTTGCATCTGTTTCATACTCCAGCCAAGCTCCACGGTTAGGAATAACTGTGGCTGTATAGCCTTTCTTCCCGTTCTTATCAAACTTCCCGCTATAATAAACACTTGGGGAACGAACGAGCTGCGATACAATTACACGTTCTGCACCATTAATAATGAAAGTACCCATTTCTGTCATTAATGGAAAATCACCCATAAAGACTTCTTGGTCTTTTACTTCACCTGTTTCTTTATTAACAAGACGAAGCTTAACTCGTAATGGCGCCGAATAAGTTGTATCACGTTCTTTTGATTCTTCTACAGAATACTTTGGTTCGCCGAGACTATAATCAATAAAGTCCAAAGAGAGATTTCCGGCAAAATCCTCTATTGGGGAGATGTCTTGAAACATTTCCTTTAAGCCCTCATCAAGAAACCATTGGTAAGAAGAAGATTGGATTTCGATAAGGTTCGGCAGCTCTAAAACTTCACTAATACGCGCAAAGCTCCTGCGCTGGCGATGCCGCCCGTACTGAACTAGTTGACCTGTCAACTGATTCACCCCTCAAATCATGCGTTTTAATGATGGCATTCCCTCTAGAAATTCTAGAAAAAATGTATTATCATAAGACAAAAAGAAAAAGGGTTTTTCTCTGAAAACCACATTTTTCACATAACGAACTATTATTTTATAATCTTTTCCAACTTTACCAACTTACATACAAAATAGATGAAAATTAGCAAAAGATAGGAAAACACTATATTCGCATTTTACAATACTACCACAAGGGTAGTTGGAAGTCAATCTTTTAATGACCTCAATATATAATAACCTTTTTTCTTTGCAACAGTTTCAACGTTGCCAAAAACTTCTTCCATTTTACGTTGCGCAGATGGAGCGCCTTGTTTTTTTTGGATAACAACCCACAATTGACCACCAGACACCAAATGAAGATAGCTTTGTTCCAAAATTTGATGGACAACCACTTTACCTGCTCGAATAGGTGGATTCGTAACGATTGCAGCAAACCCACTTTCATTAACACGATTAAAAACTTCACTCTCGTATATCTCAACGTTCGTCAGGTTATTTAATTCCGCATTTTCTTGCGCAAGTGATATTGCCCTTAAATTCACGTCTATCATATGGATTTGTCTTTCGGGAAAATCCTTAGCAATAGAGAGCCCAATTGGTCCATATCCACAACCAACATCTAGCACAGGACCCGCAACTGAAGGTTCAACAAATGTGTCCGTTAATAATCTAGAACCAAAATCGACTTCAGCTTTCGAAAAGACGCCTAGGTCTGTTTTAAAACGAAACGAATGATCCCTTAGCACAGTAGCCCAAGACTGCGGATTACTTTTCACTTCTGGATTTCGAGCATAATAATGTTCCACCAAAAGAGTATCCCTCCCTTGTTCATAGGAATTTACTCAAACACAAAATAACCTATTTTGATAACAAGAGCAAGTATTAATAACTAGTCAAAAAAAGCCCGCCAATAGCAGCGAGCTTTTTATTCACTAAAATAATTACTTAACTTCTACGCTAGCTCCAACTTCTTCAAGTTTAGCTTGAATTTCTTCAGCTTCTTCTTTAGAAACGCCTTCTTTAAGAGCTTTAGGAGCGTTATCAACTAATTCTTTAGCTTCTTTCAAGCCAAGACCAGTGATTTCACGAACAACTTTGATAACTTTAATTTTTGATGCACCAGCGCTAGCTAGTACTACGTCGAATTCAGTTTGCTCTGCAGCAGCTTCGCCACCAGCAGCACCTGCAACAGCAACTGGAGCAGCAGCAGTTACACCAAATTCTTCTTCGATAGCTTTAACAAGATCGTTTAATTCAAGAACTGTCATTTCTTTGACAGCTTCAATGATTTGTTCTTTAGTCATGATTTATTTCCTCCGTTATAATTTAGTTTTTATTATTTTAAGTTAACGTAACGATAGTTTTAAAACAGAATTATGCGCCTTGCTCTTCTTTTTGATCAGCAACTGCTTTAGTAGCAAGTGCCAAGTTGCGAATTGGAGCTTGAAGAACGCTAAGCAACATAGAAAGCAATCCTTCGCGAGATGGAAGTTCTGCAAGAGCTTTAATCTCTTCTACTGTTGCGATATTTCCTTCGATTACACCAGCTTTAATTTCTAATGCTTCATTTTCTTTAGCGAAGCTGTTTAAAATTTTAGCAGGAGCTACTACGTCTTCAGTACTGAACGCAATCGCGTTTGGACCAACTAATGCTTCGTTTAATCCAGAAAGTTCAGCAGCATCAGCAGCACGGCGAGCCATTGAGTTCTTATATACTTTGAATTCAACACCAGCCTCACGAAGTTGTTTACGAAGTTCTGTTACTTGCGCAACACTTAGACCACGATAATCAACAACAATAGTTGAAACACTTGATTTAAGCTTGTTTGAAATTTCTTCAACGACTTGTTTCTTTTGTTCGATTACTTTGCTCATTTTTACACCTCCTGAGTATCCGGATGGACATTCATACCAGTACGTAAAAGAACCTCCATACTATTTAGACATGGAGGTTCCTTGCGTTCAATCAATTCACAAATCGATCATATATCGCAATTACCTCGGCAGGAAATTAAGCTTTATTCAGCACCTGCTGTCTACGGTATAAATGTTATTTTTTCAACAGCAGTAATCTTATCAAATAACTGCTTGTATGTCAACACTAAATTAATTAAACAGTAGAAGGATCTACTTTAACACCAGGGCCCATTGTTGAAGTTACAGTAACATTCTTCATATATGTGCCTTTTGCTGCTGAAGGTTTAACTTTAATTAGTGTTTCATGGATTGTTTTAAAGTTTTCAACCAATTTCCCTTGGTCAAATGATACTTTACCAATTGGAACATGAATGATACCCGCTTTATCTACGCGGTATTCTACTTTACCAGCTTTGATTTCTTTAACAGCTTTCGCTACATCAAATGTAACAGTTCCTGTTTTTGGGTTTGGCATTAAACCTTTTGGTCCAAGAGTACGACCTAGTTTACCAACTTCTCCCATCATGTCTGGAGTAGCAACGATTACGTCAAAATCAAACCAACCTTGGTTGATTTTATTAATATATTCTGCATCACCAACATAATCAGCACCAGCAGCTTCTGCTTCTTTTAATTTTTCACCTTTAGCAAAAACTAAAACGCGTTGAGTTTTACCTGTACCATTTGGAAGTACTACAGCTCCACGGATTTGTTGGTCCGCTTTCTTAGGGTCAACTCCTAAACGGAATGCTGCTTCTACAGTTGCATCAAATTTAGTGAAGTTTGTCTTTTTTACTAGTTCAATTGCTTCGTCAATAGCATAAGCTTTTGAACGATCTACAAGTTTTAAAGCTTCTAAATACTTTTTACCTTTTTTAGCCATTTTTATTTCCTCCTGTATTGTGGTTTTAGCGGAATAACCTCCCACGTATTGAAAAGCGCAAGGCGGCTGTTCAGGGGCGACAGGCAAATGTTCTTCAGCCAAGGAAGTTGTTTTTTAACTTCATTGGCTGAAGGTTATTTGACCCCGAGCCCCTGCCGACTGGAGCTAGACAATCGAAAAGCGAAGACGCCTCGCTCAGCCGCGACAAGCAAATGTTCTGAGGCAAAAAAGTCAGATCTTCTTCGACTTTTATTGCCTCAGGTTATTTGACCTCGAGGGGCTAGGCGTCAGAGCTAGACAATCGAAAAGCGCAAGGGTGCGCTCATTAGTAAGGGAAGGCTGGGTTAAGCAGCCTCCCCTTACTGTTACAAGATCTGATTAATCTTCGATTGTGATTCCCATGCTACGCGCAGTGCCTTCTACCATCAACATAGCTGCTTCAACGCTAGCTGCGTTAAGGTCAGGCATTTTTGTTTCAGCGATTTCACGTACTTTATCACGTTTAACCACTGCAACTTTCTTTTTATTCGGTTCACCAGAACCAGAATCGATACCAGCTGCTTTTTTAAGTAATACTGCAGCAGGTGGAGTTTTTGTGATGAATGTGAAAGAACGATCTTCAAACACAGTAATTTCAACTGGAATAATTAAACCAGCTTGATCTGCTGTACGAGCGTTAAACTCCTTACAGAATCCCATGATATTTACACCTGCTTGACCAAGTGCCGGTCCAACTGGTGGAGCTGGATTTGCTTTGCCCGCAGGAATTTGTAATTTAACAAGTTTAATTACTTTTTTAGCCACGAGACACACCTCCTTAAGTCCGTGATGTGGTAATAGGGTTTTACCCTCCCACTCATAATATAAAAACACACCATTAAATCTATCGTTCAGGTCACCCTAACGAGACTTACTGACCTAAAAGATATTACCACTTTTCAAAAAGGATTTCAAGCTGTTTCCATTTATATTTTATCAATTTGTTCAAAGTCAAGCTCTACAGGTGTTTCACGTCCAAACATATTAACCATAACCTTTGCCTTTCCTTTTACCTGATCAAGCTCTTCAATCTTACCAGTAAAGTTAGCAAACGGTCCTTCTTTAACAGTTACTGTTTCACCTTTTTCAAACTGTACATCTACACGTTTTTCTTCCATTCCCATACGTTTGAGAATAAAAGAAATTTCTTCAGGTAATAACGGAGTCGGTTTTGAACCAGATCCTGATGAACCGACAAACCCTGTTACACCCGGTGTATTTCGTACAACATACCAAGAATCATCAGTCATAATAATTTCAACTAAAACATAGCCCGGGAATACTTTCTTTTTTACTACCTTTTTCTTACCATTTTTTATATCTGTTTCTTCATCTTCTGGGACGATTACTCGGAAGATTTTATCTTGCATACCCATTGATTCTACACGCTTTTCAAGATTAGCTTTTACTTTATTCTCATAGCCAGAATAGGTATGAACGACGTACCAGTGCTTTTCCATTTAATAGGACTCTACGTCCTTCCCTCCCAACAAACTCTTTTTTAGCCAAACGAAAAAACCCGTTAACCGGGCTTTGAAGACATTTTTTACTATAATTCCCATTATACCATGAGAACGGGCATAATATACAAATTAATATATTAATTATAACTTTATACTTTTCTATACGTTCAATAAAAATTTAATTAATTTAGAAAATACCAAATCAGTTCCTGTAAAAAACAAAGCTAAAATTGCAACAGTAATAATAACAGTAATAGTATAATTAGTTAACTCTTTCTTCTTTGGCCAACTTACTTTTCTCATTTCTGAGCTTACATTGCGAAAGAATTGGGTTATGCTTGCCATAAATTGAACCTCCAAGTGTTTTACATATATAAATGAAGTCGTTATTTTGTTTGTTTATGAATTGTATGTTTATCGCAGTGTTTGCAAAACTTCTTCAATTCTAATCGTTTTGAAACCGCTTCATTATTAATAGTTGTAGAGTAATTTCTTGAACCACATTCTCCACAGGCTAATGCTACTTTTCCCTTCACATTAATACACCCGCTTTATAAGATTATATCTTTTCAAAAATATCACGGATGCCTGTCCCTGTCAATAAGTGGTTAAGAATCATTTACTTAATTCACGAATTTCCAAATAGCGTTCCAATTTTTTTTTCACTCTTTGTAAAGCGTTATCAATTGACTTTACATGACGATCTAACTCATCTGAAATCTCTTGATAAGTACGACCATCTAGATAAAGCGCAAGGACTTTTCGCTCTAAATCACTTAGTAATTCCATCATTTTTCCTTCTATATTGCTTAGTTTCTCGCGGTTAATTAATAACTCTTCCGGGTCTAAAAATTTTGCACCTGAAATAACGTCCATTAATGTCCGGTCCGATTCTTCGTCAAAAATAGGCTTGTCCAATGAGACATATGAGTTAAGTGGAATATGTTTTTGGCGGGTTGCGGTTTTGATAGCGGTGATGATTTGTCTAGTAATGCATAGTTCAGCAAAAGCCTTAAAAGATGCAAGTTTATCACCTTTAAAGTCTCGAATTGCTTTATAAAGACCAATCATTCCTTCTTGCACTATGTCTTCTCTGTCTGCTCCTATAAGAAAGTATGATCTTGCTTTTGCTCTAACAAAATTGCGGTATTTGTTAATGAGGTAGTCTAGTGCTTCACTTTCTCCTTCATGAATCAGTTCGACCAATTCTTCATCTTCTAGTAAATCATATCTGATGCCATCGTCCATTCTGATATCTGAGATCACAGTAATCCCCCACTTATAAACCATCGATATAATCATTATACATGACAGAATTTTCTAACGTCAACCTATCATTTCTCCCCACGCCGCCATTTCTCAAATGTTGCAGCTATTCCATCACTTAGTTGGATCCTTGTTGCAGATATTTGTTCTTTTGTTTTTTCAATACTACCTTCAATTTCTTGATCGACAGATTGCACTTCTATCAATAGTTCTCGAGCCGAAATCCTTAAAGCTCCTTGACCAAATACTGCCCACTGTTCTGTATAATCAGAAGTTGCTACATAAATTTGAGTCTTAATATTATTTAATTCTTTTGCTAGTTTCTCAATACGCTCATCTGCAGTTTCTTCTGCCTTTGTAAATATCACTTCAACATTATATTTTTTATATTTTTTCTCTATCCCTTTTACCTCATAGGCATCAAAGACAATAATTACTTTTGATCCTGTATATCCTTGATAATCCGCCATAATTTCTATTAATCGATCTCTTGCATTCGCAAGATTTCTGTTTTTTAATTCTATTAATTCCGGCCATGCTCCAATAATGTTGTAACCGTCGACGAGTAGGATGTCCATTATGATCCCTCAAGTGGGTTCCGTTTACGATACACTTCATACATAAGTAGGGCTGCTGCTACGGAAGCATTTAGAGATGTAACATGTCCTGACATTGGAAGGTGGACTAGGAAATCACACTTTTCTCTTACTAAACGACCAATTCCCTTTCCTTCACTCCCTATTACAAGCGCCATCGGCATTGTAACATCCATCCTTCGATAATCTTGACTTCCTTTTGCATCTGTACCGAAAACCCAAATTCCACGTTCTTTTAATTCTTCAATTGTTCTAGCGATATTTGTTACTTTCACGACCGGTATATATTCAATGGCACCTGTAGATAATTTCGCTACGGTTGCAGTCAATCCAACCGCTCTACGCTTCGGAATGATAATTCCATGTACACCTACTGCATCTGCTGTTCTAAGTATGGATCCAAGATTATGAGGATCTTCTAATTCATCAAGAATTAAGAAGAATGGATCTTCCCCTTTTTCTGCAGCTAGGTTAAACATATCATCTATCTCTGCATATTGATAAGCGGCTACTTGAGCAATTACGCCTTGATGATTTTCCTTCGAGAGTTGATCTATTTTTTGTCGAGGGACATATTGAACAAGCACATCATTTTGTTTCGCAAGCTTTAAAATTACTTGCATTTGACCTTTTTGCGCCCCTTCAGCAATCCAAATTTTATTAATATCACGCTCTGACTTAAGTGCTTCTATAATCGGGTTCTTTCCTGCAATCCATTCTTGGCTCATACTAGCTTCACCCTCTCATTATCTATGAAATCAATAGCTGCTTGTAAAATCTCATTTAATCTTTCCTTGTTATTTGACAAGTATACCCAACCAAGCACAGCTTCAAAGGCAGTACTATAGCGGTATGTTTGTACATCTGTATTTTTCGGAATAGTACCCGACTTAGCATTTCTTCCCCGCTTCATTACATGTTCTTCCTCTTCTTTTAAAAAAGATGTATCCACCATATATTTCAGGATTTTCGCCTGTGCTTTCGCTGAAACATATTTAGTTGCTTCACGGTGTAGGCGGTTTGGCTTTGTAATACCATGGTTCAATAGGTGATGCCGTACAAAAAGATCATATACGGCATCACCTACATAAGCTAACGCTAAGCCATTCATTTGTTTGTAATCAGCTTCCACCATTTTTTATCCTCGCTTCCATCGAGTACCTTGTCTTGTATCTTCTAGTATAATATTTAGTTCTTTTAGTTGATCACGAATCTCATCTGCTCGTTTAAAATCACGATTCTTTCTAGCCTCTAAGCGTTCTTCAATAAGGCGGTCAATTTCTTCGTCTAGCAATTCTTCTTTTTCTAGTTGTAAACCTAATACCGAAAATAGTGTTTCAAATGTATTCATGAAAGCCGAAATTACGTTCGTTGACGTATTTTTTTCCATTAAGTAATAGTTTGCCTGCTTTGATAACTCAAACAAAACAGAGATTCCATCTGCAGTGTTAAAATCATCATCCATTTTTGTTTCAAATTCATGTATTAATTCGTTAATCTTTTGAATCCATGCATCATCATTTTCTGTCAGATTTGCACTCACATCTAGTCGATGTTTTAAATTCTGGTAAGATGTTTTCAAACGTTCCAGTCCTGCACTTGCGTTTTGTAGCAATTCATCCGTATAGTTGATCGGATTTCGATAGTGTACTGCTAGCATGAAGAATCGCAGTACTTGTGGATCAATCTGTTTAATAATGTCATGAACAAGAACAAAGTTACCTAACGACTTTGACATTTTTTCATTATCAATATTGATGTAACCATTATGCATCCAGTATCGAGCGAATTCTTTCCCAGTTAATGCTTCCGACTGTGCAATTTCATTTTCATGATGTGGGAATGTTAAATCTTGACCACCTGCATGAATATCAATGGTGTCACCTAAATATTTTCTTGCCATAGCAGAGCATTCAATATGCCAGCCTGGTCTACCCAATCCCCAAGGACTTTCCCATGATATTTCACCTTCTTTGGCAGCCTTCCATAGCGTGAAATCAAGTGCATCTTCTTTCTTTTCTCCCGCTTGGATCCTAGCACCTACCTTCAAATCATCTACAGATTGATGAGAGAGCTTACCATAGCCTTCAAATTTCCTAGTACGATAATAAACATCGCCTTCCGATTCATATGCATAATCCTTTTCGATTAAAGTTGCGATAAAGTCAATAATTACATCCATATTTTCCGTTACTCGAGGATGTAGATTTGCTCGCTTGCATCCTAATGCAGTTACATCTTCAAAAAATGCTTCAATAAACTTTTCTGCAATAGTTGGTACATCGGATTGAAGTTCATTAGCTGCTTTAATTAACTTATCATCTACATCTGTAAAGTTAGAAACATAGTTTACATCATAGCCCCTATATTCTAAATACCGGCGAACAGTATCAAAAACAATTGCTGGTCTTGCATTCCCTATATGAATATAGTTGTATACGGTAGGGCCACATACATACATTTTCACTTTTCCTTCTTCTATTGGAACGAACTCTTCTTTTTTACGAGTTAGTGTATTATAAATTTTTATTGTCATTATATACAGCTCCCTTCTCTATTTCCTTCTGTAACTGTATTATTTGATTTTCCAATGCTAAGAACTTATCTAGCACTGGATCTGGTAGGTCACTATGATTTAGATCCTTGCCTAATTTGATACCATCTTGTATTACAATTCTACCTGGTATCCCGACAACGGTTGAGTTATTGGGTACGTCTTTTAACACAACAGAACCCGCTCCTACTTTCGAGTTCTCCCCTATCGTAATATTTCCAAGCACTTTTGCACCAGTTGCTATTAGGGCATTATCCTTCACTGTTGGGTGACGTTTACCCTTTTCTTTACCAGTTCCTCCAAGGGTTACACCTTGGTACACTGTTACATTATTGCCAATTATACATGTTTCCCCAATCACAACTCCCATTCCATGGTCAATGAAAAATCGGCGACCAATGGTTGCACCAGGATGAATTTCAATTCCTGTAAAAAAACGAGCAATTTGGGAGATGATCCTTGCAATAAAATACATTCTCCGTTTATAAAATGCATGTGCAATTCTGTGTGCCCAAATAGCATGTAAACCCGAATAGGTTAAAATTACTTCTAAACTGCTACGTGCTGCAGGGTCTTGATCAAATACCGTGTCTATATCTTCTTTTATTCGCTTAAACAATTCCCCTCACCCCGATATATATAGGCTCCATTAAACACTCATCTGCTAATTCTCCGCTGCAAACAACATAGTAGAAAAAATAAATGATATTAAAACAAAGACGCCTCTGTATAAAACAGAGACGCCTTAGCGCGGTTCCACTCTGGTTGGATTCTCAATACTAGAGAATCCCAGCTCCTTCTTGATAACGACAAGAGTACCGCTTGCACCTACTGGAATCAATCGTTCGGCGTAAGACTCTGAGGTGCAATTCAATAAAGCGAGAGGCCGGGACCGCTCTCAGCCAATGGCGGTTCTCTCTGTTCAGCATCGTTTATCTACTTCTCCTCATCCACGTTTTCCTAATATATAACAATAATATATTACATTTTCACTTATTTGTTAATCATCAAACGATCAAGACGAGATTTAACTTTTTCTTTACCAAGTAATTCGATAGAGTTTGGAAGTTCTGGACCATGAGTTTGGCCTGTTACTGCTACACGAATCGGCATGAATAATTTCTTCCCTTTTTGCCCTGTAGATTTTTGTACTGCTTTTATTGCTTTTTTAATTTCATCTGCAACAAAATTCTCCAGTGCATCAATCTCTTGATAAAACGCAGATATCACTTCCGGAACTTGTTCTTCGTCTAGTACCGCTTGTGCTTCTTCATCATAGTCTACTTCGTCCGTAAAAAACAACTTAGAAAGTTCCACAATTTCTGCACCATAGCTCATTTGCTCTTGATAAAGTGCAATTAATCTCGTTACCCAGTCACACTCTTCTTCTGTTAGGTTCTCACTAACAATTCCAGCTTTCACTAGATGGGGGAGTGAAAGAGCCACTACATCTTTAAGTGCAAGCTTCTTCATGTATTGATTATTCATCCATTGAAGTTTTTGCTTATCAAACAAAGCAGGAGATTTCGATAACCGCTTCGCATCGAAAATCTTAATAAACTCCTCCTTAGAGAAGATTTCTTCTTCTCCTTGTGGAGACCAACCAAGTAATGTAATAAAGTTAAATAATGCTTCAGGTAAATATCCTAATTCAGCATATTGCTCTATAAATTGAATGATAGACTCATCACGTTTACTTAGTTTCTTACGGCTCTCATTTACAATCAATGTCATATGGCCGAAAATTGGAGGTTCCCAATCAAATGCCTCATAAATCATTAATTGTTTAGGAGTATTAGAAATATGATCATCACCACGGAGGACATGACTAATTTTCATCAAATGATCATCAATTGCAACAGCAAAATTATATGTTGGAATGCCGTCTTTTTTGACAATGACGAAATCGCCAATCCCATCAGATTCAAAGGAAACTTCATCCTTCACCATGTCCTGGAATGTATACACTTTACCTGTAGGTACTTTAAAGCGAATACTAGGTGTTCTACCTTCTGCTTCTAGTTTTTCTTGTTGCTCTTTTGTTAAGTTAGCACATTTTCCTGAATAGCGAGGCATGACACTGTTTGCTATTTGCGCTTCTCTTTCCGCTTCCAGTTCTTCCTCTGTGCAGTAACATTTATATGCTAAACCACGTTGCAGGAGGTCATCATAATATTTCTTGTATATATCATTTCGCTCAGATTGACGGTATGGACCATAACCTCCATCCTTATCAACACTCTCGTCCCAATCTATTCCAAGCCATTTTAAATACGTTAACTGGCTTTGCTCTCCGCCTTCAATGTTTCTTTTTTGGTCTGTATCCTCAATTCTAATGACAAATGTTCCCCCTAAATTGCGGGCAAACAAATAGTTAAATAATGCTGTACGTGCATTACCAATATGTAAATGTCCTGTTGGACTCGGTGCATAGCGCACTCTAACATCGCTCGACATAGAACTTCCTCCTCAACAATCTCCATTCATTCTACCTATTTTACAATAATTCATTTTCCTTTTGTAGCAAAACAACTGCTTGAGATGCAATTCCTTCTTCACGCCCTACAAATCCGAGTCGTTCTGTAGTCGTTGCTTTCACATTTACTTGCTCCATACCCGCTTCCAGTAATTCGGCAATCCGCTCCTGCATTTTCTCAATATGTGGAGCCATCTTTGGCTTTTGTGCCATAACAATACAATCAATATTTACTAGTTTATACCCCTTATTTCTAACAAGCTTCCAAACGTGTTGTAAAAGCTTTGCTGAATCGGCATCCTTAAAATTAGGATCTGTATCAGGGAAATGTCGCCCAATATCACCTTCTCCTATTGCACCGAGACATGCATCCGCTACAGTATGTAATAGAACATCTGCATCAGAATGTCCAATTAGGCCTTTTTCATAAGGAATCTCAATTCCACCAATGATTAATGGGCGGTCCTCGGCAAACGCATGCACATCAAAGCCGTTCCCAACTCTAAACATAGTTTGTTTCCCCCTTCAAAACACAACGATATCATTATTTTATCTTTGTCTTTTTTCTAGTATTGCATTTGCAAAAAACAAATCTTCAGGTGTAGTCAATTTTATATTATCATAGTCACTTTCTACAATTTTAACTGGATATCCTATTCTTTCAACAAGAGATGCTTCATCCGTGCCTAAAAAGTTTTCATCTCTTGCTTTCTTGTGTGCTTCATGCAAAACAGAAAAACGAAAAGCTTGTGGGGTTTGCACCTGCCACAAGCTGGATCGTTCTAACGTTTCGACCACTTCCAGACCTTCTACCCTTTTGATTGTATCTTTGACTGGGACTGCTGCAATTGCAGCACCACTCTTTGATGCTGTTTCTACAAGGTTTTTTATAGTAGCGTGGGTTATAAATGGGCGAGCTCCATCATGAACAAGAATAATTCCATTTTGATCAGCGACTTGAAGTCCATTATATACACTATATTGGCGTTCACTACCACCGTTTACGAGTTCTACTTTTGTTAAATTCCTCGTTAGTAATTCTTCAAAAAATTGTTGATCACGTGAATCTATAACAAGAATGATTTTACTACATTCTGGGTCTGATATAAATACATGTAATGTATGAAGAATAATGGGGCTACCTGCTAACTCTAAACGCAATTTGTTAAAGCCAGCCCCCATCCGTTTCCCTGACCCTGCTGCTGGAATAATTACTTGATAGCTCATTAAAACTTGTTCCCCTATCTCATAAAGCTTTTTCTAATAATTTCGGCTTAGCAAAAATCATTCGTCCTGCCGAAGTTTGTAGTACACTTGTGACGATTACATCTAATCGCTTACCAATATAATTTCTACCTTCCTCGACAACTATCATTGTGCCATCATCTAGATATGCGACACCTTGATTATATTCTTTCCCATCCTTCATTACTTGTACATTTAACTCTTCGCCAGGAAGGACTACAGGCTTCACTGCATTCGCAAGGTCATTTATATTTAGAACGTTCACATTTTGAAATTCACATACTTTATTTAGATTAAAGTCATTTGTTACAACTGTTCCATTCATTAATTTCGCCAGTTTCACCAATTTACTATCTACTTCTTGTATGTCCTCAAAATCACCTTCGTACATTTCCACTTGAATCTTTAACTCTTTTTGAATTTTATTTAATATATCTAATCCTCTACGTCCCCTATTACGCTTAAGGGCATCCGATGAATCTGCAATATGTTGCAGTTCTTCCAACACAAATTGTGGAATGATGATAACACCATCTAAAAATCCCGTTTGGCAAATATCTGCTATTCTCCCATCAATAATGACACTTGTATCGAGGATTTTAAAATGTGTGGAATCTTTCACTTCTTCTGTACTTTCTACACCACGTTTTTTATTAGCACGATTAATAGAAAAAAGACTTGTTAACTCATCACGTTTCTTAAAGCCCACTTGGAATCCAAGATAGCCCAGGAGTAAAGTTAATAATATAGGTATAAACGTATCTAAAATAGGTATTGCCATTTGATTTATCGTTAAGCCTGCCAAAAAGGCGATCAGTAAACCAAATGCTAATCCCATACTCCCAAAAAGAATATCCGTTATAGGAGCTTTTACTATTCGATCTTCTAACCATTTTACTGCATTTACAATGTAATCTATCGCCCAGAAGAAAATTAAATAAAAAATAATTCCACCTAAAACGGCTGATACGTAAGCATTATTAATAAAATTAAGATGATCAAACTTAACTAGTTTTAGTAAATCCGGAATTAAAAATATACCTAGCGTACCGCCTAGTATAAATACACATATTTGAACTATGCGTCTCAACATACATTCCTTCACCTCCTATTATAATTATAAACAATTACATAACTTTAAAACCGTGACATAATTAAATATTTTATAAATGTAATATCAATTACATTTTCTTCCACTATTTACAATATATTTGTATTTACATCATAAAAATAGCAATAACTAACACCAATGTCAATTTATTTAATGTGAAGTAATACACATTGATTATTCAAAAGCCATTTGTAACGCTTCTGCGATATTATGAACACCAATAATTTGAATTCCTGCAGGAGCTGTCCAGCCTCCCATATTATTGGCAGGTATGATTACTCTTTTAAACCCTAACTTTGCTGCCTCTTGTACACGTTGTTCTATTCTAGAAACACGTCGTACCTCTCCAGTTAAGCCTACTTCACCAATGATGCAATCTGTTGCTCGTGTTTCTTTATCTTTATAGCTCGACGCAATACTAATTGCTACGGATAGGTCAATTGCTGGTTCGTCCAATTTCACTCCACCCGCAACCTTTAAATATGCATCATAATTTTGTAATAGCAAACCTGCCCGTTTTTCTAATACAGCCATCAGCAAAGAAACCCGATTATGATCAATACCTGTTGCCATTCTCCGCGGCTGTCCATAACTCATCGGCGATATTAAAGCCTGGATTTCTACTAGAATTGGCCTAGTGCCCTCCATCGATGCTACTACTGTAGATCCAGATGCACCTTCTGACCTTTCTTCGAGAAAAATCTCCGATGGGTTCATAACTTCCTCTAAGCCACTCTCTTTCATTTCGAAGATGCCCATTTCATTTGTGGATCCAAAACGATTCTTTACTGCTCGTAAAATCCGATACGTATGGTGTCTCTCCCCTTCAAAGTACAAAACAGTATCTACCATATGTTCTAATAAACGGGGGCCCGCAATGGAACCTTCTTTCGTTACATGCCCTACTATAAAAATAGCAATTCCTTTTGTTTTAGCTATTCTCATTAATTCAGCAGTACATTCCCTTACTTGGGATACGCTCCCCGGAGCAGAAGTGACTTCAGGATGGTAAATGGTTTGTATAGAATCGACTACAACAAAAGATGGCGATAGTGATTCAATCGTTTCATGGATGAATTCTAAGTTTGTTTCAGCATAAATGTATAACTCAGGTGACGAAACATCTAGCCTATCCGCTCTCAGTTTCGTTTGTTTTACCGATTCTTCACCTGAAATATAGAGGACTTTTTTATTCGTATTTGCTAATTGGGATGATACCTGGAGAAGTAATGTGGATTTTCCTATTCCTGGGTCACCTCCAATTAATACAAGAGATCCAGGTACTACACCTCCACCTAATACTCGATTTAATTCCTTTAGTTTTGTTGTAACACGAGGCTCTTGTCTTGTTTCAATAGTTGTAATAGGAGTTGCTTTTGACTGTGTTCCTGGTTCTGTATGTTGAAAGGATCTTTTAGGCTGTTTCCCGACTATGTCCACCTCTTCAACCATCTTGTTCCATTCTCCACAACCAGGACAGCGGCCCATCCATTTTGCAGATTCATAACCGCATTCTTGGCACATAAATTTAGTCTTTTTTTTGGCCATTGCTTTTTCACCTTCTCAAACCTGTTATGAAAATAATGGGATACACACTAGAAAGGTGTATCCCATTTTATATTTATGACATTGCTTCTTCTTGTTTTGTTTTGACCGTAAACTCTCCATTTTCAACTCCGATGACAACATGTTGACCAGTTGATATGCTGCCTTTCAGTAGTTCTTCTGATAGTCGGTCTTCCACAAACTTTTGAATTGCTCTTCTTAATGGTCTTGCACCGTATTCCGGATCAAAACCTTCATCTGCAATTTTCGCTTTTGCTTCGTCCGTAATTTCTAAATGTATATCTTGATCTTTTAATCGTACCATTAATTCATTCGCCATTAATGTGACGATTTCTTGTAGATGTGGCTTTTCTAAGGCATGGAAGACAATAGTTTCGTCAATTCGGTTTAAGAATTCTGGACGAAATGCCTTTTTCAATTCTTCCATTACTTTGGATTTCATATCTTTGTAGTCTTGTTCCCCGTCTTGTATGCTGAAGCCAACATATTTATTACGTCTTAATGCTTCCGCTCCAACATTAGATGTTAGAATGAGTACTGTGTTACGGAAATCAACCGTTCTTCCTTTAGAATCGGTTAAACGCCCATCTTCTAGCACCTGTAGTAAAATATTAAACACATCTGGGTGTGCTTTTTCAATTTCATCTAGTAATATAACAGAGTACGGCTTACGTCTAACTTTTTCCGTTAATTGGCCACCCTCTTCATACCCAACATATCCTGGAGGTGAACCTACTAGTCTGGAAGTCGAATGCTTCTCCATGTATTCTGACATGTCTATTCTAATTAATGCATCCTCGTCTCCAAACATAGACTCTGCTAATGCTCGAGCAAGTTCCGTTTTTCCAACGCCAGTAGGTCCAAGGAAAATAAATGACCCTATTGGTCGCTTCGGATCTTTTAGTCCAGCCCTTGCTCTCCGTACTGCTTTTGCTACTGATTTTACTGCCTCTTCTTGCCCAATTACTCTTGAGTGTAAGATTTCTTCTAGTTTTAATAATCTCTCTGTCTCAGTGGATGCAAGTTTTGAAACTGGTACACCGGTCCAACTTGATACCACACTTGCGATGTCTTCTGTTGTTACTTCGGTATTTTCTTGCCCTTGTTTTTCTTTCCAAGTTTTCTTCGTTGCTTCTAATTCTTCACGAAGACGTTGCTCAGAGTCACGTAATGATGCAGCTTTTTCAAATTCTTGGCTCTGAACTGCTGCGTCCTTTTCTTTCCGTATAGTCTCTAATTTTACCTCGAGCTCTTTTAGATTAGGTGGTGTAGTATAAGAACGAAGACGAACTTTTGATCCAGCCTCATCTATTAAATCGATTGCTTTATCTGGTAAAAATCGATCTGAAATGTAACGATCAGAAAGGGTAACTGCTGCCTTAATGGCATCATCTGTAATAGAAACACGGTGATGTGCTTCATATCTGTCTCTTAATCCTTCTAAAATTTGAATAGATTCCTCAATTGTCGGTTCATCAACCTGTATTGGTTGGAAACGACGCTCTAGTGCAGCATCTTTTTCAATATATTTTCGATATTCATCTAGAGTTGTAGCACCAATACATTGTAGTTCTCCGCGTGCTAATGATGGTTTCAATATATTGGATGCATCAATTGCACCTTCTGCACCACCCGCACCAATCAATGTATGAAGTTCATCAATAAATAGAATGATATTTCCTGCTTGGCGAATTTCATCCATTACCTTCTTTAGACGATCTTCAAATTCACCACGGTATTTAGTTCCGGCAACGACCGTACCCATATCAAGGGTCATTACTCGCTTATCACGTAATGTTTCTGGAACTTCATTATTGATAATTTGTTGTGCGAGTCCTTCCGCTATTGCTGTTTTACCAACACCTGGTTCTCCAATAAGTACAGGATTATTTTTAGTACGTCTACTCAACACTTCTATAACACGCTGAATTTCTTTATTTCTTCCAATTACAGGATCTAGACTGCCTTCACGTGCAGTTGCAGTTAAATCACGTGCAAGTCCATCAAGTGTAGGAGTGCTTGCGTTTGACACTCCAGATCCCGAATGATTATTAGCTTCACTATTACCTAATAGCTGCAATACTTGTTGTCTAGCTTTATTTAGGCCAACTCCTAAATTTGTTAATACACGCGCTGCTACTCCCTCTCCTTCACGGATAAGACCAAGGAGAATATGCTCTGTACCAACATAGGAATGACCTAATTTTCTAGCTTCATCCATCGATAATTCTATTACTTTCTTTGCTCTCGGAGTATAATGTATGTTTTGGGAATTCTCATCCCCACGACCAATAAGCTTTTCTACTTCTTTTTGAATTTTATCTGGACTGAGAGAAAGACCATATAGAGCTTTTGCGGCAATTCCTTCCCCTTCTCTAACAAGTCCGAGTAAAATATGCTCTGTACCAATATTGCCGTGTCCAAGGCGAATTGCCTCTTCTTGAGATAATGCTAATACCTTTTGTGCTCTCTCTGTAAAACGGCCAAACATCATAATATTTCCTCCTCACTGTCTCTTTTATCTAATTTCAGACGCTCACGAATTAATGCTGCTCTTTTTATATCTCGCTCAGCAGGTCGAAGAGGTCCACCTGCATATAGTTGTAAAAAGCCCGGTTGCGTTAAAATCATCAATTCATTTAAAATGTTCTTCGACAAATGATTGATATATCCTGCATCTATGCCCAATCTTACGTCAGATAAACATTCAGCAGCCTCTTTTGTTTCAATAATTCTACTGTTTGCTAATATCCCGTAAGAACGAAACACCCTATCTTCTAATTGTATGTTAGATGTTTTTACTAATGCTTCTCTAGCCGACCTTTCCTGTGCAATTATTTGTCTAACTACACTCATTAAGTCGCCAACAATATCTTCCTCTGACTTCCCTAGAGTGACTTGATTGGAAATCTGAAATATATTTCCAAGAGCTTCTGAACCTTCTCCATAAATCCCTCTTACAACAAGTCCTAATTGATTAATAGCTGGAATAATTCGGTTCATTTGTCTTGTCAAAATTAACCCCGGAAGATGGACCATTACGGAAGCGCGTAATCCAGTTCCAACATTTGTTGGACAACTAGATAAGTATCCTAATTGTTCATCAAAAGCATAATCAATTTTCTCTTCTAATACATCATCAATGGCGTTCGCACGCTCTAATGCAGCCATTAATTGAAAACCTGGAAAGATACATTGAATCCTAATATGATCTTCCTCATTAACCATAATGCTAATATCTTCCTGTTCAGAGAGAACAACCCCACCATTTGAGGAATTCTCTGCTAATTGAGGACTAATTAAATGTTTCTCTACAAGCACCCTTTTTTCCAAGGCTTTCATTTCATCGATTTCTAAAAGCTCCATATCCCCATAAGGATAAAAAGCACCTTGACGCGTCACTTCCTGTACTTTAAGAAGTATTTCCCTAGCTTCCTCATTGCTAAACAATGTAGTAAATTTATGATTGCGCAAATTCCTTGCTAACCGAATTCTAGAGCTTAGAATAATATCAGAATCTGGTCCTTCTGCACTCATCCATGAGCTAACAGCTTTATGAAGAAACTTTTCTAGACTCATTACCTATTTCCCTCCTCATTTTTCAAATTATTTTCGAGGGATCGGATTTGATCTCGAACTTCTGCAGCTTTCTCAAATTCTTCATTTTCAACGAGCGTTCGTAATTCTTCCTTTAAGTTTTGTATCTCTTTCTTTATATGAATTGAGCCACCAATTCTTTTGGGAACTCTTCCTCCATGCACCGTATTCCCACTTTGCACTCTTTGTAATATAGGTGAAATTTGCCGGCTAAACGCCTTATAACAATGCGGACAACCAAAACGGCCAACCTTGATAAATTGTTGGAAAGTCATTTCACAAGCATCACATTGAGTGATTCCTTGAGTAAGTGGTTGTGATTTTGCTTGTTGTAAAGCCGGATCAAGGTTTAGAAAACCAGCTAACAAATCATTAAATGAAAAGCCAGAAGTTCCCGCTGCGAAAAATAACTCTCCTTTTTCTTTAGCGCATTTTTCGCAAAGCTGAATTACTGTCTTTTCCCCATTTACTATATTAGTAAAATGTAAAGTAGCCGGCCTTTCGTTACATTCCTGGCATATCATCTCTCTCACCTAACCTTCTTAAATTTATATTTGCTATATTTTACTGGATCTTCAGCGTAATGTGCTTCCCTGCTCGCTACTCATCCATACAACGCTATTGATATTTAATGGATTGGAGCATAGCCTTCAACATTCGAGCTCGTAATTCATCCCTCATCGGAAGATCGATATATATAACGGAGCGATCCATAACAGTTAGCATTAACTTTGCTTCATTCTTAGTAATGACTTCTTCCTCTAATAAGCGAAAAACTACGTCTTGAGCATTTGTTTGTGAAATATTTCTTCCGATTAATGCTATTAATTGATCAATCAAATGTGCTTTATTATGTGTCTGCACTTTTGATATGCGAATGTATCCACCGCCACCACGTTTACTCTCTACCATATACCCTTTTTCAATCGTAAACCTAGTATTAATAACATAATTAATTTGTGATGGAACACATTGAAATTTATCTGCTATTTCATTTCTTTTAATCTCAATAATCTCACTATCACTTAACTCAAGCACCTTTTTCAAATAGCTCTCAATCACATCGGATATATTCCGCATTGAAAAAGCCTCCTATACGCATGATTGACTTTGACTATATTTGACTTAATTATACAAGAGAGAGCATCTAATTGGCAATTATCACACATAGTATTATTTTAACCACACCTACAAAATCGAAACCATATACGGAGAAATAAATGATGATAAAGTCGATATGTGAGTTTGATTAAATTTTTATTCTTTAGATGGAAGTTAGAAGAAGTGTAGACTTTTACTTCTAGAGGCACTTGTTGGGATTCTGATGGGGATCTGAGCGAGGAAATGATTGCTTTTGGGTGTGTTTTTATTGGGCAATCGCAATTCCTTTGATTATTAAAGAGTGTAACTGACTACTTTCTGGATCAGTGAATTATTGTAACTTGGAGAGCAAATGAGTAGATCCAGAATTTAGTGTTTGGGGATTCTGATGGGAATCTGATTACCTTCTGGAGGGATTTTTTATCGTTTGGGAATCAGATAAGGATTCTTATTACCTTTTGAGCAAACTTTTTATCTTTTTGGAATCAAATGACGTGTCTGATTACCTTGTGGAGAGATTTCACTCTTTTGGGTAATCAGAGGGAGGGTTTGATTCTCATTCTAAAGGAGTTTTTCATATTTAGGGAATCATGCTGCGGGTTTGATTCCCTCCTGAAGGGTTATTCTACCTTTTGGGAATCATAGCACCCTTTTGATTCCTTTCTTAAGTTAATTTTTTCTTTTTGGGAATCATAAAGCGATTTTGATTCCCTCCTGAAGAGTTTTTCCTCCCGTTTGGGAATCATTCAGCGGCTTTGATCCCCTTCTTGAAGGAATTTATCTCTTTTTGGGAATCATAGCATCAGTTTGATTCCCTTCTTGAAGGGATCACCTTCTTATCGGGAATCAAACATAATTTCTCTCTACTGAATAGTGATTGTAATTAATCATTCTCCTATTTATGGTATCTGTTCTACTTAAATAGATCCAAATTTTCATTTTCCAATTTATTTGGGGTTTATTCAACTACAATAGTTACCTCTTTTGCTTTTTTTCTTACTATTGGTTACTATTCCGTCGTAATAGAGACCTTTTCTCCTTTTTTACTTGTTTTTGGTCACTATTCAGGCATAATAGTGACCTCTTTTGCTGTTTTTTTAGTTCTTGGGCACTATTCCCTCTAAATAGTTACCTTAATTCGATACATCCATTAATTCGGGCTTTATTGTATGACTGATTTTCTTCATTCCTTTTACCAAACACAAAAAAAGCCACCTTCTTCAGAAGATGACTTTCACTTGCCTGGCAACGTCCTACTCTCACAAGGGCGAACCCTCACTACCATCGGCGCGCGAGCTTAACTTCCGTGTTCGGGCTACGAATCACGATGACCGGCGAATCTCGGCGTCATCGGCGCTCGCTCGATTTAAATTCCTTCTCGCTCGATTTAAATTCCTTCCAGAAGGAATTTGTTCTCTTTGGGAATCATAAATAAGAATGTTCTGTACTCTGCATTATCATATGAAGACAGTTTTTTATAATTATTTAATATCTTGTTTTCATACAAGCATAATGAAGACACTTTCGTAAAATTTAAGATGGATTTGTCTTCATATGAGCATTATGAAGACATTTTTACACTTTTCTCAAAATATTGTCCTCATACGGCTGTTATGAAGACACTTTTATTAAAATTATAGGTTTTTTGTCTTCATATCATCAGTATGAAGACACTTTTGAGTATTTTAAGAGAAATTTGTCTTCATATCTTCATTATGAGGACAGTTGTTCCTGTTTTTCTAGAACTTTGTCTTCATGCCATTAACAATTACCATGAAACACAAAAAAGCCACCTTCCTCAGAAGATGACTTTCACTTGCCTGGCAACGTCCTACTCTCACAAGGGCGAACCCTCACTACCATCGGCGCGCGAGCTTAACTTCCGTGTTCGGGCTACGAATCACGATGACCGGCGAATCTCGGCGTCATCGGCGCTCGCTCGATTCTCATGGGCATAGCCCATTGCGAGTCTCTCTCCCTTGATTCCTTGATCTTCTTGGTCCTCCTGATTCTCGCCTTACTTTGCATATACTGCGTTACTCTTATACCTTCGGTATAACTAAAAAATACAAAAAAGCCACCTTCCTCAGAAGATGACTTTCACTTGCCTGGCAACGTCCTACTCTCACAAGGGCGAACCCTCACTACCATCGGCGCTGAAGAGCTTAACTTCCGTGTTC
>VEFU01000240.1 GCA_007679095.1 Paenibacillus bovis
AGAATAAGAGGGGGATGTGGGGAGGGAGATGGAGGGGAGGAAAGGAAAGGATAAGGTGGTAGGTGAAGAGGTTGGTGAGGAGGGTTATTGGGAAAAGGAGTTGTAAATGGATTGGTTTGGCGGTTAAACGAAGGATGTGGTTTTATTTGTGGTGGGTTGTTGGATGAATGGTTTGTAGATTGATTGGGAATGGGAGAGGTAATGGAGGGATGTTTTTGTGTGATGTAAGTGTGGGGTTTAATAGAAAGTAAGTGAATGTGTTTAATGTAATTTAGGGATTGTATAGAGGATAGGTGAAGGGATA
>VEFU01000241.1 GCA_007679095.1 Paenibacillus bovis
GTGGTTGTGAAGGTGGTTGAAGGACAAGAAGTTTTGGATTAAAGAATGCTTGTTTATTGATGTTGTGGATGATGGAGTGAATATAGGGAGGGATGAAGTTAGGTTGAGGAAATTGGATTAGGTTGTGAGGTAAATGGTTTAGAACTGGATCATTTAGATGTTGAATAAGTTGATTATTTAGTAAGGAATTATTAAGAATGTGGAGAAGTTTGAGTGGTAGAATTGTTGTTGAAGTATTGTGTTAGAAAATGAGAGGATGTTTGAAAATAGAAATCTGCTTGAATCGGAATTTTTGATTATTGGT
>VEFU01000242.1 GCA_007679095.1 Paenibacillus bovis
AGGCATACCCAAACGCGCAATTCCCTAACAAAGATAATCCATTTGAACCTTCTTGAGACTCGAATTATATTAAGACCATTCTCACTTTTCATCATCATCCACCTTATAATAATCCCCACAAATTAAAAATACCCCACTATCCTCAAAAAATCACCATCCACCTCCACCCCTATCACCACAAACCCATTCAACTTTTTCACTTACAATCAATCCCTACCTTTCCCTATCAAAATTTACATCATAAGCTACAAAACTACAAACCACATCCGCCCCTAAATAACCCCCCATTATCCTGCTTGTGT
>VEFU01000243.1 GCA_007679095.1 Paenibacillus bovis
GGGTGAAATTGGATGGTTGAAAGTTGGGGTGATGAAAATGATAAATTAATTAAAATTTTAGAAGAAGAAGTAAAAGAATGGAATCGTGAGATTGAAGGATTGAGGGAGGAAGTTGGGGATTTAAGAAAGGTATTATATGGGTCAAAAAGGGAGGAATGAAAATAGAATTTGTGGGATGGGGAAAGGTGTTTATTGGATGAGAATGATGAGGATTGTTTTAACTGTTGTGAGGAGAGAGAAGAAGAAAGTGAAGAGAAGATTGTGTAGAGTGTTGTAGGTAAAGGAAAAAAAAGAAAAGGCAA
>VEFU01000244.1 GCA_007679095.1 Paenibacillus bovis
AAGTGAGGCTTTTTTTGATACCTCGCTATAAGCTCTCTGGAACCCCTGGCATAGCCAGGGGTTTTCAAAAGATACAATAAAAGGAAAAACATATAAAGAGACGGCAGAAGTTTATGGAACATCCACAACAACAGTTGTTCGTCGTTTCGATCATATAGCCAAAGAAGCAATTCATCCGGTCACAGAGCTGCCAAAAGTGATAGCAATTGATGAGTACAAAGGCGATACCAAGGAAGGGAAATATCAATTAATTATAGCTAATGGAATCACAAGAGAACCAATTGACATTCTTCCAAATCG
>VEFU01000245.1 GCA_007679095.1 Paenibacillus bovis
AAAATTAAAGCTGCTCAATATCTACCTAACAACCCACGTCAAGTTTCCCCACCTAAATCGAAACAACCCCCCCAAACACTTAACCCAACCCTACACCTTCTTCCTAAAATTTAACCACCCATTATAAATCCCACTCCATCCACAAATTAACTCACAATTAAAACACTATATCCAATTATTCCAAAATCATATTCTCCTTAAACTCACTCCTCCTTCAAACCACCTTTCAAACCAAATCCTACCTCTTCTCCAAGACCTAGCTTCCATCTCCTCTAAAATCACTCTCGAAAAACCACAATT
>VEFU01000246.1 GCA_007679095.1 Paenibacillus bovis
GGCGAACCCTCACTACCATCGGCGCGCGAGCTTAACTTCCGTGTTCGGGCTACGAATCACGATGACCGGCGAATCTCAGCGTCATCGGCGCTCGCTCGATTCTCATGGGCATAGCCCATTGTGAGTCTCTCTCTCTTGATTCCTTGATCTTCTTGGTCCTCCTGATTCTCGCCTTACTTTGCATATACTGCGTTACACTTATACCTTTCGGTATAATTAAAGAACACAAAAAAAGCCACCTTCCTCAGAAGATGACTTTCATTTGCCTGGCAACGTCCTACTCTCACAAGGGCGAACCC
>VEFU01000247.1 GCA_007679095.1 Paenibacillus bovis
GGAAGTGTTGGATGAAGGAACGTTTGTAGGGTGGGAAGGTATGTAGATATGGTAGAGAAGGGTAGTGAGTTAAATTTGGAAAGTGAGTTGCGAGTAGTTGTGATTGTGGTGGGTGGAGTGGTTGGAATGGGGAATAAATTTGTTGGGGTTGGGTGTGTAAGGGAAGGAGGGGGTGAAAGGTTTGATTTGGTAGGAGGTTTGGGATTGGGTGTGTTTGTGGTTGGGATAGTGGTTGGGTTGGTGGGAAATGAGGTGGTGGGGGGTGTTTTGGTTTTCGATGTCGTTGAATTTGCGAAAGG
>VEFU01000248.1 GCA_007679095.1 Paenibacillus bovis
AAATCTAAATAGCCTAAAATCGAGGTAACCCGTGTTCCTAAATCAGCCGCTAAGTTTACCACTAATTCCTCTTTACTCCTTTCCCAAAAATCTCCTCTTTCAACTCCTTCTTCTAATTTTTGACTCCCTAAGTTAATATCCTCCCCAATATCACCAAACTCATCTTTTCCTCATATTTCCACTTCATCTCAAAACTTTCCACTACCTAGTTGTTGAATACCCTCTCATATCTTCCCAAAATAAATACAATAGCCCTTTCTTAACATAAAGAAAATAAAAATCCCCAATGCAATAAATAT
>VEFU01000249.1 GCA_007679095.1 Paenibacillus bovis
TCTTCCACCACGATATCATTCATTCCACTCCTATCATCCAATCTCATCACCCCTTCCAGTTAAAACACATAATCCTCCATTTACCTTCACAATCACCCCAAATTTTAACCTTCAAATACTTTCATCACTTAAAAATTAACCAAATTCCACAATCAATCCCATCCCCCCAACCTACCCTAAAAACCTCCCTTCATAAACCATTCAACCACCTCCCTCAAAAATTTCTCCACAAACCACAACTTCTCCATCTACCACCCAGAACAAAAAAACTTAACTCACTTTAAAAATCGATTGGACG
>VEFU01000024.1 GCA_007679095.1 Paenibacillus bovis
TCAAAAAGGAACTAATTGGGTGGCAAACCTCTGCATTTTTAATTGCATTATTCTGCATTTTTCTATTGCAAAATACATTCGATTTTTCTTAACGGAAATATCCACACATTTCTCATATTCCCCTTAGCATCTAGTTGTCTATCTATATACGGTTGACCTGCTAATTCTAGTTCACCACGATATGTATATTCACGTTTCTTTAATACTTCAAAGAAATGAACAGCAACGCCATTTGTTTTTGATTCAGCTAACGTTTTATTTTGGGATTTTAATTCTTGATCACCGATCTGTCCCATAGCAGTATAATAATAAATATCATTTTTCTCTCTGTCTTGATACATTTTTGTACGATCTGATATTAAAACGAGCGTATTTGTTCTATGTGCTTTCCTCATCCCACCTTGAGGAGAGCATTTGAAAATCTCACATAACCGATAATTATCTATCACACTATTAATTTTTAAGTCCCTTATCACCATAAATACCCCTCACATTAATTAAATTTTCACACAATATACAGTATAATACTAATAGTCTGGTAATTCATAGTGCAAAATAATTTTTCATATAGAGAGTTGTTAAAAGTTTTAGATCAAGAGAAAATTAACTTTTTAATTGCATCATAAGCTGCATCCTTATTAAGAATTCCTTGTTCTTCAAATTCAATAATTGATTTTATTTCTTTTGATTTCGTGTAGAGAGAAGATTTATTTTGTGATAAAGGAATAGAAGTCTCCGTCACTTGCAAATCGAACTCAAGTTGGGATTGAAAGCTATTAGCATACTTCTCCACTTCTGCTTTCTTAACTTGATACATATTTGTTTTATATTCTCTTCCACCAAATCGACCTTGCTTTGCTCCATTCAAAAACTTGGAGTAATATTGTTGATATTCGTTTTCTTCTTTGCCTACCATGTTCAAAAATAATCTTGTTGCATCCGGACATGTCATATATCCTTCATCAACTTGATAAGTCTTCTTTTTTCTCAATCTTTTCACTCCTTAAGTTCGATCGATTAGTAATACTATACTTATGACCCACTTATAATCTCCTAGTACAAAAACTAAGAAATAAATAAATGAGTTGTTACATTGTATCTATATGGGATGACGTTAAGCTTAGATTAGAGTATTCACTGCATTGTTTATCCAAAACAAAAAGTCATGCCTATTAGACATGACCTTCTTCCTACTATGTTATTTATACTGCTACCTCTTTACCAATATTCGAAACATCATAATAATAACTTAACGCTTGTAACACTTCTTGTTTCAATGATTCAATATCCAGTAATGGAGACATAATGACAGGATAATTTTTGTTTAATTCAAATATAACACGTCTACCATAACGTTCATCCTTCCCCAAATCGGGACGACCCTTAATTTTCTCCTTCATAATGTCGGAAATCTGTAGTTGATCAATAATTGTTAAGATTTTAATTAAAAACTCTGCGTTTCGAAAAATCGCGTATTTAATAATATAGTTATAGATATCTAGATTCTCCAGAACTAAATTATAATAGTAACTTTTCTTGGCTGGATCTTCTATTAAATCTTCAATATACTCCGTTGCGAGTACACATTTATAGATGTAATTTTCCCAGTCAAACGACTTAATGACAATGTTTTCAAATTGTTTCATGTCAGTTTTTACTACAGGGTACTGTTCAAGGATATATTCACGCTTTTTCGTTACCAGTAATGAGTGCCAAAAAATTTCTTCTAAATGAAGATCCCGATCGGTGTGAATATAAGAAGAGGCTATTACTTCAAAAGCCTGTCGAAAAGCTTGCTTCTTCTCTTCTTCAGAACCCCGTCCCATATAAATAGGAAAATCAGGTGCATCTGTAATAGTAACAAATTCATTGGTAAAATATTCATCGTTGCTATTAATCTTATCTTCTAGGAAATCCTGGTAAAATTGTTCATTATTCTTATAACCCTTTTTTAATAATCTAATCTCCATTATTAATAAGCTCCTTAACAGCACCAGCATATCTTTCAATAATTCTATCGGAAATTAAAGAGATAACCTCGTCAAGGTTTTCAGACGAAACCTCTTCAATCATTTTCTTTGACATAAGCTGATACAATTTATAATCTAGTAAATTTTCAGGTTGTGTGATCTGAGATAATTCAACATAATCCTCTCCCTGTTCACTATACTCATGAATGAAGCGTTGCAAAGCTGTACGAAGACCAGCATAAATGTAGGGATTATTAAATGCCTGACTAGAACCTAGTCCATTAAACTGATAATCTTCTTTACGATAATGAATAATAATAGTTTCTGTACCCAATTCTATTTTTATATCAGAATTTATATCTTCATTTAATTTCTTTTCAAAAAGCACCAATGGATTTTGTATACTTCCCTCAAATACCACTATGTTCGAGTAGCCTAATAATGAATGTTTCGGAATTGTAATTTCATCTTTAAAATCATCGTAAAAACTCGCTAAATCATGATTGTAGCTAAAATTAATTTCATTAGTCGACTGCAAGTGCATTTGAATAGAAGTACGTTTATTTAAGGAAACTCTACTTTTGGGTACTTCAATCGCTCTTTGTTGGGGATCTAACTTATAAAACTTATTATCCTTTGACTGTATGATTAAAATTACATTCGCATCCCCAGTATCTATGAGACTTTTTAAAAATGGGGAACTTAACTCGTAATCTATAATAAATCGGTAATCATTTGTATTTTCCTCTAAAGATACGTCTAGAATAAAAGAACCATCTTCATAACTTGTGGATGTATTTGTTAAAACTGGGTAAGAAAAGGTAGCATCTTTTTTATAGATCATTTTTACACCTCTACATAGTAAACAAATTTTAATGCTCGATTATAATTTGGTTTTAAGTCAATTTTCAATTTAGCTATGCCATCTTTTATCGAAACATTTTTTATATATTCATTTTCAATAACACAATTTAAACCTGAGTGATGATCAATGACAGCCATATAGTTGTCTGTCAATTTAAACTCGTTCTTATATTCTTCTCCCATACCATCAATTAGATTTAATGAAAGGTTACAAGTGTTAATATTTTTCATTTCTGGGATATCTTTAAAGTTAAATTGAATAAATTCATTACTTTTTAAAGTTAATCGTTCAACTAGATTGGGACTTACACTGTAAATCTCAGTTCCAGATTCCTGTAATTCATCTGCTGTTCCAGTTGGATTATTACGCCTTGTCCGTTTTATTCCTGTGTTTTGTGGCTGGACAGTTCCCTTTTTCCCACTTGTTTTCTTTGGTTTCTTTTTTATTGCTACATCCGTCGTCTTTACTACTTTTTTACCTTTATTTATTTTTACTGCTCCATATGCATTGGATAGATCTTGCTTGAATTGTGTTTCTATTATATATAAAAGATCTTTTGTATCCATTACACCATCTGTAGGATTATTTCTTTTCATTTCTTCATCAATGATTTTCGCAACAGCATTGGATAAATTATTTATAAAACGAGTGGCTCGCCGTTTTAATTTCGGATCTTTAATATCCGCTGCTGAAATCTTAGTATGAGATTCATTTTCCAACGATTTGAGATAACCATCTTCCTCTAAACCACCAATCAATACAGCATTAAAAGGTTTTGTGGCGTTTGATTTTACAGTAAAATCTTCAATTTTCATCCCAATCGTTCTAACAATAGCAACTCTTCCTTTTACGATAGATTCATCATATTTAAAATAAAGTTTAAAATGATAATCCTTTTCACCATTAGATACGACAATATCCTTTGGTTGTTCGTTTTTGAATGTTCTAGCATATAGTGGAGTAAA
This sequence comes from Paenibacillus bovis, assembly GCA_007679095.1. Classification (GTDB taxonomy): domain Bacteria; phylum Bacillota; class Bacilli; order Bacillales; family Bacillaceae_C; genus Lederbergia; species Lederbergia graminis. Next base: position 3,801 of record VEFU01000024.1, read on the forward strand.
TACCTTCTTCATTTCTGAAATTTCTTGGTTGTAATATTGACTATTATTTAGATAGTCCTCGATCGTATCGCTATTTATGACATGTTCATTAATATGAACTTCCAATCTTTTTTCTAAGATTGAAATAAAGAAACTATCACAAACTGTTTTAATAATTTCATCTTCGCTATCAAATTCTGAACGAAGATATGGGATAATAATCTTTAACCCTCTTGATTTCTTTTCAAAAACAGGATGAAATTTATTTTCATATGGATAAAATTTAGGAGTATTATTTTCTGTTTGTAAATCTGCAAAATAACCAGTAGATCGGTAGCATTGCCCTCTATATTGGTGTTCTATAAGTTGAACTGTCCCACCTAGGTGTTGATCTCCGTGTTCATCACAGTTTGCAAAATACATAAGGTGAAGATCGGATGCTGCATTCGAAGCTATTTTTCCTACACCATGAGAGCCTCCACGAGTTGTTTCGAGTTTTTCGTCACTTTCTTCAAAATGCACCCCTTTGTTATATGCATATATTCCCCATGTATCCTTCTTGGAATGACTTTGTCCATTTCTAGCGCCCGTCAATCCCCTAGTGTTTATATCCTCAAAAGAAATATAACGTACTTCTTGCTGATCCAATCTCTTTTGCATGTGGTTAATAGTTTCCTTTGTGTAACTATTTCTTCCTTCGAGACTCTGAATATGATCAATGACATTATTAATTCCAGGAATGTATTCACGATTAATGGTACCGATTTTAATCTTCACTATTGTCGGGTTATTACTGTTGGTTAAACGACCATCTAAAGAGTTCTGTATATTTTCTTTTGTTAACCCTTGTACTCCCAACCCATAAAAACGTTCTAATATTTTATTAAAATTTGATTCTTCGATATTAGGAATCGGAGAAAACTTCCATAGGCTTGATTCTATATCTACTGCTGGCATCCAATACACCTCGTCTAATTAATCTAAAAGTATTTATTGCAGGTTTATATTGCTTTTCTCTAATAATTGTAATTCCTCATCTAATGTATCAATATTAGTTACTAATATATTCGTTTTATAGGTAAATTATATCATGATATTTGGACCACACGAGGGTTAAGGTAGTATTTTTAAAATATCTATTTCATTTAAAGTATGATTCAAAGCTTCAAAAACATTAAAAAAGCAGGAAAACACGTAATGGCTTCCTACCTGCATCATCTAGTTCAGTATAGTTGCTCTTTGAAAGACCTGCTCCCTTTAATTAGACATATTAATAAGTAGCCACTAAGTCTCCTATATTTTGTTTTTATATCTAGAAAGCGAAATAAGAGGTGTACAAAGATGAATGATATGGAAAAATACAGGAACCTAATTAAAAAATCGAAGATAAGCGTTCTTACAGGGGTAGTTATTAGTCCAGCGTAAGGTCTCCCAGATTTCCGTTCAGAGAAAGGATTGTACAATTATGCTAAAGAATTTTCTTCAAAAGGTTTGCCTGATACTGCATTAGAAAAAATGGAAGAAAAGAAAATAAGACTTGATGATCATTACAAAAAAGACACCGGAAAACAACATTCGGTGTCTTTTTTCACTTAAGATACAGTATTTGAATGTACTTTGATAATTCATTAATTATATAGACATAAAGAAATTAGCTATCATAAGTATTTTATTTGCAAGTGTTTGTCTTTGTTTAATTTAAATTCAATCATTAATCTTTTAAGACTCAATTGTAAAATGTGCCTGCTCCAAAATCAAAGGAGCAGGCACTAAAAATTTTTGCGGATAAAATGAATTACATCTGCATATAACCATCATGAACTCACTTCACAATCTCAACCTTATCATCTATCCTCATATACCTAACACAACTTTCATCCTCAGGTGAAAGACCAATACACTTAAATACTCCCACAAATCTGTACCTATTTAATCCGAGATTATCTTTATATTTTGCAAAGACCGCTCTTTTTCGATTCTGATTGATTTCTTCCATTAATGTTTTCTTTCTGTTTTCAAGCATTTCTTGATCTTGATGTGATTCGTCAATGTATGACCAGTCTTCTGCTAAATTGTTCAGCCAACCAGCTGCTGCAGATTTAGTATCCCCATCAATAGTGATGGATAGTTTTGGACACCATAACCACGTATTATCTATTATTCTAAAACAACTTAGTTGATATCTTTTCGCATTCTTACCAAAGACAGTATTCGCAATATCTTTTATATCCTTAAAGCTTATGCCATCGTAAATGGATAGGTAGTCTTGCTTTTTCATCATTTGTAACTCTTCTTCATATGTCCTCCACTTTAGAGTCGTTTTTGAGGCCTTTTGCTTAATAATCCCAACAACCTCGTTAATTCTACTATTAATTTCCTCTATTGATTTACTAGCATCGATTCTAAGTATTTCAAAGTCCTCAATTGCTTCCTCACTAACTGCAGATATAATTTCATCCATACGTAATTTATCAGCCTCAACAACAGCTTGGTGATAAGCTTCATCTACTTCTATTCCTATATGTAATTGAGGAAAATAAAGATCCATTAGAGCATGCTTACCATCATTGCGTTTTACATATTGTTGACTAACTGGTTTTAGCTCCATATTGTCTAACTTATGCCAAATGGCAGTTAATATATAATTCTCATAGTCTTTTCTTTTTGTACGGGAAAATGTCTTTACTAAGTAATCACGTTTATTCATTATTAATCCCCCTTAATTAAATGAAAGACTTTTAGCTACTTGCTTAATCAATAAGCCTGTATCCCAAACCTCAATAACTTCTTCGGTAGTACATCATCTAAGTTTTTAATATCATTATCATCTAACTCTATTAAATTAAATCCATATTTCTCATAGATTCGTAGTTTTTCCTTTTTTCTTTCCCTATATCTCTCGTCATTTTCTAAGCCCCAAAATTCTATGTATACTTTGCCTACTGGTAAGTAGAAATCACAATAAACATCTTCTTCAATTGGAAGTTTTCGCTCGTATGCATGAACTATTTCAGACATATACAACCAATTATCTATAAGCATCTCTGCTCTGGAAAGTACATAATGACCATCTGCACTTCTATGTTTTGCTTCAAACTTTTCACGAAATTCTACAGTTGTATTGTTACTATCACTTTTTTCTTCTGAAGTAGAGTCTCCTTGTACTTCTTTCAATGAGTTGATGACACTCTTTTTAGTTAATATCTCTTGGCTCCAACATACATAAGGAATCCCTGTCTTTACATGTTCAAATTGTTTTCCACCCATTAATTTTCCAAGTGGAGTAACTCTCCAACCTTTCACATCTTTTTGAATTAAACCTAATTCAGAAAGAATGGGATTGATTCTGAACTTGGATATGCCAAAATGCTTACCCAAAGCAGTAGAAGTAAGCAAGTTTTGATCATTATCTGATTTTTGAAAGAGGATATTATTTTTTATTTCTTCCTTCCATGCGATGTATGAACCATATTGAGGATGAGATCTCACTACTCCTCCCTCTTTCTTACCTTTCTCGGTTAATATCCAATTGTTTTCTTCTCTAATTATTAATCCATTTTCAGCTAGTAATGAAAACACTTCCTTAGTAGGCATCTGTATTTCCTTAGAAAGTGCCGTAGTTGATAAATATTTGACTGACATTACCAATACCCCTATCTAACTATTTTTCTATGTATAAATCAAAAACATTCATTATATAGGGAAATTATACCATACTATTTGGATGATATGAGTGGGGTGCTGGGTTTACAGGATGTTGTATATACCATCTAAAGTATGATTAAATGCTCAAAAACAAAAAAAGGCAGGAAATCCTGTCATGAATACCTACCTCCCAATTATCTTCATATATTCTCTTCTTATTTCTAAAAACCTCTTTTCCTTTATAACATGCTCCGAAAATGCTAAGTTTGTGGACAAGCCTGTTGCTTTTCTTAACCATTGTCTAATCGCACTTTTTTTCCTTTTACTTCTACATTTCCAATTAATTATACTTGCCCTATATTCATGTTCATATACGCCATCATTTTGATTAGTATTATGAAATAAAGCAACCTAGATGTGTACTTCTATTTACTGTAGATAAATAGTTTCTATATCACCCATCATAGATGAACCTAAAAATATTTAAACAGATAACAATTTTTCTTAAGATAACAACTATAAAATTGCTCTACTATATATTCGAATGTATGTTCGTGATGAGGTATAATATACTAAAGGGGGTGGATAATCGATTGGCAAGAAAACAATCATTTTATGTTGCATATAACAAAAATGATGCCAGGATGAACGATGTTCTAAAAGTATTATGCAGGGGTACATTGCTGTGAATATCATTGAAAAGGAATTAAAGAATGGAAAATAAAAGGAATCCGCTCCCACCAAGAGATAAACGGATTCCCATAATTAAATACACCCTCCGTAGAGGTTGCACCTATATTATACATAGGTCCTCCTCGAATCGGCAAGGGTTAATAGGAGGTTAACAAAATGAGTAATAATGTGGTTCAAAAAGCGTTTAATGAAGTTGTTTTTGCTGAAAGGATACATCAGATTGCCTATTCGAAATGTGCCAATGATCCAGAGTATCAAGCAGCACAGTCAGAGCTTACGACTTTACTAGCTAATCTAGAAAACACATTATCTACTAATCAACAAAAAGAACTTCTTCTTGATTTAGAAACTGCCTGGAACAACATGTATTCCTATTTCCTTGAATATAGCTATCTTCAAGGAATCAAGGATAGCAAAATGTTGCATAAAGAATTGCAGAAATATGGGTTTTCTGTCGTCGAAGAAAGCATAATGGGATATGGCTTGTATCACTAGTTTTATATAAGTCAGAGTAATTTAAAACGGTTCTTTAATTTCGCAAAGAACCGTTTTTCTAATAATCTATTATGCTGTCACTGTTTTCTTCCCGTATAGTTCTGGGAATTTTTCTTTTTCTATGATAGTTCCTACTACTACTTCATCACCGATTTTTCGTTCGACATGGTAATTACTCGTTTCGTTGATATGATCAATATCTATTAAGTATTCAATTAACCCTTGAGCATTTAAGCATTCAGGAGCATTGACTCCAGATTGATCCATTTTGCCTTCTAGAATTTAGATTGCTCCTGCAGCTGCTGGAGTTGATGTGAGGACAGCCATATCGTCTTGGCCTATTTTTGTGAAGGTATATTGAACATCTTTACCGTCTTTCTTACCAGTTACAATTACTTGAATAGAGAATACTGGTTCTTCGTTCACTCCAGAATACTTCTCTTCTAGATTACGATTTAGAACTGCTAATGCAAATTCAGGTGCTTTAAGCTCTGTTCCCCTTACTACCAGCGGTTCCTCATTAACAAATCCATATTCTCCCATGATTCGGAAGAAGGTGCTCAATGATTCAGGTGTAAATCCACCGCGGTTAGCAACCTTTTTCACACCAGGAATATTTCTTGGAATAGAGATTGGCTCTGGATGTCCAAGATGGTATACATTCACTTTTCCTATGTTCTCCCCAAAGTCTGCTGTTAAATGATCTTCTTCTTGGAATCCTTTAATGTATTGTACCTTACCATCCGAAAAAGTTGGTTTTTCACCATCAATAGAATGGAATAAGTGAAGTGTAACAGCTCCAGCACCGAGATCTTTTTCATCTAGAACCCAATGAGTATGGATTTCATCCGTTTCATCTAGCGCGTCAGATCCAAATCTTGCAAGGACGTTGGTCATACCTGGAGACATTCCAAGTCCGATGATAGCTTTAACACCTTTTTCTTTTGCTTTATCGTCTAATTTTAATGCTTCAGCTGTCACATCACCTTCATCACAAATATCTACATAATTTACTTTTGCATCGATTATTGTTTCGAGTATTGATGTTCCAAACTTGTAATATGGCCCAACAAAATTCATAACTAAGTCTGAACCTTCTACTAGCTTTCTTAAAGTCACTGTATTGGAAACATCCACACTAGCTGTTTCAACCTTTTTACTATTTAAGTTTTTTGCTACTTTATTTACTGCATCCATATTTAAATCTGCCAAAACCAATGATGATACTTTCTCATATTCTGCTAAGATTTTTATTGTGGGTAATGCCATTCCTGCCCCTGCACCTAAAATAACAACCTTCATTGAACTCATCATCCTTTCAACATTTTTAACTTGCCCAATATTTCACAAACTAACTTAAAAAATTTTACACTCCTTTCTTCTATGCAACTATGTTCAATACATCACAAACTTTCTTTCTATTCAAACGAAAACTATTTATTCATTATTTGCTTAAAAAGCAAAACGTATCTTTTATGATGTTTCTGACATTTTTTGTTTTCAAAACCTAGTTCAGTTACGATAAAAGAAACCTCAAAAAATCCACGGGTCAATTCCATCCTACCATTCGTCTAATCTTATGAAGGAGGTGCGCAGGTGTTTAGACCAGAACAAAACAATATAGAAATTACGAAAGATGCCCTGTTGCATCAGTTAATGATGAAGTATGGAACAGAGTTGAAGCAGATTGCCTATTTGTATGTGAATGATCGTGCTGAATGTGAAGATATCATTCAGGAAGTGTTTATTGCTTTTTATCAACATTTGGATAAGTTTCGGCATGAAGCTAGTTATAAAACTTTGTTGATTCGAATCACCATTAATAAATGCAAAGATTATCATAAACGTTGGAGTATAAAGAATCTCATTTACAAATCAGAAATTCGACCAGTGAACGCAAGTCCATCATCTGAAAATGAGTTCATACAACAACAACATTCTAAAGAAATAATTGAACAAGTTGCTAGTCTTTCTCCCAAGTACAAAGAGGTCATTATTCTATTTTACTTTCAGGATTTGAGCATGAGGGAAATCAGTGAAGTCCTAAACATTAGTATAAATACAGTTAAATCAAGACTTTTGCGAGGGAAAGAAGCTCTTCAACAAAAACTGGAAAGGAGGAATAAACATGAATAATTTCGATAAGAAGATCGTGAAGAGTTACTTAGATGAAAATATTACATTTTCAAATGAAGATAGTGAAAAGATTTTGCGAAAAATTCACCAAGGTAACAATACACCTAGGAAGATTAATCTTACCTATTGGACAGTTTTAGCTTCAGCTGCCATTATCTTTCTTGTATTAGGCGGAGCTTTTCTAAAGGATACATTGGTCGGTACAGAAAACAATCATAATGTACAGGGGCATAATAATTCCACATTACCTGTAGACTTGTCTGACATAGAGTCTATGAATATTGGTGCGGAAATACCACGTCTCATATATGCTGATCACAACATAGCAGTTATGCAGGGAACATTTGGAGTGATCGTCTATAATACACAAGATTCGAAGGTTACAAATCGCATTTCATACGAGCATATAAAGCCTTATGGCATCTCTATGATGTTGGCGTCTGTATCTGAAGATGGTTCAACTATCTATATTGGAAATGATGATATGTCGAATGAATTCAAATATACACATCAGTACGATATCAATACGAGAGTCATCAAAGAAACTACACAACAGCCAACACGTTTGTTTAGCTCTACGAATATTGAAACACCTGGATATAATGAGAAGTACGATAAATATTTCGATTTGAACTATCTCACGGGTAACACCATTGTAGAATTTGAACGTTCATTTATGTATGTAAGGTCCTCCGACTGGGAAATGAAAAACCTACAAATCGTTCTTCACCATTATGAAAATGGTGAGAGTAAGATTTTTGATGTTTTTAAATAAGAGAAGCATTTGCTACTTTGCCTCACCAAAAGTCCTCTTACACTTTCGTAACAGGACTTTTTAGCATTGAAACTCCTCCTCTCTTCAATAACCCGTTTTATTTGGTATAGTAATAGGTAACCACTACGTCTCCTATCTTTTGTTTTTAAATAAATAGAATGCCAAATAAGAGGTGTACAAAAATGAATGATATGGATAAATACAGAAAGTTAATTGAAAACTCGAAGATAACCGTTCTTACAGGGGCAGGTATTAGTACTGCGTCAGGTCTTCCGGATTTTCGTTCAGAGACAGGATTGTACAACCTAGCCCCAGAGACTATCCTTTCGAGGGAATTCTTTTTTGATCATCCGGATGTTTTTTATGATTTTTTTGAGAAGTATCTGTATGTTCCACAAGCACAGCCTAATGATGCGCACAAAATACTAGCTAAGTGGGAGAAACTTGGGGTCGTTAATTATGTCATTACGCAAAACATCGATGGCTTCCATCAAGGAGCAGGCAGCGAAAAAGTCATCGAATATCACGGTACTATGGCTACTGCTACATGTAATAATCCGAAGTGTCGAAAACAGTACACAGTAGAAGAACTGTTGAGTAGGAAGAGGAAAAAAGATAAGTTCTGGGAATGCGATTGTGGCCCTTCCTCTACAAGGCGTTATATTAAACCTGATATTGTCCTTTATAATGAAGCAGGTAAATGGATGCAAGGTGATCACGCTAAAAAAGTGTATGACATAGTGAACGAAGCAGAATTATTACTCGTCCTAGGTACTTCCCTTCGCGTGTATCCATTTAGCTTTTTTATCAATTACCGAAACCCCAATGCGAAGGTGTTAATTATTAATAAAGGTGACACTACTTATGATAATGACCCGTCTATTCTTAAAATTGAGGAAGATATTGGAACAGCGTTGAAGAAGATTGATCCGTTTTAATGGAATCAACATCCTAAGCAAATAAAAAGGTCTTGTATCTTACCTTTACAATATGATACATTGTATTGAAATATATGAGGTGAGAATTATGCTTTCCTTAGCAGATAAAATTGTTTCGCTCTCACAACTACATCATCATATCCACTAGCCGTGCTATTAGATTTTTTAAAAAATCATTAATAGGATGGCTATTTATCATTAAACCGTATTTGATTAAGTTTTTTTCACTTAATTCAAGTGCGGTTTTTTATTTTTTAATATAATGGAGGAATGGAAAATGAGAAAAATGAATTATCAAAATGTAAAAGGTACTCAAGATTACTTACCGAATGAAGAAGTTGTAAGAAGAGATATTAAAAGAACGATAGAAGATGTATTCATTCAATACGGTTATAAGCCACTAGAAACACCGATTCTAAATTACACGGAATTACTTGCTTCTAAGTACGGAGGTGGAGCTGAAATATTAGAAGAAATGTACACATTAACGGATAAAGGTGAACGTGACTTAGCTTTGCGCTATGATCTTACTATTCCTTTTGCAAAAGTGGTTGCGATGAATCCAACACTAAAAATGCCTTTCAAGCGCTATGAAATCGGCAAAGTGTTTAGAGATGGACCAATTAAAACAGGAAGGTTACGGGAATTTACACAATGTGATGTTGATATTGTAGGTGTAGCTTCACAAATAGCTGAGGCTGAATTAATGTTTATGGCTCTGGATGCCTTTAGAAAGCTCAAATTAAAGGTGACTATCCAATACAACAATCGCAAATTACTTACTGGGATGCTTCGTGTATTTGGGACAGAACCAGAGAAGATAAATAAAGTAGTTTTAATTCTAGATAAACTTGAAAAGGTTGGTATAGACGCTGTTCTATCTGAGCTAAATGATCAAGGTTTATCAAATGCAACATTAATGTTAATCGAGCAATTTTTAACAAATGATGATAATTCAAGCCTCTCCTATTTCAAATCATTTGCAGAGAAAAATGAAGAAGTAAAACAGGGTTTACATGAATTACGGGAGCTTGAATCATATTTGGAATTTCTAAATATAAAGGAGCAGTGTGTATTTAATCCATTCTTAACAAGAGGATTAGAGATATACACTGGTACCATTTATGAAATATTCTTATCCGATCAATCTATTAAATCAAGTATTGGTAGTGGTGGGAGATATGATAATGCAATAGGTGGACTGATTGGTAATAATGAAAACATCTCAACAGTAGGAATATCATTCGGCTTGGATGTAATTTTTACCGCGATAAGCTCATCTAAGGAAGAAATAAATGAAAACCACAATGTAGATTACTATGTAGTTCCATTAGGTACACAAAAAGAAGCCTTATTAGTAGCAAATGATTTAAGAAATAAAGGCTATAAAGTTGAATATGAAATGAGTAATAAGAAATTATCAAAAGCGCTTGATAAAGCAAACAAAGAGAAGATTCGCAACGTTGTGATCATTGGAAAGAATGAAGTGAAAAATGAACGATTTAAAGTGAAAGATATGTTTTCTGGAGAAGAAAGAATGGAACCTTTTCAGTATAATTGATTTATTTTTCTAGAAGATCATTGTCAGGCGTATTCTTTTAATGTTAAAAAAGTTTAAATCCTGGAGACATATGTCGTATCTCCAGGATTATAGATTAATAATTATTAGTTACCAATTTCTTATACTTCTTCTGTTGTTAATTCTAAATTGAAAAGGTCGAGATTAGCAGCTTGTTTTTCACAGTTATGTGATTTAGATATAACGACCACAATGCGTTGAATCTGATATCTAAATAAGTAATGTCCAGCTGATTTGTTGGACGCTTTACCATATTCAGCTAAAACTTCATATGTTCGGGTTCAGTCTACATAGGTCCGCATGCAGCAGGCGCGATGCCTTCATCTTTTAATAGAATTTGTTCATTACATCTAAATTTTTTAAAAATTTAAAACGCCAATTTCTTTAAATTTTAAGTACCTGACACCCATTTTATTAGTTTGCTTTTCCACCAATCTCTCTCCTCAAATCAGTAACCATCTGATTCACTAGAGCTTCTTGATAACCTGCTACTTTATTCAGCTTCATAGCCTTCACAATTGGCGCTAATTCTATATTCGTTATCGAAGCCAATTTATTCATTCTATCTGACGCTAATTCGACGTCAGCCTTAGACCGTTGGTAGGAAGCTTCATCCATTTTCCATAATCTCGCATGCTCAGGATAGCGCTCTACTAATCTCGCAGCCATACTCAATCCTTCCGGGTCAAAATCCCCCGCATAATACAGCTCACAACCATTTTCCACTAGCCGATCCATTAATAATAAAGCCGCCAATTTAAACTGGCCATGGGTACAAATTAATGGCGCATGCGGTACTTCATCCAGAATACTAGAATAGACACCTGAGTTCTCCACAACCCAAACCTTTCCAAGTAGATTTACAGGGTAAATAGAAGTTAATGTTACAAGTTCCCTTAAAGGAACATTTAAGACGATCTGCATGGAAGCAGCTGCTTCCCACACCGGATGTACTCCCTGATCTGTTTCCGCTAGTAAATTAGCACACGTGACATAATTGGTAATATCATCACGCAAAATATTGTACTGTAACAGTAAGTTATTAATGCCTTCGCTATCTGCAGGGACTGACACAGCCCCATCTTCCTGTCGATGAACGGCTAACACATGAATCCATAGTTTCCCTAAGTTGCTGTTACGGTCAAAAGCATGTGGGTTGCGTGTAATTCTCTGACTAAACAATGGTAGTCGCTCTAATCTTTGCGGTAGAGATGTGATTGCCACGTTTAGTAGTTTTACTCCCTCGTAAAACTCCTGCTCATTCGTCTCCATCCATCTATAGATCCAATATGTGTCCGCAGATTTGTTCTGAAGGTACTGGAACCAGAAGCATAAATTCGGAAAATCTTGCTGCAGTTTTTTAAGATAGATTTGCTGCTGTTGTTCTTTTAACGCTTTTGCTTCTTTTTTTGAGACTAATGACTCTCCAAAATACGCCTCTAATAATTCATGTAACCCAATATGCTCAAATTTTGTCCTTTTTAGCTGTTGCTCAAATTGCTCCAGTGCTACTTTTCTTTTTCTCTTAAGTTCACTTACGGATAGTCCGAAAAAGAGTGCTATATCGGCTAGTTCCTCGTCTGTCCAACCAGTAAGTGTAACCGTTCCACCAACTCTGCCAAGTGATTCATATTTTTTCTTAAATAAAACAAAAAGGCGGCGAAATCCTTTGCCGCCTTGAAAATAGCCTATTGCTTCTTTCATGGAAGGAGTCTCTCCTTTACACGAGTGTCTTGTCTTCAATTTCTTCATGTGGCAATTGTAAATCTAACCTTTTACCATCCCAATAATACCGAATGACACTGACAAAATCCGCATTTTTCGGTCTTACTAGCTCACATACTGCAAGTTGTGATATGGTATCATAATCTCCCCAGAGGACTTGGGAATTCATAATATAATTAAAACCTAATTGTTCGACGACCTCAAACATTTCGCGTATATTATTTTCATCGACACCAGCAAAGGCTTCATCCAAGGAAATGATGTATGGCGCACCTTCCTCTGCCTCCTGATAGCGGGAGTAACATGCAGTAAATAAGGGAATATACATTGCCATTGCCTTCTCCCCGCCGCTAAATTTGTAAAATTGATTGTTTGTCAGCTCGCGCTTAGTCTCGCCTTCACGCTGAAAATATAGGATAAACGAAAACCATTTTCGGTAGTCGAGGACTTCTTTCAATACTTGAAGAAGACTTTGAATTTCTGTATGTCCATCCATTAGCTCTTTTGCCTTGGCGATTTTCGAGCGAAAATGCGTTGTTATTTTGTCTAAATCTTCTTCTTTTAATAAGCGAGCATCTTGCTTTAACAGTCGCACCAAATCAATGGTATCCATTTCTGTCTCCACATCGGCTGTTCTTGGCTTCCAGCGAATGGAGAAAGATAAGCCAGAAGAAGTGTCTCGTGTCGTCATCAACTTGTCCATTTCTTTCGCCCACTGCTCTGCACGACGGATACGGGCGCGAAGCTTTTGTCCCACTGATTTAAATAGAATTTCTTCATATAATGCTTTATCTTGGTTATTGAGGAGGCTTTGCTGCCTGTTTTGGTCTTCCTCAATTTGTTGCTGTACCGTGTATGGGCTAACCTTCTTACCGAGATAATCCAATTCAATGATCATCCGATTGCCTTTTTGCTTCCATTGCTCGATATGTGGAAGCTTATCCTCGTCTGTTACAGTGTCCATCCAGGCAGGAATCTGAACCGATGCATTTAGGGTGTGCACTCGGTATTCGAGTAAGTTGCTTTGTTGTTTTAAATATTCCTGGTTTAGTTGATTGCTAAGCTTGGTTGGATCTTTTTCCTGTAACAATATGCCGTATTCTCTAATAATTTTTTTCGCAACCTCGGTGACTTCCTGTTCTGTTTCTTCAACTTCCCACACATAGCCCCGCTTTAATTCCGCTCCAAATGAAATTTCCCATGCCTCGTACATGTTTTTCCAGAAGGTGACTAGATTTGTTTTTTCTTCGATGTCATCTAATATATACTTTTTATCTGATTTTTTACTAGGTAAGGTTGTTTTCTTATCATCTAAGGCATCATAAATTTCTTGTAATTTCTGTTGTACATTTGCAATTTGTTTTTGGATATCTGCTACGCCTTCCTGCTCTAGTTGCTGTTTGATTTGTTCCATATCCTGACGCAGACGTTCCCCACGGTCCTGGATAATGTGGATGTCACCTTTCAGCTCATCCATCTCCTCCAATAAATCTTGCAACTGATTACGTAGGTCCGTTTCCCTCTTAAGCCCATGTAAGTATTGAATATGCACTTTTTCTATTTTAGATAAATCTTTCTCATACCGCTTAATAACACCGATTGCCTCCTGATAGGCTGGCAAAGTGGCCTCAATATTGTACAACCTTGTCTGCTGGTCCAGTTCACTTTTTACTTGTACGTATTCATCATGGATCTTCTTGAGCTGATCAGATAGAGCCTGCAGACGTACCTTATGCTGTGTCATGTTGAAACGAGATTTAGTCATTTCATCAAAGCTTGCTCGAAGGTCGTTGTCATTCGGAAATTGTGCTAGTTTGTCCCCAGCAGCTTTAATCGTTGACTCTAACTTTTCGATTGTATGGCTTATTAGTGTATGTTGTTGCTTTAGCTCCACCATTTCAGCCTGCAATCGTTCCATCTGTTCCTGTCTATACCGTTTTCGAGCCGTCCGGCCTATATAGCGAATATTTTCTACAGGCACAGCATGTCCTTTTAGTAAGCCCAGCTGATAAGCTCCATTTTCACTAATCGAGAGGGTAGAGGAGCTATCTTCGGTAATGGTAATACTACGCAGCACATCATCAACACGACTAGCTGGTACAGTTGACTTTGCTTCCACATCCGGTCGCAAAAAGTCTGCCATTGTGTAGCCCATAATGTTCGGCTTTGGCAGTAAGATGCGGTCGTATTCAATGTCAATTTCTTCTGCCGTAATGAGAGCGTCTAACAAACCACTATCAATCATTGCTGCTTCGATACGCTTTTGTGTCTCTTGATCCACATCATCGTGGAATTCTACTGCTGCATAGAAAGGAACAAACGGCACATTTTTGTCAAGTAACTTTTGTCTGGCTTCCTTAGTGATAGGATCGATTGCAGGCTCAGGGTCTTTTTTGTCTTTCCATTCCTGAATGTCTCTTTCCTTTTCCTTGATTTGCTCTTCCAGTAGGTCACGTTCTACTTTCCATTTGGTTAGTTTCTCACCTTCTTGCTGCTGATAGCGGAACACAACTTCACGGAATGGACGCTTTACTCCTTCATACTCATCAACTTCATAAAGCGATTGTAGCACTCGTGATGCTTCTTGAAATGCAGCTTCCTCAGTTTTCAGCCACTCCTTCTCCTCGGCCCACTGATAAATATCATTCATCTTTTGCTGCTTATCCGATTCAAAAATACGTTCCCATTCCTCCGCTTGATGAGCAGCATCATCATGTTGCTTCGTTTCATCAGCTAGCTCTTTGTCTTTTTCTTGGAATCGCTGTTTGAGTCCTTCAAATATTTGAAAGTCAACTGCAATTTTCTCCAACGCACTAACGTGGACGGCAGTCTCTTTCATCCAGACAGTAAAATCAAAAGTATCTGCTTGGTGCCGCTTAAAATCAGATTTATTCATATCATGCTGCGCGAAGGAAGCTTCGTATGCGTCATTGTCTAAATCAATTATCATATCATCGATGGTGCTTAATCTGTTACTAACCTCTTCCTCAACTTGTTTCCTTTCATCAGTCAGTTGATTCTCTTTTTTCCGTTTGGCAGCAAATTGTTCTTCTTTCCTCTGTAAATCTTCCTGCTGAGTAGATAAGTTTTTTTTCGCCTCATTCAGTTCCTTTTGTAGATTCCATACTTTATGTGATTGGAGTCGTTCGCGTTGTTTTTCAAATGTTTCTTGTTCCTGACTCAGTTTCTGAATACCATCTGTCAGCTCAGTAATTTCTTTTGATAGCTGTGTACTCTCCTTCTCCAAATCATCTAGTGCTTTCTCTTCTTTTACCAGCCTTTTACCCGTCATGATGAGTTCATTGGCATGGACTGCTAGTATGCGTTTGTTGTAAGTAGTATACACTCGATTTAGACTAGTGATTGCCTCATTTTCCCGCTCCAGTTGTTCAATTTGCTGCTTGGTTTGGTCCATTTGCTCAATCGTATCAGACAAATGACGCAAATCATCATCGGTCAGGGGCGGGAGGGCTGCTTCTAGAATTTCATAAATGACAGTTGGACGAAAATCCTTAGAAAGCTTCGGACTTCTTAACTGTATTAAAAGTTTGATTAAATCCTCGTATGCTTCTATCGTTTCAAAGCCAAAAATATACTTGTTGACAAGATTCATATATTCGCCCTTAGTTTGAACAAGCTGCCCACCATCGCCGATGACATTTTCCAATTCTACTCGTGAGCGTGGAATTTTTTGTTTTTCACCAGCATTTGACTCAAGTTTATAGAGTTCCAAATCATGTCCAATTCGGCGGTTATCGGTAATGACAAAGCCCCAGAAGTTCATTTGCTTATTACGTTTCGCTTGCAGGCCGATACCTATAGTCATAAATTGCTGTGTGTCTTTTCGCTTGAACTCGAGGTACAAGTATCCGGTGCGCTCATCGCGATTAACTATTTCCTTTTCCCCTAGTAAGTAGTCTTCCATTCGACGAGCTCTCGAACCGAATGGATCCAAGCGGTCAGGTGATGTTTTTCCATCTAAAAGTACTGGTAAGAAGCTTTGCATCGTCACTGATTTCCCAGACCCATTGCTTCCTCTTAATAGCAGTTTTCCATCTGCAAAATCAAATACCTCGTCATCGTAATACCAAAAGTTCAATAATCCTGCACGGTTCATTTTCCATTTGTTCCTCATTGGTCCACCCCTTCCCTATTAAAATCAGCAGGATACCTGCCGATTACACGTCCAATTGCCGGCTTCATAGTAAGCATACCCGTGTTTTCCTCTTCTACCAACATTTCCCATTCTTTAAAAATTAGCCTTAATTCATCTGCAACGCCCACATAGCTCATATCCCGGTATTGCTTACTCCATCCTGCACCGTAATCATCTTTAATATTTTCTACTATGGTTGTGAACTCTGCACTTGTAAGTTTGATTTCTCCTAACGCATTGATTTCATACGTATCAAGATGCTCACGTACGTAGCTGGAAAAATGAAGTGCCACGCTCATAATTGCTTTCTGATCAGGGAACAGGGTGTAGCGTTGCTTCCGCTCCGGCAATACAAGGAAGGCTGCATTTTTAAATACTTCTAATTGAAATGGAGTATGTTCCTCTAAATCATCCCGCAAACGATTCCTGTAATTGCGGATATAGGCGAAATCAGGGTCCTGTTCATTTTCGCGATACACAACCGGTGAAAACATAAGCTTTCGATAAACACGTTTTCTGCGTTCGTCCATCTGCTGACGCTGCCATTCGCTATCCAAAATTCCCCTTGTTGTCTGGTAGTGAAATAAATCCTCCGGATAGGAGCGCATGAAGTACCTCGCATACACGGTCACTTCATAAAGCACTTCTTGGTCCTCGTTCATTGCAAAAATATCAATGTCACCATCGACCACTTTAATAATTTGAAATTCTACCATTTTCTTGAGTGCCCGAACGAGCGCTTTACGATGTTGATAGTTCGTCCAATCAAGCGGGATTTCCCCGGGATATAATTCTCCAATTTCTTCCGTTATATCCGATAATAAAAATTGTTCATCCACAGAGCGGCGTTCGGTAAACGCAAGTCCACAGCAGAATATCGCATAGTCCTTTGGTGTCGTAAATTCCTGAATGCCCATCCACGCCTTTGGGTCAACTGGAATTTTTTCTAATTTAATGAAATGCTGATGGACAATTAAATCGAAGCCAAACCGTTCACTTACGTATCGCTTCAGCTTTTTCTCCCGCTCTCGAATCATTTGATAAGTACCTGGGTCTGTCGCACGAAGCACCCAAAACTGCTCGAATAATATACTTAATGCTTCTTGCGTTTGATCATCAAATGCTACTTGTTCAGCCATTACACGTTCACCTCTTCATCGATAAAAGTAAATGTGGCTTCTGGCATTTCGAGCACCCCATCCTCGGCATGGAGTTGGACCCGTTCCTTCCCTAGTACTACCTTGACGTTTCTACCTAGCTCTGTTTTGATGGTGCGGTCTTTTTTCGCCATTGCTTTTCCTAGCCACGACAATAGTAATTTGCGGACAGGTGCTTCTACCAGCGGTAAATCTGCTACTTTTATTTGATTTCCTTTAATATATTTTTCAATCATTTTTTTCTCACGTTGCTTTTGCTCTAAGTGCATGCGCTGCATCTCTTCTTTTTTTACTTTATTACTTATAACTGCTCCCGCTTTTGTTTTCTCCCGGTAATTGCGAACAATTGGTTTCGTCTCATGTACCATTGGATTTTCTTCCCACACATCAGTGTATATATCATCTGAAGGAACTTGATCGATGAAAAAGTGTCGAGTATGAGAAACGCCGAAAACAACGGAAGACAATTCATGTGCCTTGTCTATATCCTCTATGGCGTCGAACCACTTTGCTAGATGAAGATAATCTTTTTTTCGACTACGAAAATGCTGGTGTCGCTCTCCAAGTCGCTGTACTACACGGGTGATGCGCCGAATCGTTTCATTCGTTCGTTGCTGCAGCATTTCATACTCACTATCTCCGTGCTCATTGCCAAGAAACCAAGCCTTTAAACTTAGCCATCTTTCTTCATATTCCTCGATTGGATTCGTTTTGTTTTCTTCTGTGAAACGAAAGGTTTGGTTTTGATGGTGGCTTACCTGCATGAAGAAGTCTTTCAACTTATTTGTTGATATACCTAGTAACAGGTCCTGGATTTGCAGCGCTGTTCCCTGAAGGGCGATAATAAAATCACGCAAGTACATCGTAAACTGATCCTTGTAAATGAGGAAGGCTTCCGTTTGCATACGCTCTTCGACTTCTTCACTGTTGATGTAAGCCATATAATCCGAGGTATTTTGTATAATTGCCCGAAAATATGTCATGACGTCTTCCCACAATTGCGCACATTCCTCGTCTGATTCTTTCCTCTTATTATTGACCACATTTTCAACCTTTTGTAATGATTGATACAAGCGCTCGAACTGCGTACGCTCCAGCGATCCCCCAAACGAATCTCCCATATTTTCCATTTGCAACAGCATACGTTCAAATTCCACCGTATATGGTGTGCATTGGTATCGAAATCGTTTTTTCTTAAATTCTTCAATGGTTCGTGATTTGCCTGACTCTTGTCTCGCTATGAGATTCCCCCATTTGACAAGGGCATCCAAATCTTGATGCAACGATTCCTCGGTGTAGTCATGAAATTCTGGAGACTCTTTCAAATGAGCAAGGATTTCTTCCGGAAACAAAAACTCACGCATGCGCTCATGCTGTATATAAAAGTAACGCAAAATAGCCCGATAACTCCAAGCCTTTTCTGCAGTTAGGTAGGTTGCTTCTTTTACACGCTTGTACATTATATCACTCCTTGATTGGGTGCCTTTCTCCTCATTAAACATGATAATCACATTATTCTACACTTTAAATAATTCCTACTAATATCTTATATTTTAACAGGAAATTAGTCTAATAATGTCTAATGGGAACACCTGCTCAAACAAGTGTCCTATTTGTATAGAAAGTTGAAATGGTGAATTCCAGAGAAATAGCAATACAAAAACCACTAATAAGAACTATACCCTTAAGAAAAAGAAAAGAGTATCGCTAGTTTTTAACGATACTCTTTCATTAAAACACCTTTTCTCTTTTCTCTTCTTCATATACCCTTTCAGTGATGAATTGTTTTAATAGTGTTTGATAAGGAACACCTTTAATACTTGCAACATCTTGGAGACGTTTTAGTAAGTCTGTTTCAATTCTTATACTAATAGGTTTTGTAGTAGAAGTTGATGTACGTCTCGGCGGTGGAAGATCATCGTCTTCTTCAAAACTTACCTCCATCAATTCTTCACTCATAAAGTGTTTTTTCCAAAATTCATGTTCCTCTGATTCCGTCATATTTTTTGGAATCTCAGATACGTCATAAATAATTATTCTACCTTCTTCATCTTTATCCCGATGATCAGAGTTGCCATTCATACTCTTTTCTAATTTATCATCCATACACTTATTACTCCTTTCTTTTACGCTTATATGATTTTTTCTCCGAGTTACTAGCATTTCGTGCTGTACAGACACGAATCCGTCTTTTTTCTTTTACTTCATAAATCACAACTAAAACGCGACCTCCGTTTCCCCTAAAACTCCACTTCTACCACTATGAGCAGAAAATGGCCTTCTGTGTACATCATCAAAAACTTCCTCAGCTTCAAAAGGTTCTACATCTTGCTCTCCAATATGTTCTATATTGTTAATGTCCCAATCAAAAACCAACCTTGCTCCTCCAGTTCACTCATTTGGTTTTTATCTAATTTGATAAGGTCATCATGAAGATACGTTTATTAACTACAACACTCATTTGTATATACTTTTGCATATACATCATAGTTCGAACAGTTAATTAAAGCAATTTGTATAATTGTATTATTACCAATTTAGTTGGAAAAAGGTCTCAACCATTTAATTCGTAATTGGAAAACAAAAAACACTCACAAACATTGAAAAATTCAACATTTGCGAGTGTTTCTCCATTAACTTGTTTTTCTACCTATTGTTAGAGATGTATTCATCCGAAGCATAGGGAATTACTATTCGTTTAAAATCATCATTGTAGCGATCCTTATTTATAAAAAACCTTCTCCACATTATACTTCGCCTTAAGTTCATTTATAATATACGTTTCGTAAATTTCCCGTTCCATTGGGTCTTCTACTACGCAAACTTGGATTTTGTATACTTCGTTTCTGTGGTTTTTCATTGGTGAAACATTGTCTTCAAAATGCTTTTTGATTCTTTGGCGGATTTTGCGTGCTTTTCCAACAAAGAGCAGCTCGTCGTTTTTATTAAAAAACAAGAAGATGCCACCTTTGTCACGTGGTATTTTGTGAAAATCAATGAAACCATAAATATCTTTGATTTCGACTTCATTTTCTTTCGGCGTTTGTTTCCGTTGTGTGATGGTTATATCTGGTGTTGGTATCGTAATTTTTATCATGCTTGTTCACGTCCTTTTTTGTATAGAGATACATGCTATCACATGTAGCGGAGAAATGCGATTTAACAGTTAATTCGCACTCTGTCTACTTTCTTCAATTCTCTCTACTAGTGTAAACAAAAAGAAATAAATGAATCGATATGCTTCCTCTAATGACATTTCCTCTTGGAACCCTTCCACATAATCTAACGGGAAATTCAAGTCCCACACGCCATCATTTTGATTAAACATTAATTCGAATCTAGCTTCGTCACCTTGTAATTCACTGCGTAAGTATTCTTTCAGCGCTGCATCAAACTTCTTCTGCAGCTTCAATCCGACCATGACGTCATATGTTCCAAATACGTCATTCACTTCGAACGTAATCCCGTCAACGCCGATGACTTCCAACCAATTCGATTCTAAGTACAAGAATTCATTCTTATGTTTTTTCAAGTAGTTCATTGGCTGTTGTAAAAATGTGAATGATTCTTCCGAAAGAGTTTCTTCTGTTTCCTTATCACATCTTTCTATGTAAGCATCTTGAAAACGTGTAGTCGGATCTTTTTCAATTAGTGTCATGTCATTTGCAAGACCATGTTTCTCAATATATGCTTTTTCTTCTGCATATACTTCCAGCTTTTTTCCTTCATTCAATTGTGATGAAATGTATTGTTGTATTTGTTTTTGCAACATAGGTTTTCTCCTCCTTTTTTACCGCGAACGTTTTTTATTTCTTGATGGATTGGATCTTGGACGGTTATATTTTTTACCTGTAATAGGTGTTGTGTGTTTGCGGTCTTCCGTGCGTTTTCCAGAATGCTTCTTGGTCCCCATTCTCTCATAATCCTCGCGATCAGGAATACTAACTCCTTTAATCACTTGTACCTCCAATTTTTGCTGAATCCCTTTTTCAATCATTCGAAGGAAATCAAGATCCTTTGGAGCTACTAATGTATAGGCAACACCATCGCCACCAGCACGGCCTGTTCGTCCAATCCGGTGCACATAACTCTCCACATCTTGAGGTATATCATAGTTGTAGACATGTGTCACCCCTTCTACATCTAGTCCCCGTGCAGCCACATCTGTCGCCACTAAAAACTGAGATTTCGCTTCACGGAATCGTTTCATCGCTTTTTCGCGTTTTGCCTGAGATAAATCTCCATGCAACTCATCTGAATTGTAGCCATTTAAAATCAACGCTTCATGCAGTTTGCTGGCACGCAGTTTCGTACGACAAAAGATAATCGCTAAAAATGGCCGATGTTCGTCGAGCAAATGGAATAATGTTTGTTGTTTCCTGCGATCGGTTGTTTCAATCACAACCTGTTTAATCTCTTCCACCGTTACTTTTTTTGCTTTTACCTCAATGATTTCTGGCTCCACCAAATATTTATTAGCAAGCGTTGTAATTTCATGTGGCATTGTCGCAGAGAATAGCATTGTTTGCGGCGAAGAGAGTGCTTCATCTATGATTTTATTTACCTCTGGAAGAAAGCCCATTAGTAACATTTGGTCCGCTTCATCAATTACAAACATTTTTACCGATAAAAGATCAATCGTTCCACGGCGAATATGATCTAATAAACGTCCAGGTGTGGCCACGACAATATGCTGTGCACCTCTTAGCTTTTTCAACTGATGCTCAACATCTTGTCCACCGTACACCGCTAGTACATTGATACCCTCTACGTTCTCGATCATTCTTTTGATTTCTTTCGAGATTTGCTGTGCCAATTCTCTTGTTGGCGTTAAAATAAGGGCTTGTACATCCGAACTTTGCACATCGATTTTTTCTAAAATAGGCAGCACAAAAGCTAACGTCTTCCCTGTCCCCGTTTGTGCTTTTGCAATGACATCCTTCCCCTCCAAAACAGCAGGAATCGTCCGTTCTTGGATTGGCGTAGGAGTTACCATTCCTAATGACTTTAATGTATAGTTAATTTCTTTTCGAATACCAAGTTGTAAAAAATCCAGGTTAATCACATCTCTTTTCTTATTTAAAATGCGTTTTTATTTGTGTAAATGCTTATTTAATATAGCATATTGGTTAGTATTTACAGAGTGATTTGGAATATTTATTTTGCATATTAACTAGTGTAGAAAATAAAAAAGAACCCAATTTAATTTAAGGTTCTGTTCTTCAACTGTTCATATTCAATTTTAAATCGATGGTAAAGCCTGCTTTTATCAATAAATCAAATCTAAGTAATCCATTAATGTCAGCATAATCAAAGTCATTGAAATCTATCTCCGTATATTGATTAGCAATATCACTAATTTGAATTTTGTCTACTTGTTTTCAAAAGATATGCTATTTTGCACCAACTCAAAAATAAGTAATAAATATATAATGTAACATGTAGACCAATATCTTCAACTATATCTTGAGAAATAAGTGTTTTAGCTGTATCCACTACCATATTCTCTATGAATTCTATATTTAAGGTCATAATAATCAAAGTCGTGAGAGCATGAAATGGTCAGTGGATAGAAAATTATACCCAAAATAAAAAAGCCGCATCTAGGCGACCATATTAATGTTATTTAGAATGTTTCTTTGCTATAGCTTTAGCTTCTTTCATGAAATTCTTTTTAGAATTCGAATGTTTGTCTATCTTAAGTTCCTTAAGTATATCCCTTACATTACCATTAATAATTTTTTTTGCTCCAAGTTTCATTTATCCACCGCCAAATGAAAGTATTAATACATATATACCCTTTCACATGACAATTTATACTAGAAATATATTATTCCACTTCTGAAAAATATATTGGTACGAGAAACTTCATCAAATAAAGGCCATTTTCTTCCTTCCCAGTTCGTTGGAAGTATCGCTTCTCATAATACCTCAACTTTTCTTCAACAGACCAAAGAAAAATATATCGGCAAGTGAAAACTGGTGTTATTTCTAGAGCCTTACCGATGATGTACTGTAGCAAATACGTTCCGATTCCTCTCTCTTTTAGATCTTCCCTTACTCCTACAAACTTAACTTCTATGGCAGGGATGAACAAATCATCTTGTAACCCTATTTCTCTAGCTTCCTCCATAGGTATTTCTAGATGTGAACTATTAGCGGTAAAAAAGGCGATAACTTCTCCCTCATAAACCAATGTCGTGGTAGATGAAATACCCATTTTATGATCAAATATAGCATTACTTGGCTGTTTTAAATAACCATCTATCCAGCTATCTCCACAAGAAAACCCTTGAACTAAATGGTGAGTTTGGTCCAAGGGCAAAAATTTTATTTTATCGAAATTCATTATGGACTAGCACCTCAAAATAATTTATTAGTTTTATTTTTACTAACATTTGCCGAAATACGAATACAAGTGTTTAAGAATGCTCTAAAATCTGGATTGATATTGGTACACTTCTCCGATTTCAATTCTTGAAGTATCATTTTATTATCTTCACTATCAAGCTTTAGTGCTGTCCTTTTTACAAAAGTTACCATCACAATCCCTCCTTACTATAATTATCCAGTATATCAGTTAGATAGTCAAACAGAATTAGAGAAAAAGAGATAGTCCCCAACGAATGAAAATTGACTCAATCTCACTGAATTACACCAAAAATTATCCCCTACTGTATTTCTCCTAAATACATCATTAAAGTGTTCTCACCTTAGATACACGTGCACTGAAGGACAGCAACACTCTTTCAAAATTAACGCCAATCAATTGAGACAAGTTCTGTGTTCTACTTTAGTTATAGTGAGTCAGCCTACCTGACCCTTCGCCCCACGTATAACCTCCATAATTTAATCTGATCTGTTTGTATCAAATTTAAGTATTTGCTATATTATTTGAAAAAGTTATATCCTCTAAATTTTTCACGGTATGGGTTACCAGTAATAATTTGTAGATGAAAATAACCTACGTCAAATTCATCGCCAGTATACTTCGTTGTGAGTAAAACGAAATTTCCAATTTCAGCATTAGGATATAATTCCTGATTATTTATCGACTTTGCTAACAAATCACTCTTGTACTCTATTATAGTTTCAGTATAATTTTCATCTACAATGAAATCT
The DNA here is from genome assembly GCA_007679095.1 of Paenibacillus bovis. Taxonomy (GTDB): domain Bacteria; phylum Bacillota; class Bacilli; order Bacillales; family Bacillaceae_C; genus Lederbergia; species Lederbergia graminis. The sequence goes on from VEFU01000024.1 coordinate 28,201, forward strand.
TTTTGGTCAATTTTAACAGCATCTTGTGGTATTAAAGTGTTTGCTAATTCTAATACCTCCTCTAGAGTTCTAAATGGATTTTCAGTGGATTCAAAACTTATTGACAGATTCGAAACCAAATCATCATCAGTAAAACTTATTGGTGTATTTACATTGATGTTCTCATCCTTGAAAAAAATACTCCCTGATATATATTCAAATTTACCATATTTTTCTCTTAATGCTCCTAACGTATTGCCCAGACCAACATTATCAATTTTTTCCACTTCATTTTCATGATTTTTATATATTACATAGGTAGTAATGAATACTAATAACAAAATAATACCTGTAATTATAAAAAACTTCTTCACTTAATCACTTCCTTATGTAAAATAATTTCCTTCAATTATATTTATAAGTTTGTAATTAAATTCTGTAATAGTACCCCTTTTGCAATATATGAATATATTATTTCTCATGCATATTTTTAGTGCGCCAATTACTTAGGTCAATTTTACCACTAACACTTAATTTCACAATAGTTTTAATGGGCGTTTTTTTCAGATAAATTAAATAATAAGATGTGTCATTGACCATTAGAATAATAAAAATAAAATGGTGAGTTATCTGACTATAAAATGGAGCATACAACTTTAATAATAGGATTTGTTAAAGTTTATTGTTAATATTACTTACAAAAGTGGAACTCCCAAATTTAAGGAAATTCCATTCTAGAATGGGCAGCACAAAAGCCAATGTCTTTCCTTTTCCCGTTTGTGCTGATCACGTCTTACCTATTTAAATACTGTTTTATTTGTTTAAGGGCTTTTTTAATTTAGCATATCGGTTCTTTAGAAAGAAACGAGAGTATTTTTACGATTTCCATTCCTCTTGTAAGAGCGCATAATAATACTCATCCCACCAGTCGTTTCCGTTTGGTATACACTTTTTAAAGTACCCTTCTCTTCTCATCCCTATCTTCTCCATCACTCTCCATGATGGAGTATTCTCAGGTTGACACGTTGCGATTATTCGATGTAGATTCATTGTTTCAAAACCATGTTTTAGCATGGAATGTGCTGCTTCCGATGCATATCCTTTATTTTGATAAGCGGGATGGAACCCCCAACCAATCTCATATGTATGATTGCCAAAATACGGATGGAACACGAGATGACCAATCAACGTTTGTTCATCTCGTAACAACACAGCGTAATTTTTCGCATTTTCACCACTGTTATTCTCTACAAATTTCTTTGCCATCTCTTTGGTAAAAACACCTTCTGGAATGTATTCCATCACGTTACGATCACTTGTGTAATTAAATACACTTTGCCAATCGTCAAATGTAAACCTTCTTATCAATAACCTGTCTGTCGTGATATTCAATTGGTCTCCCCCGTAATATTCGTTCACATGATTCACCAAAGAATACTTGTGAAGATTTGCTTTCCAGCATTTCTAATAAAAAGAAAAAACACCTATAAACATTGGTGCTTAATCATTTGTAATTGTTTCTTCATTCTTTGCCCCAAAACATTTCTTCTTTCTCTCTTTTGGAGGTCTACTGTCGAAATAACTATCAAATAATTGATTAAGTAACTTGATTCGTTCCCCATTTTCCATTTCTTTAATAGCTTTCATTATCTCATCAGCAGTCATTCCATAACCACCTCATGAAAAAGGTATTATTAAAACTATTATACATTACAATATATTTTCACTAGACCTTACTCCATTTTTTATCATTCTATCATTCTAAGTAATCATAAAAAACAGAAATATGCACCTTTTATGCAAGCGCTATCCCGTTTGACTTTTACTTCATTTAGAAAAATGTTAAAATAAAAAATATACTAAAAAATAAAAAGGAGAACTCATGAAGCAAATTATTATAGGATTCATTCTCGGATTATTTATTATTCCTTTTATTTTACGTCTGTTAGGACTGCCATCTCTAGGAGATGTTTTTCATTTTGTTCTTGGTGAACCGACATTCGCAAAAAGTGTAATTTTAAGTGTTATCACCATCCTGCTTTTATTTTTACTCTACAAATCATACAAAAAGAATAAGGAAACATAATGTCTCCTTTTTCTTTTCCTCGCAAACGTTCATCTTTGATTAATCTGCTGCCCTTAGTTTGATAAACAAGGCTTTACCCTTTCTTCAAGTAAACAACTCGCTAATTTACGTTGCAAGTTCATCCGTTTCTATAATGAAAACCTTTTTATTAATAACCTAATAACCTGTCTGTAGTGATATTCAATTGGTTTCCCCCATATAATCTTTCATTTTTTTATTTTATCTCATTTAGTAAAAAAGATATAAATTGGATTGAAGGCTTTTTAATTCCTTCTTGTCTATGTATTCAAACAAACCGATTCGATTTCCCCACGGATCAGAAAAGGTACACCATTTTACGGGAACTTCTTCACGGGAAAATATCTCAAAATCCTCAACCTTCAATACATCTATCAATCTTTCTTTTTCTGCTGCTAGATCTTTTACAGCTAAGCGAAGTGTTCCACTCCCCGATGCAGGTTCTCCTTCTGCTACTTGTAACCAACATCCTGGTACAATCTCCCATTCCACAAAGCCATCGTGGGGGATAAAATCGGCTTCCTTTTGTAGGAATGTTTGGTACCATTTATGTCCCTCTTCTATATCTGTAACACGAACCTGATACGTCATTTCAAAAAACATTTACATCGCCGCCTAACTTCTTGGAAAATTGAAGTTTCTCATTTTGTTAAACACATTTGATATTTACTATGTCCATCCGTTATACCAACAAGATCAAATCTATTATCCTTATAAAAGTTATTTAACTTTATGTTTTCCGCAACACAGTCTAATCTAAGATATTCTTGATCCCTATTGTTCTGTATCCAAGAAAGGATTCCTCTACCTATACCTTTATTCATATATGTTGGGATGATGGCAAGCCTATGCAAATAAAGCAATTTAGAGGAATTATCTTTACCCCAAATAGCCCTATCCCATTCCGTTTGTTTAGATGCTAATGTAAAAGTAGCCACCATTTCGTAATCTTTCAAAACAATATATGTTTCTTGATTACATACAGCTTGTTCAATCTCTTCATCATCACCACCATCTAAAAGATAACGCCATTGGTCTATATCATTATCCTTCATCCACTGAGCGATTTGTTTTAACATTTTAATAAGATTACTAGTATCCTTTTTTGTAGCAAGATTTATTTGATAACCTTCTAAGTGGTCAAAGCTCATTTCTTACCTCCAGTGAGTTTTTAAATGGCAATCTTAAATTTGAATTTTTTCATCCTTTATCGATCCATGCTTAACATATTTAATGATTTTTTCTGCCTCCGTTCTAACACGGATCCTTCCTTTTTCACTTAAATGCCAATTATCTTGACGAGTTACACCATCATGCGCTGCGCATAATGTAAACTTAATCCAGCTTGGCATGCACGTCCTTAAAGTCAGGGCTAGCCTCTTCAAATGGAAGGTGTTTGTTACAACTAAGATTCTATTTATGTTATGAAGCTGGAATTCTCTTTGTAGTACCATTAAAGAAGCTAATACATTTTCTACGGTATTTAATGATATTTCTTCCATAAGTATATCTTTCTCCGGAACTCCTAAACTCAATGCTTCCTTTTTTAATAAGACAGCTTCTGTCATCCCACTGTCCTCAAATACCATTCCACCAGAAAACAATATCTTTTTAGCCCTACCTTGTTTATATAATTCAATTGCTGCTGGCAGTCTGTAGCGAACTGCTGTTTTACTTCCTACAACCAATATGCAATCACCATTATGACCGTCATCTTCCGTATCCGAAAATATGAGTTTGGTTATTTGCTCCCTTGTCAATTCTTCAAAATTCAATTGAGTAATGTACATTCGTCACCTCTTTCTAAGAAATAAAAACTTCTCTCCTCATTCAAGTAAAGATGTGGCTATCTGTGTTTTTGGATCAAACAAATTTGTTATATTACTTTATCTGAAAAAAGATATAATTTTTCCTCAAGTTTAAAATCATTTTTGTTATAAAATTGTAGGGCATCATCTTCATCTGCATCAACCATCAGAATGATATTGTCAACATCTTTAAAATGATCGATTTGACTTTGTAATAACTTCGTTCCAATTCCTGCTCTTCTATAGTTTTCATTCACTTCTATCCATTCAATATATCTCCAGTACCGAAGTCTATTGATATGTTTTGTGATATATGGCGGCATCTCCCCTAACCAACATTCTCCAATTAATTCACCATTCTTTAGTCTACATTCTGTAATAAGTTCTAAAGTTTGCTCATTTTTCTTATGATGAATTTTATAGTCCAAATTAATATTTTTATGTACAAAACCAGAAGAAGTAGACCTAGTCATCAACATTGCGTAATCACGAATAGAAAAGCCACAATCAGTTAATCCGTCTATTATGTGATCCCAAGATTCAGGTATTCCCATCCAACCTACACCAAAATGAAACCTGAATGGTATCCTTAATTGTTTACAACCTATTTTCTTGGATACGATTCCAATATGATCAATTAACAGTTGTAAGCACCTCTTATTTTCTGGATAAGTAAAAACCCAATTAATACAACAATCTTCTCTAGAAATAGGATAATCAATATCAAAACTTTCATATTGTGCCCACTCGATTGCAGCAATCAGTTTACCATCTTCTATTACACAACTAATATTCTTATTTAATTGCTTATATGGACGTTTAATATTGCACCACCATTCACCTGCGTTTTCCAGTACATCTTCAACTTGGGACTCGGTTAATTCTATAAAAGGTGGGATATTGCGAATATGATAATTGACTATTTTCGTTAGTTCAGGCAATAAGCCCTCGTGATATTCAATTACTTTCATCTGTCACCTCTCCTCTTTTTAAAATAGACTTTATATTATCGATTTCTCCAATTAACTGTAAGCCTTTACACTTTGTTGAACAAAAATCCATAGAGTTGTCTAAGACAGTTATCTTATTCAACTTAAGCTCTGTTTTCTTGGACAAAAATCAAATAAAATCATCCGTAAATATCAAGTCCAACAACATTCATATCCTTAACATCAACAACTAAAACAATTTGTTTTGCAAATGAGCTCATAGCGCGGATTGTCACTGAATCCTTTAAATTATCATTTAATTTCCAACCTGTTGGTTGAAGTGATATTGAACCTCTATCAGGAAAGAAAGAACTCATTAAAAACTCACGTACCTTCTCTGTCTCCTCAAAATGCAATAAATCGATCATCTCTTTTTTAACCAGAAAATGTTTTAATTCTCTTGGTCCAGTAGCTAAATTAAGATTCTTTGTACGATATAGATCTGGTATTACTGGATAAATATCATTTGAAAGTAGGTGCTGCACAATCCTTTTAGAGGCCTTTTTAAGACCTCTAACATTTATTTCTTTTAGCTTCCCCTCAATGAAAATCTGCTTTACATCTAAATAATGAGGAACAATTTCATTCATTATTGTATTTAATGTATCTTGATTTGGGGTTGGCAATGATGTGAGGAAATCACGTTCAAACATTACATCAAAAGAGGCAAAAAACTGGCAAACTGGATTCATTTCCTTTAATTCAATTGTTGAATCTATTTTTTCAATTCTTAATTCCCTTTTACCAACATTAATTTCGAATGATGGTCTTTCAATTTCTGTAACCCACTTAAACAATGTGACATCCCCTAACTATAGATATGTAAGTTGCAGACTGTTTTCTATCTCAACCATTATGCCCGTTACTTTAAGTGACCTCTTACAAGTTAATAGATTCTTATATTGAAATAATACCATAAATTTAATATTGCAAATAATTAACAGACTGCTATTCAAAATAGTTATTCACTTCTATAACAGTACTCTTCAAATGCACAAGGCGAATCTCATCGTGACCTCCTTCATCCATTTTCCCTTTAACCGGGCATGATGCAAGCTTCAATTTGACCGCCTACAGCTATTTTTCTTCCAACCGAGCATGATATAGCCTCCAACGTGACCACCTTCATTCTTTTCTCCTTCAACTGGGCACGCAGCAACCTCCTGCGTGACCACCTTCATCCTTTTCTCCTTCAACTGGGCACGTTGCAACCCCCTGCGTGACCACCTTCATTCTTTTCTCCTTCAACTGGGCACGCAGCAACCTCCTGCGTGACCACCTTCATCCTTTTCTCCTTCAACTGGGCACGTTGCAACCTCCTGCGTGACCACCTTCATCCTTTTCTCCTTCAACTGGGCACGTTGCAACCCCCTGCGTGACCACCTTTATCCTTTTCTCCTTCAACTGGGCACGCAGCAACCTCCTGCGTGACCACCTTTATCCTTTTCTCCTTCAACTGGGCACGCAGCAACCTCCTGCATGACCGCCTTCATCAGATTCCTCATCTCTTCTTGCCCGTACCATTTAGACCGGTCACTAATTCTCCAAAACCACTTCTTTAGTACCTTAATCCTAATAAGGCTTTTTTTCATTGTTAATTAGTTTAGGGCAACTACCCAATCACTTAGGCTTTTTAAGCATATTCTTAATTGATATCAAAAAAGAGGAGGAGAATTTGTTTTGATAAATGATTATCAACGTAGACGCCCTGGATTTGGTTTTGGAAGACCTGGTTTTGGATTAGGACTAGGCTTCTTAGGTGGTCTTGCCACAGGAGCATTATTAGCTCCAGGCCCTGGATTTGGATATAACTACCCACCATACCCTTACTATCCGCCTTATCAGCCATACCCATATCCTTATGATTTAAATTATAATATTCCATACTCTCCATACTAAAACGTGAATAATGTTAAAGAATATGTTTTTTACTTTGATATGGCTTACATCGCTTGATATTCAAAACTAGCAAATAAGGAATGGAATAATAAAGGCAGTTAATCTATCGTAAATCAACGAACTCTTTTGCACTATATCAGTCTGTTATAAATAAAGTAGGTTCATCTATCTTTCCTATGGCGAATAACATGTTTGTGATTATTAGAGATTCCCTTAAACAATGCATGAACCACATAACAGTGGTTCCTTTTTATTTTATAAACACCTATACAATGAGTGCTCATCATCTGTGACCGATAATCTTTGAATGACCATTCTTTTTCTAAAAGTAATACAATCTTATCTATTCTATGCCCCAGATTTTTTCTATATTTCCTATAACTCTTTACAACTATTAATACTTCAGTTTATATACAATCTCCCCATCAATGACTCTACCATCTGCTTCGAATCCTAAGCTTTCATACAAATGTTTTGCTCGATTATTATTAGGCTCGAAACTTAAGTAAATCACATGGTGCTCTGTATCTTGTTTGATCCGCTCAATCAGTTTTTCCATCGCTGCTTTCCCGTACCCTTTTGACTGATACCGCGCGTCTATCATTAACCGATATATCCAATACTCCTTATCATCGTAATCCATGCAGTACATTGTAAACCCTACTAAAATATCACCATCATAAATCGCTAAACAAACACATTCTGGAAATGCTTTTGCCTGTGCTAAGGAAAATACATTCGTTGCCACAAATCCTTTTTGCTCTTCTGCTACACGCAAGTCAATAACATCAAAAAAGTTATTTCTATCAATATCTCTAAACGTGATCAATAATACCACTCCAACTATCATGATTTCTGCAATGGCAGAATAAATCTAACATACTGCAAATAACTTTATAAGAATTTTTCGAAAATAAAAAAGTCGCAATAGGCACTCATATACGAGTTATAGTGAGTTTTTCTTTAGTTTATAAATGTAAAAAACAGACCATCCCCTTATCTCGTGAAGTTACTTTTTCCCACATTTCATTTGTAACACCTTACGTTTCAGATAGACGATTGAGCGCTCCATAATTATCATGAATGGTTTGTTTTATCATGGCAGTTCTAATTTTTTATCCCATCCTGGGCCACCAATTACTTCCACCCTTAATTTTAATTCATTTATTTCCTTTAACAATCTCTTTCTTAACTTGCTGTGATTGCAATATTTCAGATGGTTCTTTTTTCTTTAAAGTCGTCCCATCATATGTAGCGCATACTTGTCTTTAAAGTCCTGACGTTCTGTACCAAATTCTTTTCCAACTGCCACAGAAAAAAATTTTTAAGACGATCTTCTAGTTTGAATTTAGCTAATATTTTTTCGAACGTAGGTTTAGCTCTCGCCATCATAAAATCCCTTCTCTTATTCTAGCTTATCTAAAGTTGTTCTTATATATCTTTTCATACAACACCGGCGGCTGAATGGTACTATTTGGTGGTCTATCCAATTTGCGTGAAAGAAACGTCCTTTTCATCACAAGGCGAGCGATTCTTCGAGGTAAAATAGCAGCTGGGAAGCTATCTTTGTAGTGGTATTGTCGCTGTTGATATTCATCTCATCTATCGCTCCTCTTAAATAAAGATACTTTTTTATATACGATTAGTCTAATTCCAATAATGATAAACAAGAATTACTGTGATTGTGCCATTTTTACATTATAATCTGCGAATAACTTAACTTCTTCTCCTATGAGATCATGTTTATTCGGATTAACAACCTCTAGTTTATAATTAAATTTAAAAAAGCATAACACACCAAATAATATACGATTTTCTGCATATAAGTAATATTCTCAGTCCTCCACTGTATGTGTAATTTCCTGTTCATCTTCCGTTCATATTCGATATATAAAATGGGGATGTCAAGAAGAGATAGGAGGAATTTAGAGATGAACATAGCTTGGAAAGAAATCAAAAAAAATAAAGTAAGATTTTTGATTTTAGGTTCAATTGTCTTTCTCGTTAGTTTATTAACATTTATCATATCTGGTTTGGCAAATGGATTATCGCATGATAATGCTGCCGTAATTAAAGATTTGCCTAAAGGGCAATTTTATATGAATAAAGCCGCAGAGGAAACATATAACCTATCAAAAATTGACAGTGATATACAAAAAGATATATTCAATAAACAAAAAGATGCTGTGGCATTTTCTATTCAAATGGGGTTTCTAAATGACAAGGATGATAAACAACATAGCGTCGCATTTGTTACATCTACGGATTCAAAGTTTTTTAAAAATGTTAACCAAGGAGAAATTATATTAGATAGCTCTTTGAAGGATAAAGGAATAAAAGTTGGAGATACCTTAACGAATAATCAATTTAGTGGCGAATTTATTGTAAAAAGCTTTGTTGATCAAAAGAAATATAGTCATGTTCCAGTTGCTTATATCAATATGGAAAATTACAAAGAAATGTATAGAGTTAAAGAAATGCAATTAGTTTTCATCCCAGAAGGAGATTCTTCTATAGAACATTCGGGATTACAATCATTTTCAAATAAAGAATTTCTCCAAACAATTCCAAGTTACAATGCAGAACAAATGTCTTTAAATATGATTGTTTGGTTTTTAGTTGTCATTAGTGGAATGTTGTTTGCTATTTTTTTCTACATGATGAATGTTCAAAAAATTGGTTTATATGGTATTTTAAAAGCAATTGGTATAAAAACAAGCAGACTATTTATAATGATGTGGACACAAATGCTTTTTATTACAGTAATTGCACTTATTATGTCTATAACAATTAGCCAAATTTTTAATTTGATTGCACCTGAAGGAATGCCTTTTCAGATAACCTTTGCAACAACAGCACAATTATCTATCGTTTTCCTAATTATCGGTTTTATTGGAGCTACTCTTTCTGGTATACAAATCAAAAAAGTCGAACCATTACAAGCAATACAACAAGGAGAGGCTTAATATGACAATATTTACACTTGATAAAGTAAGAAAAACCTTTTCTAATGGTGAAATAGAGGAAGAAATACTAAAAGGAATTAGCCTTTCTCTTAAAGAAGGAGAGGTAACAGCATTAGTGGGTGCATCAGGCTCTGGTAAAAGTACACTCTTAACAATAGCTGCCGGACTTCAGCCACCATCAAACGGACACATAATATTTGAAGGCAAAAATTTGGGTACCATGAGTTCCGAGGATGTTCGAAAAATACGAGCAAGTAAATTTGGTTTTGTTTTTCAATTTGCACATCTTGTTCCTTTTCTCACAGTAGAAGAACAACTGATGCTAATGCTAGATGTATCTGAATCAAAATTAAGCAAGCAGGCAAGAAAAGCGGAAGTTAATAAAATTCTACAATTAGTTGAAATGAGTCATAGGAAAAATGCTTACCCCTCTTCATTATCAGGTGGGGAAAAACAACGAATTGCTATTGCTCGTGCCATAATTCACGAACCTAAAGTTCTCTTCGCAGACGAGCCAACTGCTAGTCTAGACTCCAAAAGATCGAGAGGTGTTATGTCGCTAATTGGAAATTTAACTAAAGCGTTGAATATTACTACATTAATCGTTACCCATGATGAAGAAATGCTTTCATATGTTGACCATGTTATCAAAATGAGTGATGGAATGGTTTTGCAAAGTGGGGATTATCATCCATACTAATGAATTCATTAATATAATTAACATATAAATGAACAGCCTACACATTTTTACCGGGCTGTTTATTTGCTATTATTTATTAAATGTACTTTTAATTAAAACAGAAAACTAATAATTTGATTAAAAATAAATAGGAGAATACAGAATGACTACTATTCTAATTGTAGATGATGATATCCATATTTTACAGCTAGTAAATATCCACTTGTCCGAAGCTGGGTATCAAGTATTTCAAGCAAAAGACGGAACTGAAGCATTAGGCGTTCTTAATAGAGAAGCATGTGATTTAGCAGTAGTGGATGTGATGATGCCTTTTATGGATGGTTATACATTAACAAGGGAGATCCGACAGAAATATGATATTCCAGTCATCCTTTTAACAGCCAAGAATCAAATTGAGGATAAAGAAGAAGGATTCAAATCAGGGACGGATGATTATCTAGTCAAACCATTTGAACCAAAAGAATTAAAGTTTAGAATAGAAGCATTATTGCGAAGATATGATAAACAATCAGATGCATCTATTATTCGCTTAGGAAGAACAACTATAAATAAAAAAAATTATGAGGTCCAGATTGGGGATCGAACGATACTTTTACCCCTAAAGGAATTCGAACTATTAGCTTTTCTGGCTTCACATCCTACGCAAGTATTTTCCCGTGATCACCTAATTGAAGTTATTTGGGGTTTGGATTATGAAGGGGATGAACGAACTGTAGATGTTCATGTGAAAAGATTAAGGGGTCGTTTTTCTAAATTAACTAATGATTTTCAAATTAAGACAGTACGTGGGGTTGGCTATTCGCTGGAGGCTAATCGAAGATGAGGTCTCTTTATGTGAAGTTTGTTGTGATTACCATTGGAATAATGATTTTTAGTGGGATCTTGGCTTTTTTTATTTCTAATACGTATTATCAGCAAAAATTAAAACCTTATAATGATCAAAAAAACACAAAAATTGCATTAGATATTGCTGAATTTACCGCTAACCATCCTGATATGAATCTTAAAGAGTATTTGGATAATATCTCCTCCATTGGGTACCAATTTTTCTTGGTTGACAATTCTGGTGAGGAATCTTATTTTGGTGCCCCTTTTAGGGAAAATACTCTCTCTAATTCCACTAAAGAACAAGTATTAAATGGTGATATTTTTCATGGTATTCTAAATTTTCCACAGGAAACATTTGTCACAGGTTTTTTTGCAAATGAGTTGAAGAATACGGTTGGTGTCCCGTTAACACATAACGAAGAAAAGTATGCTCTTTTTCTTAGACCGGATATTAAACTCCTTTTTAACGAGATGCATATTTTATTTGGCTGGCTGCTAGCATTAACTATTATTCTGAGTATCATTATGGTTATTTTAAGTACAAAATATTTAGTAAATCCTATCTCCAAACTGACAACAGCCACAAAATCACTTTCTAATGGTAATTTCAATGTTAACCTTGATATTACTCGACATGATGAAATAGGAGAACTTTCACAAAGTTTTTTACTAATGGCCCGAAAGCTGGAGCAAATGGATGATATGAGGAAAGAGTTCATCTCGAATGTTTCTCATGATATACAGTCACCTCTATCCAATATAAAAGGCTATACAAACCTATTGGAAATGGAATCATTAAGTCCAGAAGAAAAAAGCAATTACATTTCTATCATCAACGGGGAAATTAAAAGACTCTCTACATTAACGAAACAATTATTACTACTTGCTTCATTAGATCGTGATGAGGATATTATGAAAAGAAAGTCGTTTAATCTTGGGAAGCAAATGAAAGATTTGGTAAGAAACTATCAGTGGCAAATGGCTGAAAAAGATATTACGCTCGAGTTTTCATTACCGGATATAGAATTTACTGGGGACAAGTCTTTACTTAATACGGTTTGGGATAATCTGTTAACTAACGCCATCAAATACAATAAAACGAATGGCTGTATTGAGATATCGATTAAAGAGAAGGATAAATCAGTATTGGTAACCTTTGAAGATACTGGGATAGGACTAAATGATAAAGAGAAAGAAAGAATTTTCGAACGTTTTTATCGAGTAGATTCTGCACGGACCCGTTCAGTTGAGGGAACAGGATTGGGTCTATCAATTGTTGCTGACATTGTTAAGCTGCATGGTGGACTGATTCATGTGAATAGTATAGAGAATGAAGGAACTACCTTCGTTGTTGAATTGCCTGTAAGTTAGTATTTTTCTTTTATTTGTGTCGTGCAAGACACTAGTTTGTATCCCCTCTTTAATATTCATTTGTTCATACTCCGTTCATAATCAGGAAGTAGATTATAGATGATTGCTAGGATGAACAAATGGAGGGGAATTCTGTATGAATAAAAATAGTAAAATTCTATTACGATTTGCAGGAGTTTTTGGATTGATCGGAGCAATATTAGGTGCACATATGGCTGGTTCTGGTTCATATGCATTTCGTGCAGTTCATGCACATATCCTTGTGGTTGGCTGGTTAACTCTTTTCGGATGGGCAGTATTCTATAAGGTTTTCCAAACAACTGAAACAGTTTTGACGAAGTTGCATATATGGAGTGCAATTATAGGTTCTATAGGTTTAACAGTAGGAATGTGGTTATATATGGTTACACCATTTAATCTACCTGAGGGAGTAACTTTATTCATTTATATTGGTGGTGGAGTCGCATTATTAATGAGTTTTCTACTATTTTTCCTATTAACATTATTTATTAAGGGAGAAAAATAGGCATTAGTGATGGATCAAATGCTAAAGAGTAGAGCGGAATTTTTTTCGTAACCTCCTCCTGCTCTTTTTTCTTCAAGTGAGCACGCGGCGAACTCCTGCGTGTCCTCCTCCTTCACTTTTAGTGTCAATTACAACGAATTAATGTTTTATATGTATAAACCAAAAATGGTTTTACTTCCAAGCACCTAAAATAAGGCCCATTAAAGTAAATGTTACAACATGATAACCAGCATTAATAAGATATAATTTTAATGATTTTCGTTCAAATAGATAGGTAATCCCCATTGCTGTTGCAACCCAAAATAATCCCACCATTAATCCTGCAGTAGCACCGATGCTAGCAGTTCTTTCTCGTCCTAAAAATAATGCTAATACAAATGAAATAATAAGTGATAGTATAAATGCTCCTCCAAAAATCTTGGCCATATTGCTATTCTTTAAATCTTCATCACTAAAACCATTTTCCTTCATCCACGATTTCGCAAATAATGCAGAATACCAAATCCCGCCAATGACAAATGCAGATAACGCAGCTACGATCACTGCAAAATAATTAATTGATTCAAGCGATTGCTGAAAATCCATTGCTTCCATCCTTTCTTTTTATACTCAATTTCTCATTTAAAACCATTTGCCTGTCAAAAGAAATTTACTTATATTGAGGCTTGATAACTTACTTGTTAATTTCCTCAGTAATTGTAAAGCCATCTATAAAATCGTTTGCTCTGACCAACCCACACTTAGCTCATGAAATGATGTTGGATAAGTCAAAATAATGTTCATTAACGAAAAAATCAAATTTCTACTTTATGAGAAATTTGGTTTTTTGTTAGATTTTTTATGTAAAAATAATCTAATTCCAATTAAAATAAGAAAGCAAAACCGTGAATGCATTATTTTACTATGATAATCTGCAAATAACTGCACTTCCTCATTACTCACATCATGTATACTTGGATTAACAGCATCTGCCTTAAAGTTAAAGTAAAAGTAGCTTAACAGACTTAGTAATATTAAAATGTTCAATATCATTTTCCATTTTTTCATTGAGTCCCCCATACTATCCCTACTTCATCTTTTCAAAAAGACGCTTAACTCTTTCCGAAGGTAAAGCGTTCTCACATTACACTCTATTATTCATGCAGAAAACTTTCTATAATATCATTCACCCGATTGGCTACCCATTCGATGTCATAGCCTACCTCTTCTCGAATGACAGTGTTATATAATTCCTCTAATCCAATCCTCAGCAAATAGCAATATATTGTTTCTTTCGTTTCGTTATTTGTAATATATTTATTTTTTAATTCCTTAATGAGTGGTTGCAACTTATCTTCGTTCCAGAAAAGGAAATTTGCCTTGTCATACAAATGGTCACCATAAAGTGACAAGGTCCAATCAATTATTCCTGTAATTTCATTATCTTTGGCCAATAAATTATAGGATCCTAAATCTCCATGAACTATATTTTTCTTGCTTAAATGAATGCAATGTATATGCTTCTTCAACTCGTTTATTGCTTTATTTACTATATCTGAATCTAGACCTTTCTTTTCTAGCGGACCCCAGTTATAAATATCATCATTGTAAACGGCTGTTATAAAATCCAGCCAAGTAGGAAATGAAGCATTACCTGAACTGTCTAAATAACCAAATCCCTGTTTATCATCCGGCACTTCTACTGTTTCCAACGTTTCTAACAAGTTTAATATATTTGGAACAATATCGAGTAACTGTTGGCTATTTAGATCAAACAACTTATCCCCTTCTATATATTTGGATATACAATAAGCTATCCCATCATCCGTCTTGTGGACCTCTAATACACGACGAACTGGCAATTTTCCATTGAACTCTTTAACAATGAAACTTTCCTTTTTATAGTTTTCAACATACCCACCTACTTGAAAAATATATCGCTGTTCCCCTGCCTCAAAAAAGTAAGTTTGTGAAACCAATCCACCATTTAGTTCTCTCACATTAACTGCATCTGGATAATGCTTTTTCAACAAGCGTTCAATTTCTTCAAAGGATAATTTCTTCGTCATTACAGACTCTCCTTTATATAAGATTTTTCCTAACAATAATTCATCTAAGGAGAGTTTATAAATTTGGCTTAAACGAATAATGGAATCAATATCAGGGTAGTTCTTCCCAACTTCCCAATTAGATAATGTTTGTCTCGTAATATTCATTTTTTCTGCAACTTGTTCTTGGGTAAAACCCACTTTTTTTCGCCTGATTTTTAATTTCTCACCAATATTCATAACCATCTTCTCCTTGATTAAATTTTCTCATAAACAAAGGAAAAATCTAGCAAGGATTCCTTGCACAACTTTAGTTTCAATAGAAAAAGTGCTTATACCTTTTTGAAGTAAAACACCCGATAGTTAAATAACGTTTAACCTTCAATCATTTTTAAATAAGGAATTTCTTTCCCATTTACAATTGCAATATATGCTGGTGTATCTGTTTCATATATCTTAGTTCCGACAGGCAATTTATTCGCAGTACCATGTTTGAAGTTATAAGCCTTATCTGTTTGATTAGTTATTTCTCCAATTTGTTCGCCTAATTTATATTCCAACTCAGAAACCCACCCAACATCTTGTGCATTAGAATAAACAATTCCATCAAAAACAAAAATGTCTGCATTGCCATCCTCAAGAAAATCCTTTGGAGTTGGATTACCTTTAACCGATTTGTCATTTAAACCGTTATTGCATCCAACTAAGATAATAAACAATATACTCATAGAAAATAAGATTTTTGTGAATTTCATTTGATTCCCCCTTGTATAAGTAAACAGGAGATATAACATTATATTAGTTACAATTTAATCAATATCCTCTTAAACATTACTGCCCCGTCACTTTCACGATCTATTTCCAAACCTCATCTAATTTATCTGCATAAAAGCGAATTGCTTTTTCATATTTTAATATTTCCTCATCGCTTGTTGTTTCTATTAAACAATTCAGCAGTACTTCCATCGCCTTGCTATGTTCATTCAAGTTATATAAGGTCATTGCATAAAAAGTCTGGATTGCTCTGTTTTCCGGAAATGCTTCAATCCCTTTTAAAAATACACTTTTTGACTTTTCATATTCTCCTAATGTTCGATATGTACTCCCTAATCCTAATATTGCTCCTTCTAATTCACTTGGCGGCAACCCTAATTCAATTGCTTTTTCATAAAAGAAAACAGCTTGCGATTCTTCCCCTAACAAATCCAAACTCCATGCACATTGATAGTTAATGTATGCATCATCAGGATACTCCTGCACCAGTTTCATCAGTAATTCATTCGATTCCTTATGCCTTCCTTGCTTCCTCCATTCAAGTGCTTTATCTAATTGTATGTTCATTATCTCAACTCCATTTTTCCTATTTAAGAAAATTCCAACTAATGGTACTATTAAATTATAATTATACTACAAAAGGAGAGATTCTTTTGACACGTACTACAAATGACACAGCTATCAAAAAAGACATAACTATTAACGCACCCATAAATTTAGTTTGGCTTGCTTGGACCATTTCTGAAAGAGTTTCGGAATGGTTTGCGCCTGAAACAGTTATTGAAGCTAAAGAAGGTGGAGCATACGAACTTTACTTCATACCTGGAAATCGTGAGAATATGAATACGAAGGGTTGTAAAATCACAAAACTTGTTTATGAAAAAGAGCTTCATTTTAACTGGAAAGGGCCAGACCAGTTTGAGGCACTCATGAACAATGAAAATGAATTAACAAATGTTAAAGTAAGTTTCGACTCCATCAATGAGGATTCTACTAAAGTGATCCTTGAGCATACTGGATATAAAGATAGTGAGGATTGGAACGAAGCAATTAAGTGGCACGAAATGGCATGGTCAGGAGTTCTTGACAGCCTAAAATCTGCCCTTGAAAGCGGCAAAGGAAATGTATGTTGCCAACCTTAATTTTTACATAAGCCATCTATACAGATGGCTTTTTATTTACTTTTGGTTTTAGAATAAAATATCAGTTAACGGTTTGGTTTCTTGAATAAGTCTAGTAGTAAAAAGGGAGTGAATTATCTGGATATCAAAATCTTGTATTATAAGAAATTTAAAGGAACTGAAAAGGCCATTGACTATGTTCATTGGGCTTATCATATGTTGGAAAGTGATATCTCAACAACATCCATAAATATCCTTGCTTCCTTGAGGGAGCCATTAAATATATTTGAAGTAGAAGACTATTTTAATAGAGCTTTAGATGAATTAGGTATAGAGGAGCCCTTGTTTGAAGAATGTGTAAAATGCTATATTCGTTTTTTATTAATGCAAATAGTTGATGATAATAATAAAGCAATCGACCTTGCATATGAAATATATGAAGTGATTCGTGAACATTTTTCTAACGAGGAATTAGATAAATGGTTTGAAATAAGTGAATTGATCGATGACTATCGTTACGGTGATAATATAGATAATCTTACTAAGGATTTCATCATAACGATTATTGTACAAGAAGCAAAGAAACAATTAAGTAACAAGTTCTTATTGAGCTAACAGGTGCTTTGATCCAAAAAGGATTAAAGCACTTTCTGTTGAACTTATTATACTAACGAGGCAAGTTAGTTAAAACAGTATCGCTAAGATGTTTACTAAAATACATAATAAGTCAGACTTTTAGGAGATAGAAATGTGTAATCAAATTGAGCAAGTGAATTCTTTTCCAGTTATTGCTTCTGTTTTATCACCTACAGCTTTAGCAATGGAGATTAGCCAGCAGTATCCTATAGGAGAAGTAATAGATTGTACTCTATTGCGCGCTTATGTAAATGATGGCTATATGCTAAAAACTCAATCAGGGAAATATATTATAAAAGTTTATCGTGCAAACTGGCGGACAGAATCAGAAATTAGGTACGAGCTGGAATTTTTATTTCACTTACATAAAAATGGCGTAGGAGTTTCATTACCTATACATAAAACGGATGGAAGCCTCATTCATCCAGTAGTAGCACCAGAAGGTCAAAGATATATCGTTTTATATCACTTTGCAGACGGGGAAAAACCTAGTCCTCCATTTTCTGATAAACAATATATTCATTTGGGGAAAGAGTTAGCAAAATTACACAAAGCCTCAAGAACTTTTCATACAAAATATCAACGCTTTGAACTCAATATTCAATACCTACTTGATAAGCCTTTGGATGCTATTAGACCCTTTTTACAAGAGGATATCGGCAACTTAACCTTTCTAGAGAAGCTCTCCAATACTGTACGGGAACACATCAGTTGTTTGGAATCAAAAGGTTTAAGCAAAGCGATTTGTCACGGGGATGTATCGATGGACAATCTTCATTATGCTAATAATGGTCAAATTACTTTCTATGACTTTGATTCAGGTGGTCCTGGTTGGTCCTCATATGACCTTCTCGGTGTATATATGTTTACCAAATATGATAAGCGGCAATCTCGTTGGGATGCTCACGTAAAAGGCTATCAAGAAGTTATGAAATTAAACGAATGCGACATAGAAGCTCTTCCTTATTTGCATGTAATGAATAGTATTTGGGCATTGGGTTGCGATGCAACGATTTGGGCACAAACAAGTGGTTTATGGCGGATAAGTAAGGAACATTTGGATAACAGAATAAACAGTTTAAAGAATTGGGTTGAAACTGAAATAGATAGATAGATTTCTATATCATTTGTACAAAAAACAGGGCTTTACTCCTTTTCAAAGTAAAGCCCTGGATTTCCACTCTTCTTTTTCAAGTCTATAATGATTATGTAGTTGATCTTCAATTTCAACGTCTCCATTGTAATGAAATCCACATTTTTCGATGACCTTTATGGAAGCTTCATTACGTGGAAGGACAACGGCATTTAGTATTTCCACATCCGTATTTTCAAACAGGTACTTTACTAATCCTCTTACTCCTTGTGTTGTATATCCCTTGTTTTTATGATGTTTAGAAATTGCATAAGAAACTTCTCGATTTGGTTCGCTTAGTTCGTCTTTAATTCCAGTATTGCAAAAACCAATGAATTCATCCGTTTCCTTTAACACGATCCCTAACTTCAACCAATTTTCACCTATATTAGGTACTGCAGCTAGAAAATCCTTGTTTTCAGGTATTTCATAATTTGTAACCCAGTCTAATCGCTGTTCTCTTGTCGATCGCCAATCAGGCAAAAATTCATACACTTCAGGCTGCGATGTAAGTTCATAAATTGCATCTACGTCTTCCACTCTAAACTCTCTAAGGACTATATCACCACAGTCTATTGTAAAATAATTTTTCATATCCATTACCCCCGATACATTGCAAAACCTAATGATTCTTTCAAATATGGGCTTATCCTCAATCACCGGTTTTTAATCTTCAAAATATTTAATAGTCTAATTCTATTGTACCGTAAAGAAAGTATCTTTTGTAATCTTATAAGGAACAACTTGCCTCTTCAGTAAGCAAAAAAAGCTTCATTCCCACAAAGAAGTAAAGCTTTCCATAAGATTTTGTTTATTTTTCAATACTCCTTACATACTGATCTTCGCCTTTATCATATGTATTGATGTAGTCAAAATAATTTGCAGCCAACCTGAATCATAAAAATGGCTTATTTCTGTAAAAAAAAGGACTTTGTTCTATATATGTGGAAGTCTATCATGCAAATAAAAATAAAATTAGAAGGAGGATATGATGAAATTTTTTAAGGCTTTTATAATAAGTTTACTTTTCATTATTTCCATGTTTTTACTTATATTTATGTATCATAATGGTACGAAGGAAATTATCTCTGCACTAATTTTTCAAATCGTATATGTAACTCCCTTTGTTCTATTACTTTGTGCCATATTAAACAGTTATTTAAAAATAGAAAATAACAAAAAATCGACTGTATTATTCATAGGGTTTCTATATGGGATTATTATATCCATACTTTTTTCCTCTACAGTAGCCAGTACCGAGATTATGCTTCATATCATGTACGGCTGTATTTTCAGTTTTGGTTCCTTCCTATTTATGATGATAAGAGTAAAACGAAATCCGCAAATCCCGATGTAAGGATTTGCGGATTTATCAACTTGGTAAAATAATTATTTTGCTCTTTTGTTAACTTCCATCTCAATGAACTCCGGTAAATAGTTAGGAGTACACCCACTTGATACCATTTCACCTTTATATAGACACGTTTTCTCACCAATTTTAATGCAACGATCGCGATACTTTTCATCATAAACACCTATCCAGCCAGCGGTAAAATTCATTGCCCATTGAACTTCTAGTTCTTCCTGTGCAATATTAGCTTCAATTGCAGTGACTAAGTCTTCTGTGTTATCAGGAGGAGTTTGTCCTGTCCATCTCAAACGCGCTTGATAATACCAGAAAACTCGTCTTTGAAGAGCAGAAGGACTATTTTGCCATGACTCCAATAATGTAATTAACTTCTTGCTTTTCGTGAGTTGATTAGCCATTAACCAATCCATTAAGTTATTTCGTTCATCTACAGTGTGAGTCTGCATATCCTTATCAAGTGCATTTAGCACATCTTCTGTAAGCAGCTTTTTGTCCATAATTAAGACGGCTAATAGTCGCGGCAAGTATTTTTCGCTTGACCATAGTTCCATCGCTAGTTCGTGATCTTTTTTAATCTCCTTCGCGATTTTCCGTAAGTCGCCCAGCTTCGTATCACTATTGATTTGAGATAGAATCTCTTCTGCTTTGGAAGAAAGTTTCATTTCTGTACTCATCTTATACAACTCCTTTATTAAAAAATGTTTCGTATGTAGTTATCTAATATTCAATTTCGTTATAAGTCTTATTGCAGTGGAGTGACTACAAAGTGTACCAGCTAATATTGTAGCACATCCCATATTAAAGCTTACTCCACCTGGCTTCTTCTTAAATAACTTCTATCATCTTTATTATGGTCGCTTTATTCCAACTTCAATTTCTTCTAAAGATGCAATTTCAATCCTTCATGCGATGCTTTAAAACCTAACTTTTCATAAAAATGAAGTGCTTCCGGTCTCTTTTTATCTGTTGTTAATTGTACTATATGACATCCTCGATCTTTGGCTCGTTGGATTGCCCATTGAATCAACATCGTTCCTACACCCTTCCCACGTACTAAGGAAGCAGTACGGACACCTTCAATTGTCGCTCTCCATCCTCCCTGATACGTAATGAATGGAGTAAAAGTGATCTGTTGAACACCAACAATCTCTTCTCCATAACAAGCAACAATCAATTCATTATTTGGGTCAGAATTAATTGATTGAAATGCTTTTATGTAACTTTCTGGTAAAGGTTGCTTATACTGTTCTCTTTTATTTCCTAACACGTCGTCTGAAAGCAAATACACAATCTTGTCGAGGTCCTCTATTGTTGCTTCTCTAAAGATAAGTTGATTTTTATTCATTTAATATCCTCTCCATGGAACCTTACTAGACATACTATATCCCCAGGTTACTCATCTCTATATCTAAATCACTCTAATATAGAAATATCATAAGTTCCTAGTCCTTCTTTCTGAATGTTTTCTAAGTAGATTTTAATATCAGGTAAAATTTGTTGGGAAACACGTTCGCCATTGTGTATATGGTAACTTAAAAGTGAGCCACCATATTAATTGAAAACTGAGCCACTTTTGATAGACAATTAACCCTAATGAAACATTAGGGGGATATCAGGAGTGATCACGTTGAACCAAAAGCAGAAGATAATAAAATTGTATATGAAGGGAGAAAGTAAACGGAGTATTGCAAAGATAACAAAAAAATCTAGAAACACAGTTGCGAAGTATATCCGAGAGTTTGAGGAAAGTAAGCTTGAGGATGTGCGACAGTTACCCATACCAGAAAGTGTGATGAAGCCACCCACGTATAAGAAAAGAATTGGAAAAAGTAAAGTGTTAACAGATGAAATAAAAAGCAAGCTACGGAAGTATATAACTGATAATGAGTGGAAACGAAATCACTATATGGCAAAACAACAGATGAAAATGGTAGACATGCATGAAAAGTTATTAGATGCAGGATATTCAATTAGCTATACAACTGTCCGTAATTTTGTTAATCAAGAAACTGCGAAATCAAAGGAGGTATTTATTCGGAGATATTGTGAACCAGGTTACGAGGTTGAATTTGATTGGGGTGAAGTGAAGCTCGAGATTGATGGTAAGTTAAAAGCGTACTCATTAGCGGTATTTACCTTACCATATAGTAATTACAGGTTCGCAAAATTATATCAATCTGAGTCACAGGTTTGTGTCTTAGATGTTCATACGAAGTTTATAGAACATGTTGATTTCATACCTGCGGTATTTGTCTATGACAATATGAGGACCGTTGTAAAATCATTCATTGGTAATGAGAAAACCATCACAGACAGCATGAAAAATCTATCAAACTATTATCATTTTAAAATTCGTTTATGCGAACCTAGAAAAGGAAATGAGAAAGGTCACGTTGAGCGGAGTGTTGAGTTTATAAGAAGAAAGGCATTTTCATCGCAGCATACTTTCACTAGTTTGGAAGAGGCTCAAGATCATTTACTCCAAATATTAAAGAAGCTTAATAAAAGAGATCATCATGAGCATAAGCAAAAACATATTGAGCTTATGAGAAAGGAGAAAGAAATAGGACAACAGGTCACTATGACTCCATTCGATTCAGCAGATTTAATAGAATGCCTTGTGGACAAGTATAGTACGGTAGTCATCAATCAAAATCATTATTCCGTACCCGAAGGGCACGTTGGTACATATATAAAAGCGAAGGTTGGTGCAGAAACGATTAAGCTATTTATTGATGGATGTTTAGTAGCTGAACATCCACGAAATTGGGGTGTACATCAATGGGAAATGGATTTATATCATTATTTAGATACATTCAAAAAGAAAAAGGGTGCCCTCGCTCAAAGTGAATGTTTGAGACAGGCACCAACACAAATAAAAAAATTATACAAAGACCATTATATCGGAAAAGAGAAAGAATTCATAGAGTTACTCTTCTATATACAGGAACACAATAAACTTGAGCGTGTACTAAAAGCTGTTAAGCAGCTAAATGACATTCAAACCGGGTATGTTTCTACAGAAAGAATCTTGTTTATCTGTGAACAGAATACTCCTATTAAAACAGATGGATTCTATCGTGATGAAACCACACATCAGTCCGAAAGCAACATGAAAGCATACGCAAATATGTTTAATCAAGAAGAGGAAGTGGCTCAATATGGATAATAAACAACAAGTAATCGAAATATGTAAAGAGCTTCGGCTGCCAAGTATCAGGAAAATGGTTGTTGATGAAACGAGTTTTCAGAATCCTGATCAGGCATTTGAAATATTACTAAAAGTACTTTTACAAGAAAAAAAGGATCGATTTATACGTGCCAAGCAGAGCCGAATTCGAGCGGCGAATTTTCCACAGAAAAAATTACTAGATGAATTAATTGTGGATTATTTGCCGGAACAGGCGCAGCAAAAGTTGCCTCAACTTAAATCACTTGATTTTATTAAGGAGGGCCAAAATGTTATATTAACTGGCTCTCCTGGGACGGGGAAATCTCATATTGCGGTTGGGTTAGGTATGGAGGCTTGTCTAGCTGGGTATAGGGTATTTTTTGCAACCGTTCCTTCTCTTATTAATCAATTAAAGGAACATAGGTCAGAAAGAACTTTACGCTCATTTGAATTAAAGTTTGAAAAATATGACCTCGTTATTATTGATGAACTTGGGTACATTTCGTTTGATAAGGAAGGAGCAGAGTTATTGTTTTCCCACCTTTCCCTTCGGGCTGGAAGGAAGTCAACTATTATTACCAGTAATCTATCATTCTTAAAGTGGCAGGAAATCTTTCACGATCCGATTTTAACAGCCGCATTGACCGACCGTCTTACTCATAAATCGCATGTAGTGAACATGGTTGGTCCCTCATTTAGAATGAGAGAAACTGAAGAATGGATGAAAGGAAATACCGAAATGATGGTGGCTCAAAATTAAATTGCGAAATGGCTCACTTTTTACTTGCGAAATACACCATTGTCCAGATTATATTTTTCTAATGTATACTCGTCTTTTCCGGTATTAAATCGAAAAAAATACATGCAGTTATTACTTATATCAACCAATTCTTCATGTAGACTATTTGGACTCGCCTTCTCATATTCAAGAAACTGAAAAAAAGGCTCTGCTGTTTTTTCACTTGTATTAAACTTATAGACGTGACCCAAACCATCAACATAATACAAATTTTTATTGTATATATACAAATTTTCACTAGTCATAAAAGGCGTTTTAGCTGTCTGATCCTCACTACTCTCAAATTCATTGATAAAAAAATCTTCTCTTTCAAAAGTTTGTTTATCCATTTGAACGAGGTATGCTTTATTTCGTTTTGTAGCAACAAAGTAAATGAAGTTTTCATCTGCAATGATATTGGAGAAGTAGCGAAAATAAGTATATTCTCCCCAGCTTGTAAGATTTTCATATGTCATTTCTTTATTCAAACTAACTTTATCAAGCCTTACAGATTTACCATCTTCATATATAGTATAAATATGGTCATCACCCTGCCCGGAGGATTTTATAAAATAAGGTAGAACGTCATTATGTAATTCATTATCATTAATCCAATATATATCTGACCCATATCCTCCATCACTGGTAAATCCAGAATTAAAGATGGTATAAAAAATATTGTTTTTATGTAAATAACCAGATTGTTCCCCAGTATGTTGGTCGTTTTCTAAATCAAACTTTTTACTTTGTTCTCCAAGAAGTAATAGTTTTTCGCTATCTGAGACTAATAAATTTTTATTATGACTCGCCAAAGTGCCAACTTCCAATCTATTAGTTTTTAAGAAAGATGCATTACCCTTATCATCGATGAAGGTGACAAGTCCACTTCCTTTACCGAACATATTTTGATCTATGGTCATTGAAAAAAATACTGCAATACTCTTATCATTCAAAAAATCTTTTTCTCTCACATCATTTTCATCTAGTATTGTTAATCCTAAATTATCAATCTGTACTTCAATAGATCGTGTTATCGCATATTTAATAACGAATATCAGGATAACTGTTAATACACATGAACCTATAATAAGTATCCATTTTTTCTTCATACTCATCACTCCTTCAGATACAGTAAGCGTTTTCTTTTAATAGACTACTAATACAATAGCACATATATGTATGTTTGTAAGAAAATTACAAGAGATAAATTCACATCCGCTCCACAGTTCCCTTATATTTCCCATTCATGTTCCAAAACACTGTATAGCAATGAATCCCGCCAGCCATCTCTAATCAACATATCTTCACGAATTCTGCCTTCCTTTGTCATTCCTACTTTCTCCAAAACTTTTGATGACCCTATATTCCTAGGATCACAGGTTGCAAATATTCGATGGAGATTTATTTGCTTAAACCCAAAATCAATTAATAGAGTTGCCACTTCTGTTGCTATACCTTTCCCCCAGAAATCAGGATGAACCACATAAGCAACTTCCCCTACTTTATTTGTTTCATCGCGAATGTTAAGCTCCCCTGTCCCAATCATCGATTCATTATAGACAATTGCCAGAGCAAACCTTGTCCTTGGTTCTTTTGCTGAATCTTGTATCACTTGATGCACAAAATCTTTCGAGTCTGATTCTGTATTTGGTCCCCAAGGTTGAAATTGACAGACTATCTCTTGTGATGCGTACAAATGTAGATCAATCCAATCACTTTCTGTAAATTCTCTTAACAGTAACCTATTATTTGAAAGACTAACCTTATGGTGTTTAATAATAAATCCCTCCCCCTTCATCATTCTTCAACTGTAAAAGTACAATCTAATAAATCATTCAATTGATATTTAGCCAATACATCCATATAGTATAGGTAACATTATATATATGAGGACCAGCTAGCGACTGATTCTCTACATGTATAGCTACCTGCAAGAAGAGCAGTGGCTTACGAGGAAAAAAATAACCCATTACCCCGAACGGCCAAGAACAGGGTGGGTTATTTTTCTGTCGAAAACAGATACAACTAGCGCGACCACAGAAACCTCTAATACTAGAGTGCTTATCATAATACTTAGCAATTCGTAGTCCGACATAGCGACACCTCCCTTCTTTCGGGAGTTGCCACTTCCCACCCTGCATTACGTCACTATACATTGAAGCATTGCATTAACTAGTAAACTTTTAATTATTTTTTAATGCAACAATCATAAAATTCGCTGGGATATATTGATTATACTTATTCGGTTCTTCATACATCTTTTTGATAATAAATCCTTGTTGGGCAAACGATGTAATAATTTCGGAAAATGTCCATTTCCGCAAATAAGTTTTTGGAAATGACTCTTGTTCTTCTTTAGGGAAGAAACCTTCATAAGCTACAGGATGATATCGTAAGGACTTGTCAAAATAACTCTCTTTGAGCATAAGAGTTCCGTCATCCTCATTTACATCTACAACTTTACTAAAAGGGTGAAAATCTCTTAATATTAGTTTCCCATTTTGTTTCAGTAATATAAATATGATATTCGCTAGTTTTTCTAAGTCTGAAAAATAGTGTAAGATTCCAAATTCCATAAATACAATATCAAACTGGCTTTTCATTTCCTCAAGTGGAATATCAAATAAATCTGAAACTATGTAATTCAAATTTACATTTGCTGCTTTAGATAATTCTTTAGCGTATTTAGCATTTTCCTCAGAAATATCAACTATTGTTACATCCGCACCAAGAACAGCAAGTACAACTCCTCTTATTCCACTAGAACCTAGTAAATTCGCAACCCTTTTTCCAGATACCTCTCCTAGGTCTTCTTTATAATAATTAAGCCATCTATCAGTATTTTCTCTTATTTCTTTTCCCATTTTTTCAGGTGTTCCATAATTAGTAACCCAATGTTCATATGCCTTATAATCCCAAGCCAACTTATTCTGTTTACTTTGTTCTTTTTGCATACATACCTCCATTTATGTCTACTTATCTTTTTTTAAAACCCCAATATAGAATATAGTCATTTAATTTTTCATTGTTGAGAGGACTCTACTATACTACCAATCCACTCTTTTATTTTCTGCCCAACTTTTTCAGGATTTGATTGTGTCGTATGAACGGTAGGCATTGGTGGGTTATATGCTATATCACCATTCTCTAATAACCACTTCGCAAATTTCTTATGATCCGCAATGAGTTCCTCAGCCCAACCTCTTTCACGCAAACGTGCTTCACGAGTTTCATCTTCACAATGAAGGTTTAAATAATAAACTGTACTAAAGTCATTATAGCTATCGCATTTTTCAACATCCCATGGCATGATCGTTCCACAAAGGACTGTCATTCGGTTACTCTTCGCTATATTACTAGCAACTTTCAACCATACATTTTTCAGCTTTTGCCAATCACCAATATCAGCATAAATATTATCAATATCAAACGCATCAAAATCACGCAAAATCTCCCGAAGGTATGGAACCACTGTACTTTTCCCTGTTCCACTTGCCCCAGTTATAATAAATAAAGGTAACTTTTTATCATCTAACAAAATGGCCATCTCCTCTATCTATCTAGTAATAAATCAAACTCCCCTTCTTGTACTCAATACCACAATAGGAAATAGTATTAAATACAAATCTTAGGAAATGCTATCCCCTAGGGTGATATAAATGGTTCGTAAAACGCTAATTTTATTGGGTATTGTGTTTCTTCAATTTAATTTATGTATGGTGAAGGCTCAAAACCAAAATCTTGTTCTAGTGCTAGATATTAAAACTAATAAGATAATAAAAACAACACCTCCAAACCCTAACGTACAACTAGAAACTGTAAAAATCATGAAAGCAATTGACGGTGTCGTAAAAAAAATAAATCCTATTCCTAACAAAGGTTTAATGGTGAAGATCCCTTTAGAGTCATCGTTTCACTTACAAAATAAATGGGTGAATGCTCTAATTGATGAAGTTATCATAATTATTCCAGAAAATGAAATGCCCTATTTACTCCTATATGATGACGAAAATAATTCTTATTTTTGTACCTTTGAAACTAAAATCGATATGCTAATTAACACTATAGATATTCCCAGTACCAATGGGGATTCTACTTATCAAGACATGAATTAAAGACTATATATTATTCAAATACTTTTCATAACAAACATTTATGAATGCGTTGGATGGATGTTTTAAATTGCTCTATGTCTTCTCCTACATAATGTGCGAATGAACTGACTAAGTAGAGTTTCGGATTGGTACTTTGAATTATATTTTTCATTTCATTTCCTTCAAAGTAAATATGGTAATATGAGTCAACTTTATTAAACAACATTTTTTCATACCATCTCTGTACCCAAGCGTCGTCTCTCGTCCATGCTTCAAAACGATTTAAACCTAAATTGATTGCTCGCTTTTCCGCTTCTTGAAGTAGTTGCTCCCCAATTCCTTGTCGATAATAATCTGGATGAACTGCAATATGCCAGATCATTCCCCCTAAACCTTCTCCTCTTGAACAAACAGTCTTTTCTTCCTCTTCATACTCTACATCCATGAGACCAACTATTTGTCCGTTTAATTCTGCAACTAACTCAATAGCAGGATTTTCATAGCTTTCCTTCTTATTTAAAACATTATCAAAGTAAGCTGTATTTAAAAATGATAGCGTTCTACATCGAACCCAGCCTAATTCATCCGTATCTTTATAGTCACGAATAAGCAATTTATATCTTCTCCCCTTGATACTAAAATTTTATTGGTTAATTTAATACTATAATCTCATAACTTATTATTCTACTTAGAAGTTTATTTCTTATTCCCACTAAACCGCCCTTTATACAAGATTGCTTTTTTTGTAGATTAAGATGACGAAACGAATAAAAATAAGCAATCCATTTTAGATCCTAACTGGATTGCTAGAGGTTTGTTATTTTTAAAGTTCATTGTTGATAACAACTTAGTTGATTGTAGCGGATGTACACGAGACTCCTGCGGGAACAGCACGAGCCGAAGATCCACTTGGCAAAGCGGTTTTCTTTGCCAAGTTAGCTGAGGCCGTGCCCGCGGAAAGCGAGTGTACAGGAGCGAAAATCAACAACAGAGTTTAACAGAGGTTATTTTAAAATTAACAGTTTATTCTTCTGCAGTATGGTGGCATTCATTTAGAATGAAGTAACAATTGATCTAAATCGATTATTTTAATTTCCCTTTTCGGCAACTGTTTAATTAATCCCAGTTCTTCGAAAGTGGTAAATTTACGGCTGATTGTTTCAGGTGTGGTTCCAAGATACGAGGCTAAATCCTTTTTCGACATTGGTAAGGTAACGGTTGGACTATTGCCGCTCCCCATTTCAACATTTTCAGCTAAAAAGGATATAATGCGGGATTCAACATTTTCAATTGCTACTTGAGTCGTTTGTTTTTCAGAATCCTGCAAACGTGAGGTTACTTCTGACAGTATTTTTAATGCAATCTCCGGGTATTCCAGCAAATACTTCTGTAAGTCCTCTCGTTTCATTACACAAATCGATGTATGTTGTAGAGCTTCTGCATAACTTTCATGTACACTACCAGGTTGGAAAATGGCCACTTCACCCGTAAAGTCACCGGGATTTAATATGCGAATAAGTTGTTCTTTTCCTGACTCCGATAAGCGGTAAATCCGTGCCTTACCTGAATTGATAATATATAAAGTATCATCTTCCTCACCTGCACGGAATAACATTTCCCCTTTTTGTAGATGAACTGTCTTTGCAGATTTTGCAATCAAATCCATTTGTTCGTCTTCTAGATGATTGAATATAGGAACGATCCGAATACATTCTGCATGTCCATGTTGGTGATGACAACATTGTTTTTGTTCCAAAACAACCTCTCCTTTATATAACAAGCTTAAGAGAGCACCTTAGGCTTCCATTCTATTTACTCCATTATACAGATTTCACTTTTGATTTGATAACAGGATATCCTAAGTCTTCGATTGCTTTTTCAATATCGTTAATAGCGACTACTTCTGAATCAAAATCTACTTTTACTTTACTGGCATTGAATAAAACTTTTAAACTATCTTGATGAACACCGTTTATTCCTTTCACACCATTTTCAATCTTTTGCATACAAGATGGACAAGATAGGCTGTCTAATTGAATAACTGCTTTTTTCATAATTTATTTCCCCTTTCATTTTTTAGTTTTTCTTATTCTTCTATACAATTTAAGTATAGCTCACGTACAACGAAACAGAATTGATGCAAATCAAGTTTTAAGAAAAAATCATTCGTCAAGATCGCTGTCTTTAAAATTTATCCTCTGAAACGATATCGAAGCAATCTCATGCCATTCAAGATAACGATCAATATACTAGCTTCATGCACCAACATTCCAATGGACATATTCATCCATTCACTAAATAGGAGGCTAGCAAGTAAGACTAATACGACACCGACTGCTATGGCGATGTTTTGTTTCATGTTTCTTGCTGTTGATTTTGTTAAGCCTAATGCATGCGGTAAACGCGTGAATTCCGAATTCATTAAAACGACATCAGATGTTTCTATTGCAACATCTGTCCCACTTCCCATGGCGATTCCAATATCCGCTAATGCCAAGGAAGGACTATCATTCACACCGTCACCGACAAAGGCAATCATTTGACCTGTTGCTTGCATTTTTTCAATATAGGCGGATTTATCTTCTGGAAGCATATGACCATGTGCTTCTGTTAATCCAAGTTCACGAGCAACTACATCTACAGTTCCTTGGTTATCCCCTGAAAGAACGACTAGGTTTTGGACTCCAAGTTTTTTTAGATTATGAAGAACTTTTTTTACACCTGGACGGATTTGATCTCGAATACCCATCAGAGCTTTTAATTCTCCGTCAACCGCTGTTAGCACAAGCGAATTACCATTATTCTCAAAACGCTCGACGTCCTTTTTAGCTTTTTCGCTTAATGTCACATTTTCTTTTTCCATTAAAGCTACGTTGCCAACGGCTATGCGATGAATACCTATTTTTGCTACAATTCCAGCCCCTTTCACGACTTCGGTTTCTTTAACAGTGTAGAAAGTTGTATCGCCAATATCTTGTAAGATAGCTTTTGCTAGTGGGTGATTTGATTCACGCTCCACACTTGCTAAGTAGCTTAGAACTTGTTCCGTGTTGTTATCGTAAAATTCTTTTTCAGCAACTTCCGGGTTTCCGATTGTCAGTGTACCTGTTTTATCAAAAACGAACGTATCCACGATGCTAAAGTCATTAATTACTTCACTACCTTTTAGGAGAATACCATGACGTGCACCATTTCCAATACCGGCAACATTAGATACAGGAACACCGATAACTAATGCACCTGGACATCCTAAAACAAGAATCGTGATTGCTAGTTCCATATCTTTTGAGAATAGCCAAACAATAAAACCAAGGACTAAAACGGCAGGGGTATAATATTTAGAGAATCGATCAATGAACCGCTCCGCTTCTGATTTAGAATCTTGTGCTTCTTCTACTAATTCGATAATCCTACCGAATGTTGTATCTTCTCCGACACGGTCAGCTTGAATGCGAATCGTTCCATTTTCTAAAATAGTTCCCGCAAATACTTTCGAATCTACCTTTTTACTCACTGGAACAGACTCCCCAGTAATACTTGCTTCATTAATGTGACCTTCCCCAGCCAAAACAGTTCCATCTACAGGGACTTTTGCGCCCGTTTTTACTAATAAAATGTCACCTTCATCTACATCGTCGACATCAACTTCTACAAATTCTCCATCTTCCATTTGCTTTAAAGCACTCTCTGGTGCCAGCTCTGTTAATTCCTTAATGGCAGAACGTGTTTTGTTCAAGGTCCGTTGTTCCAAGTAAGAACCAAATAAGAATAAGAAAGTAACGATAGCTGATTCCTCATAATTTTGTATCAAAACTGCCCCAATTACTGCAATCGTAACTAAAACATCAATACTAACAACTTTTACTTTTATTGCCTGATAGGCTTGAATCACAATGGGTGCAACACCAAGTATAGATGCAACGATGAGCGCCCAATTAAAAATGAACATATTGTTTAAGAAAAATCGTCCAAAGAATGCAAGTGCAATTAAAATCGCACTAAGCAGTGTAATGAGATTCTTTTTACTTAATATATATCTTTGCATTTTGATTCCCTCCAAAGTCATTTGTTTTCCTTCTGGATGACTCTAGTATAGGATGCTTCTATGAATTAAAAATTGATTCGTATCAAGTATTAAAAGAATCGCAAACAAAAAAACGCTCCGAAAATATTAACGGGTTCCGTTTTGGGAGAGAAAAGTTTAATTAGTTGGTGTAATTACTACGTTTTTAGCAAGTGAAATAACATTAAAAATGGTATAAAAAAAGGCAGCATTTCGCTGCCTTGTATCATTTCTTATTTATTTCCTCTAATGTTTTGCCCTCTAAGGAATAAGGCATACCTACCATTTTCTCTTTTGTGTATGGAACTGAAATACCACCAACTGCTTTTCCTTCTACAATCATAACATCTACAAACGTCATCCCTTTAGAAACAGTGTCTCCTGATTTCCAATTATCTAAAGGGTGGTTTTTTACGATAAACCGTTCATTATTGACCGTCTTACCGATATAGCTTTCCGTTCGCACACCTTGAAGTGCCCATTTATGATTTTCATAAAGGTCTTCTTCATCGTTTAATTTTTCTTCAGTGAGTTGATAAGTCGAGGAGGTTCCGCTTGAATAGGCAAGCACTTGATAACCTTTGTCTTGAAGAAAAGTTTGTGCAATTTTTGCGTCTTCACCTAATTTTGCATCAGAAATTTTAGTGTAATGTTCGTCTATTGGGGTTCCACTTGATAAAGAACAAGCAGTAAGTGATAAAGTGATGCAAGGTAACAACACAGTAATTATCATTTTCTTTTTCATACTTTCACCCCTTTTATTAAATTCGTATTGTCAAAACTTTTATAAGAAATAGGCTATAAAATACCTTGATAGAGAGCTTTTTGAGCAAAAAAATTGCC
>VEFU01000250.1 GCA_007679095.1 Paenibacillus bovis
ATTAGTGGAGGTGATTTAGAGGAATGTGATGAACAGTTTTTTATCGGTAAAAGGGTAGATAGTTGTTGTGGAATTGGAGGGTGGATTGTGGATAAAGATAGTATGGAAAATGGGAATGAGTTAGAAATTGAAAGAAAGGTTAATGGTGAAATGGGTGAAAAATGGAATAGAGAGGATTTTATTTTT
Source organism: Paenibacillus bovis (assembly GCA_007679095.1). Lineage (GTDB taxonomy): Bacteria > Bacillota > Bacilli > Bacillales > Bacillaceae_C > Lederbergia > Lederbergia graminis. Next base: position 187 of record VEFU01000250.1, read on the forward strand.
GGAATAGAAGAGGTTATATGGGTGGTATGTCAAGGAATGAGATTGGAAGGTGGTGATATCATTGGGAGTGGTAGAGGTGCTGGAGTTGGAAAAGGTTTTAATGGACGGGGAT
>VEFU01000251.1 GCA_007679095.1 Paenibacillus bovis
GAATGGCGTGTTTAGAAAATGGGTTGTTATGAGTAAAAAGAGATGAAGAGAGGTTAGATTGAAAGTGGGGTTTATGTGGGTTATTGGGGTATAGGTAGTTAGAGGGAGGAGGAGAGTTTGGAGAGTTGAATGATTGAGGGAGTTTGGGGTTTGAATTAGAAGGGGTTTGAAGAGGTTTGAGAGGGTTAGGGTGTTGGTTGAAATGTTGTTTGAAAAGAGGGTTATAATGAAGTTTATTAAGTGGTTGGATGATGGGAAGATGATGCAGGTGAAGTTTTGTATAAGGGATATTTACGGG
>VEFU01000252.1 GCA_007679095.1 Paenibacillus bovis
TTATTCGCTTCCTTAAATACTAATTCACTTCATATTAATCATCCATTATACTTACAACACGATAACCTCCAACATCCACTCGAGCACATACTACAACAAAACCTCCTTTCTTCTCAAAAACACCTACCTCCAACCATCCATTCGCAAGACCAAGACCATCATTTAACTAATTTCACATCCCAAACATCCCAACAACATCTACATCCACATCAACAACATCTACAGAAGCAACAAAGTTTCCATCATTTATTACCACACTTTCTTACGAAAATCAATGATTAATCTCCAAGCCAACTAC
>VEFU01000253.1 GCA_007679095.1 Paenibacillus bovis
TCACATCATAATAGTTCTCTTACATTTCTACAAAATTATCTTTCAACTCACCACCAACTAGATCCTCTTCTTAACATTATCTCTCAACTATTTCCAAACAATAATCCCAAACTTCTCATCCCACCACTTCATACACTACCACAACCATCCACTCTTTATCTTAACCCTCCTCCTCTAACTCCTCCTCATCCACAACTTCATTCCCCACTCCCCATCATCAATCATCCCAACACAATCTTTCAAAATATTACAAACCTAATCCCCGATCGCTCTAATACTCATGCAAAAACAGTTGTT
>VEFU01000254.1 GCA_007679095.1 Paenibacillus bovis
AGTTATTTTTATGGGAATAATGTATGCCATCGCATACATCATTGTCATGATTAGAGCCTTTTTTAAACCTGCGGGATCACTATTTTACTTGTTAGTTTTATTATCATTCCCAATGCCTATTAAAGCAGTCAGACGTTTTAATAAAAATGATACGCCTGGAACAATGATGCCTGTGATGGCTGCGACAGGTAAAACGAATACATTCTTTGGTTTATTGTATGCATTAGGAATCTATATTAGTGCACTTTTAGGTGCAATCTAAACTTTCACACGAATGAGTCTGGGACATTAATCAAT
>VEFU01000255.1 GCA_007679095.1 Paenibacillus bovis
TCCCCTTACTACATTCCCCCCCTTCATCTTCTTCCCCAAACCCATTATAATCCTCATCCATTTCCCCTTCATCCCAACCATATTCCTCTCCCATCTCATCACCCTCATCACATCGCACACCAATATCCTTCCCATCAACCCCAAATCCATCACCATTATAATCCCTTTCCCCAACAACATCAACCCCCCCCATTTACTAACACCATAAAAATTCCTACACCTCAACATGTTCTCACTAATCATTTTCCTTCCCATGTCCAACATCCAACTCATCCCCAACCCTTATCTATTTATCCC
>VEFU01000256.1 GCA_007679095.1 Paenibacillus bovis
AAATTAGGATCATCCAATTGGCTCAAGCAACGGATAAAAGTGGCTCGTATTCACGAAAAGATTACAAATGCAAGGAATGATATGTTAGACAAGATCTCCACACAAATTGTCAAAAACCACGACATTATTGGGGTGGAGGACTTATCTACGAAAAATATGATGAAAAATAAAAACCTTGCCAAAGCCATTAGTGAAGTCTCATGGTCCAAATTTAGAACCATGTTGGAATATAAAGCAAGGTGGTATGGAAAAGAAGTAGTAGCTGTGGCTAAAAACTTTGCCTCCAGTCAACTATG
>VEFU01000257.1 GCA_007679095.1 Paenibacillus bovis
AAGGATAAAAGAGGAATTGGTTTGGAGAGGGGCGTATGTAGAATTTTAATTTGGATTGGGAAGGTGTGGGTGGGGATTAATTGATATGAGTATGTGAGGAAGGTGGTGGCTGATGTGGTTTTAGAGAATGTATGGGAATCACGAGAGGGATGATGATTTGTTGGATATGATGGTTTTGTATTTGGAGTTGGTAGGTGTGTGGGGAAGTGAAGGAGTTGTTATTTAGTTTTGGAATAAGTTTGGGATGTTGGTAGAGTTTAAATTGTATGTCTGAGGAATTAATGGGTAGTTGTATC
>VEFU01000258.1 GCA_007679095.1 Paenibacillus bovis
CCGTTCGGTTTGTGAAGAGTTGGGTTGGGGGATTGGTGAATATGTGAAGGGGTCTGGTAAACAAAAAGTTAGGGGGGTGGTTGTTGAAGAATGGATTGTTGAGGTAATTGAATTAGTTTTGTGGATGTTGGTGGGATTGTTGGAAGGGGGGATAAGTGTGGGTTTAGGAGGGGGAGTTTAGGTTGGAAAGATGGATGGGGGGGGAAAAAGTTAAAGTAAGGTAGAAAGAAGGTGAGATAAGAAACAGAGCCTTGCTCAGGTCCAAACCGATGAGTAGAGCGATGATTTCCTTTAA
>VEFU01000259.1 GCA_007679095.1 Paenibacillus bovis
AGTTTTGAAACTGGTAGAGCGGTCCAAGTTGATACCACACTTGCGATGTCTTCTGCTGTTAGTTGCCTATTTTCTTGCCCTTCTTTTTCTTTCCAACTTTTCTTCCTTCCTTCTAATTCTTCACCAAGACCTTCCTCACACTCACCTAATCATCCACCTTTTTCAAATTCTTCCCTCTCAACTCCTCCCTCCTTTTCTTTCCCTATACTCTCTAATTTTACCTCCACCTCTTTTACATTACGTCCTCTACTATAACAACCAAGACCAACTTTTCATCCACCCTCATCTATTAAAT
>VEFU01000025.1:0-47594 GCA_007679095.1 Paenibacillus bovis
CATTTTGGGGAGGTACTCCTTTTTTTACGTCTCAAAAACCTTGGGGCTCTAAGGGTTTAATTTATGAAATTGATTCAGATTATAAGTACTATATTTCTAGTAAAATAAAAAGGCCTAGATTAGTTTATGACTAATTTTAGCCTTCTAACTTTTTATTTCTTTCACTTTTTTTCTTCTTTGAAACAGGAATAATAGAATTCCAAATCCTATAAGGATAGCACCTGCTACTAGGAGATTAAACATATCTGTTGCTGTAGATGGGAGTCGATTATCAACAGGAAGAAGTCCACCTAAAGTACCTTCAACATAAAACTTCAATTCGAATTCCGTTGCTAAGCCTTGATAGTCATTACCCAATTCATATGGCATCTCTATAGTAAAGTATAAAGTTTCTTGATCATTATTAGATAAATACCTCGGTGTCATTTTATTAAAATCACTTAATTTACCACTGTAAATATCTTCATCTGCATCAGATATTTTTAACAGCAAAGAATCATATAACTTTTTAGACCCAGAAACAAACGATAGTTTTGATAAGTACTTGAATTCATCTTTTCCATTATTACTAATAACTACTTCTCTAGTAGCTGTATCTCCAGGAATCATTTTGTTCATATTGAACACTGATTTTGTTGGAGAGGTCTCTATATCTATTTCTTGCATTTCAGTGGTTTCTGCTAATACTACATCTGAATTTATATAAAAGATAATATTAGCTAGCACTATTAATGTTAGAATGTAAATTGATTTCTTCATACTTAACCTCACAGATTGTTTATGACGTTAATTGATAGTTTGAAAATAGAAAGGTGGTAAATAAACCACCTTTCTAATGTTTTATTATTCACCATTACCAGGTGCGTTACCTGTGTCTCCATTTACTCTTTCTACACCATCTCTTTGAATAGCTTCAAATACGAATTCTAAATCTGCTCTTTCATCTTGGAATTTATTTTGATATTGTTCTCCATTAGCATCTTTTAAGTCTTTATTAACAAATTCAATAGCTAACCAAATCTTATCAAAATCTTTTCCATCTTCATCCACAGTACCGTTCGGTAAACCAGAACCATTAGTAATATCATAAGTACCGTCAGCTTGTTGTTGTAAATCCCAAAGTGAGATAAAAGAATTACCTTGATCATCTTTACCAGTTCCAGTGATTTCTGATAATAAATCTGTACCGCCACCTAAATCATCAAAATCAAAAGCATCTGCAGCAAACATTTTTACTTCGAATTGAGAAAGGAAATCTTTTAGAGTGTTAGTATCTCCTGTTCCATGATGGTCTACATCTTCCCAACCGGAAACTTTGAGTTCCATTAGAACTTCCTTAATATCTACATTACCATTGTTTGCCAGCTTAAAGGATCTAGCAATTCTGTCACCTGGAACTAGTTTTTCTAAACTAATAAGTTCTGAATCTGGGTTAATTCCCAAATCTAGTATACCGGCTTGAATACTATTATCCGTTAGTCTTTCAACATCGTTAAACGCTGCCCAAGTTCCTCCACCTACTAATGATAAACCTAATGCTGCTGACGCTACCCCTAAACCTAATTTCTTTTTGATTGACATTTTTCTTCCTCCTTGGTTTTTCCCCCGTTTTTTTCGAGGTATGTAGATTTTTTTATATTGAACCTTATGTTTCCATAAGGAGTTCAACCGAATTTAAGCAGTTTTTTCACTTTCTTGCGGCTTAGTTTTTTGATCAATTTCTTTAATAGCTTGATAGATAGTAAATCCGGAATATCCCAATAATAGTAAGCCTGGAATTAGCAATAAGATTGCCATCCCTTTACCTGTTTGAGTAAAATTAATGAAATATCCTAAATACGGGATTGTAAATCCTGTATATTCTGCAACCACGTTTTCAGATAACACGGGTTGAGTATCCATGTCTTCATTGTTATCCCCTTTTGTTTGGTACATAGTGCGCTGATCATTTTGGATTATATTTACTACCCTATGGGTAACTAAACTCTCATCTTCTTGCATAAAAGTAATTACGTCGTTTTCTTTAATAGAGTTTTTATCTTCAATTGGTTTTACAGCTATTACAGAACCAGTTTTAAATGTAGGTTCCATCGATCCTGATAGAACAGTTTTTAGCTGATATCCAAATATTTGCGGCTCTCCACCTGAAGCTTTAGAGGATATTACTAGGAAAACCATCAACATTAATAGTAGAAATAAAATCCCTGTTACTACATTACTCGTAATTTTCATTACCTTTTTCATTGTCATTCCTCTACACCACCCATTTAAATTCCTATTTATCCGGAATCATTACAGTTATAGTGACTCCTTCTGATTCATTCCCATTAACATCAACTACCACGATTTTATAGATATACTCTGTATTTCTAGCAGGTAATTCTATTTTATTTTTTAATGTAAATTGTGAATTTGCTTTACCTGCATTACCCTCATATACTTTGTTGTCATTTTCAAAAATGATGACATGATCAAATTCTGGAATATCAGGGTTCATCCAAGATAAGTTTATCTTTGTGTTTCCATTGTTCGCTCTTTCCCAAGTTGGATTTATTACTTCTGCAACTGTTATTTCTTCCTCTTTTGGAGGGTCAGTAGGTAATGGATCAGGATCAGGATCAGGATCAGGTTCAGAATCAGCAACCTCAGTTGTTGTAACATCCATCTCTACACCTGTAGATTCATTACCAGAAGTAATGGTTGTAATTTTATAAGAATACGTAGTATTCGGTTCTAAATTAATATCTTCGAAAGTTTCAGATTCTAAGTCACTAGCAATTTTTGTACCATCACGATAAATAGTGATGCTTTCTATATCACTTGGGTTTTTCCATGATAAAGTGATAGTGTTGGAATCTGGAGTTGCAACTAGATTAGTAATCTCTGGCAGAATGTTTTCTTCTTCCTCTACTTCTCCTTCATTACCTTCACAAGTTACTTCTATTGTTCCACTCCAAGGGCCTTTCCCTTCACTGTTTCCATTACCATGACCAGTTTCGTGATATGCTTTAAATTTATATAAACCACTTTTAGTCGGTTGGTAGTGGATTTCATGTATTTCTCCCTTATCTGGTATCGGGAATGTTCCTTCATGCACAACCTCACCATTTTTGGGATTACCAGATTGGATCCAATAAACTTCATATCTTGTTAATTCATGATTTACACTTTCACCGGTATTTGTAAAACTAGCATAAATACCATTAAGACAACTTCCACCTTGACTAACTTCTTGTAAAGAACTTTTTCCCCATACTCCATCATCTGGTGGATATTCAGGATCCTCTGGCCATCCAACATGTAGAGAATATTTAATTCTTTCTATGTCATTAAAGTAAGCTCCAGTATTTGAAGTAAGATAAGACAGTGTAAGAACAGATATATACCAGATTGCTGCAATTTGGGCGATTAGAGCTAATTTTCTACCCTTTTTACCAAATTTCTTTAACCTCGTTATTCTCACAAGTCCCCCTCCTTCATTCGTTCTTATTAGTGAACGATTAATTTCTTGTAATTTATTAAGTACAAAATCGGAATACTTTTTTATCAAATCTCTCAACTTCCTTTAATAACAAATCATTTCGAGTTCGTTATCGTTCTCTTTAGCGAATCACTATGTTGAGTATAAAACATACTCTCTTACATTCAAAACTTCAAAATTAGCCAATTTTTCTCGATAAAGAACACTTTTCGTTCGTTTTCACGAAATTGCTCTTGTTTTCTTACTATTTTGTGATTTTATTAAGAATGATTTGTTTCTTATAATGAACACACGAGGTCATATTACATAATTTAAGGAGAAGGAAGATGATTGGTGAAAGAATTAGGAATCTAAGAGAGAAAAAAGGGCTTTCCATGACAGAGCTTGCGAGGCGAGCCGGTGTTTCCAAGTCGTATTTAAGCTACATAGAACGTAATGTTCAGAAGAATCCTTCTCTACAATTTCTATCTAAAATCGCACTGACGCTTGATACTACGATTGAATTTTTGTTAGGTGAAGACACGACAGATGCTAATGAAGTGCTGGATCAAGAATGGGCCTTTCTTTTACAACAAGCTATTGATGAAGGATTGAGTAAGGAAGATTTTGAAGAGTTTCAGGAGTTTCTAAGATTTCGCAAGTGGAAAATTGAACAAGATGGGTTGGATCATCGTTCCAAATTGAAATGAGGGAGTGTTGGGGATGGAGACTTCATTCAATCAAAAAGAGAGATTAGATCCTAAATGGGTGCAGTTGTTTTTAGATGCAAAGGAACTGGGTATTTCGAAACAAGAATTGGAAGCGTTTTTAAGAAAGGGTACTGAAAGTGATAATGAGAACAGTACACTATAGGTAACGAAAAAATGACCAACACCTTTGCTGGTCATTTTGTTTGTTCTTTTTTACCTTTTCTCCCACTAATCGTTCCTTCCATCGACATCGATGCATTCATATCAACTAGGAATAGTACAATCGTAGAATCAGTTACAGCTGTAATCGGCGGGATAGGTTTTTCCAAATCTGTAAGTGCTTCTAGTTTTTTAAAAGATTGTCCTTCTACATGAATTTCCCCATCCATAACATATAAAAATGGCTGGAATCCTCGATAGCCAGGGATTTCTAGTCGATCTCCTTGTTTCGGGTGGGCATCAAGAATATAGACATTTTGCCTAACATGCAGAGGAGCTTTACTTCCTTCTGGCGCCACCATGACATACCAGTCTCGGTTAGAATCCGTTTTTTCATGAAATTGAATCAGCGGTTCCAGTTTTGCCTCTTTTGGTCGTACAAAAATTTGTAGCATCTCGACATAATCATGCTTCACTTTTTCTTCATGCCAAAAGCTAGACCCAGCATTCATCAGCATTAGATTTCCAGGGCTTACTGGAACTTCCAAGCCTGTAGAATCTTTGTGATACATCGTCCCTTTCCAAACATAGCTTAGTATCTCATCATTCACATGCTCATGCATTTTAATCGTTATCCCTTTTTTCATCGCTGCATGATCAATGATACTTAACGGGCCAAATGCGAAATCTCCGCTCGCATCTTCCAATAAGTCACCTGGTTGAATTCGAGTAATTGTAATCCCTCTAAATGGTTGCGTATGTTTATCTCTAGATAGTTTTCGTAACATAGATTGCTCACCTTCTATAACGCTTTTTCCATGCTGAAAGTTAATCAATGGAATTTGTGGTTTGCTACTTATCTACCACAACATTTTTTATACTTCTTCCCACTTCCGCAAGGACATGGCTCATTCCGACCAACTTTTCTTTCCTTTTTATCAACATTTAAGGGCAGAGGTAATACATCCTTATTAGGTAATAATTCCATTGATGTATGACCTTTAAGGAACCATTCGCGTGTGTTATTCATCAATTCTACCAATTTGTCCATCAGTGCTTTCAGTGTATCCATACTTTCAAATTCTAGAATCTCGGATAAAAAGCTTAGAACTTCATTGGGTCCATGACCAATTCTCGTTGCATACACGCATTCTTCCACTAAACTATCCGCTTCTGTTTGCCCCATTTCAAAGTTTGTTGTCAGAAAGTTTACCATCTGCATATAGCTTTTATTTTTTTCTACAAAGTCATATTCTCCAGCTGTCAAAAGTTGTTGCTTTGTAAATGGATAAAATTCTAAATCATTGCGCATTCGGTGTTCTTTTATTACTTGCTCTGGATCAAACACACGATTATTAGAAAATTCATATCCCGACGTATAAAAACCTTTTTTATAGGAGTTGGCATTTTCGATGATGTCAAAAAACTGCTTAATATCTATGTTATGCTTTGAATATTGCTCCACAAAACGAACTAACTGCATCGAACTTAGTGTTCCATAATAATACAAAAGCCCGTTTGTCAGTTTAATCCACTCTGTATTTCTTTTTACAGTCGCATGCACTTCTAAATCATTTTCTATCGTTAAAAACATATCAATTACTTCATTCGGCATAGCAAGGACTTTTTCTTCATACAGCGTTCCACAGTATATGAAGCCAGTTTCACGTAAATGACGCAATTGATTATCTTCCATTTTAGGTGCTGGTATATACCCACCTTTACGCGCTATCTTCATGAGTATTTGGAAACGCTCTGAGTCTAATTGCAGGCAGACATATTTTACATATTCAGGAATTTTAGTCATTAACAATTCAAGCAATTCTGCTTTCTTCAAACTACTTGCGTTTGCAATGGCTAATCTTTTTCTAATGTTATCTAACTCTGATTTTGTATATCTATCTAGTCCATCTTTTAATGTTAAAGGGACTTGAATTTCACTCCAAGTTTTTCGATCATTTTTTTCTTTTTGTTTCTTAGTGTCCTCTTTCAAATGGATAAGAGCTCTCAACAACGCTTTTTCTGCTTCTGAACTTGTTTTCGTCATAATAAAACACCTCCACCAAATTATACACTAATGAACGGAAGGTGAAAGGAATTCTTAAGTATAATTACCTTACCTGTTTGTCACTAATATCCGATATATTTATAAATAAACAGTAGGAAGGGAGAATAATTTATGATTAGAAAAGCTACAGTACAAAATGCCACAGATGCTGGAAAGCTAGCACTACTGCTCTGGCCGGATCATACATTGCAGGAATTAGTAGATGAAATGGAGGAATTTATTCAAAGTGAGGATTCGGCTGTATTTTTAGCTTTTCATGATAATGAAGCGATTGGGTTTGCGCATTGTCAATTGCGATTTGATTATGTGGAAGGTACGAGTACGAGCCCTGTTGGTTATTTAGAAGGGATCTATGTTAAAGATGAATTTCGTATGCAAGGATATGCTCGGAGATTGGTTACGTCTTGTAAGCAGTGGGCGCGGGAAAAAGGCTGTACAGAATTTGCGAGTGATTGTGAATTAGACAATGCTGATAGTTTGAAGATGCATGTAAAATTAGGGTTTGAAGAGGCGAATCGGATTATTTGTTTTACGAAAAGACTCTGTTAAAGTTCATTGTTGTTAACAACTTACTTGATGGTAGCGGATGTACACGAGACTCCTACCATGGAAATAAAGCTTTAAAAAGTTGAATCTAACTTATACATGAATCCTATAGACAACTACCACTAGCATCATTTCCATTCTCTGTGGTGTATTTTTGGTATACATGATTGACTGCGGGAACAGCACGAGCCGAAGATCCACTTGGCAAAGCGCTTTTCATTGCCAAGTTAGCTGAGGCCGTGCCCGCGGAAAGCGAGTGTACAGGAGCGAAAATCAACAACAGAGTTTAACAGATCTTACGAAAATAATATAAAGAAAGAAGGATAGATGAATCAAACTCGGTTCCTCTATCCTTACGGCTTTCTCAACTTTGCTTATTGTTTTTAATGGAGTAAATCAGTGCACCTGCTATTGTCCCTAAAGATATGCCAAACGCAGGACCCGCAATTTGTATAAATGTAATATCAAACATGAACCCAATCAAACTAATGAGGGAACCTGCGAATATTCCAAACGTGATTCCATATGCGACATAGTTTCCGAGTTTCTTATTATTCGTATCTTCCGACATGGAAACGCTCCCTTCGACTGTGCCTACTCCCTTTTCACTTTTATACAAATTCACATTAAAAATGGTTTCATTAACAAAAAAAAGACCGAATCCAATTTGATTTGGTCTTTATCTCATCCGCGTTGTAAAGTGTAACCATTTATGTCTTAACATAGATAGATGACGGTCCTTCATGTTTTCATACCAATATTGGATTCCATATAATAAGTATGCTTTATAGTGAATGTAGAAGAAGAACTGTAATGTATTTAAATTATTAAGACGAATAATCTTCATTGCTTTTAAGATTTTCATGATTACAGTGGCAAAAATGCCATCAAAGATTGCATTTAGTAAAATAAATTTTTTAAAATTGCCGTACGATATTTTTAATAACCACATAGTGACTGGCATATAAGGACCTATACTGAACGGTAATTCATTGAGTAGAAATGAATTACTTTTACCGTAAAACGTCCACCATTTTCGTTTCTTTCCGTACATATGACTTAGAATTTCAAACACAATAATAAATATGCCAGTGAAGGAAAAGCGTTTAAAGCTTCTTTTTCCTATAAATAATACCGAAAGCCACGGAAAGATAATCAGTACCATGTTAAAAATAAACTTTTTATTTAGCTTCAACTATTCTCCCTACCCTCTGTCATTTTCTTCTAGTTAAATTAACCCAAAAGTGAAAATGTATACGGGATAGAGAGGTAATAATTATCTTTGTAAATCTGGATAAAGTTTAATCATGGCATCTGAAATCATATCGGCCATTTCTCTGGCCTGTTTTTCAATTTCATCATAAATGGCAATATCTTTTTCATAATCCTTATTGATCATGGAGATTGCTTCATCCTTCGTCAACCTTAAATGCGTGTAGAACATGTCTCTCACTTCATTTTCCTCGAGGTATGGGTTCACACTGTTCAAGAATACAGCAATTTCATCTGCGTTTTGATACCATTTTCTTTCTGCTGTTTCCGCAGCTTGTGCATCTCCAGCAATAGCAGCTTTTACAAGATCCGCCGCAATGAGAAGGTGTTCCTTAATTAAAGTAGCATACGTATCTGCAGCAACATCACCATAAATCGGGCGGAACATATCCCCCATATCTGTCGCATTTTTCAAGAGTCGAGCAAGAATGAATTCGATGTCAGGAAGATTAAACGTTAAACTAATAATTGCCATTCTCGTCCAAGCTACATGTTCTTCCCACAAACTGCGTTCATTCCTCATTAACTCTACTTCTCTTGGCGAGATACAATCCTTTTGTCTGTTTAATGTTGGAATAAATATCTCCTGGCCAACAAAAAGATAATACGGATTCACAAATGGATTCGCTGCATAAAGCTCCTCAGCGGTTAAATCAAATTGATGTGCTAATCCCCAAAAGCTATCCCCTGGCTGCACGCTATACCTTACTCCCTCATGATAATTTCTGTACATGGCATATCCCCCTAGATGTAATAAAACTATTACGCCATATCATTGTATTCGTCTAGGCATATGTAGTGAAAAACAATTAGCATGAGGCACTTATCTGTCTCTTACTCCCGGAATATGCTATGATTCTAGTATTATATTAGTAAAGGAAGTTATACGATTGATGAATGTCCCTGTCCTTTTTGAGGACAATCATTTATTATTTGTGGAAAAACCGGTGAATGTTCCGGTTCAAGAAGATAGTTCACGAGATATGGATTTACTTACTTTTTTAAAGGAAGATATAAAGATTCGCTACAATAAACCAGGGAATGTGTACCTTGGACTTTTACACCGATTGGATCGACCTGTTGGAGGCGTGATGGTTTTTGCGAAAACATCAAAAGCGGCATCCCGGCTATCGGATGCGTTTCGCACTCATTCCGTTACGAGAAAATATCTGGCCGTTGTCCGAGGGAAGCTGCCAAAGAAACAGGATGTTCTAGTCGATTATTTAGTAAAAGATGCGAAGAAGAATATGGTGTACTCTGTAAAGTCGAGTCATAAACAAGCGAAAAAAGCTATATTAGAATATAAAGTGATTCATTGTAAGGGAGATTTAAGTTTACTTTCTGTTCAATTGCATACAGGAAGACCCCACCAAATTCGTGTCCAGCTTGCCTCACGTGGCACCCCACTATTCGGCGATCAAAAGTATGGAAAAGCTGTTAATCAGCCTGGCCAACAAATCGCACTTTGGTCCCATTCCCTTACATTAATCCATCCAACAAAAAAAGAAGAAATACACGTCACGTCCCCGACACCAAATGAGTATCCGTGGAATATTTGGTAGAAAGCCTCTAATATGATTAGACTTACTATTCGTAAATACATGATTCAGGAACTAAAAAACGCTTGGATTTTTTCCAAGCGTTTTTATTATTAAAGGTAATACACCTTGAGAAAGCCCTTACAAATTACTCCTCGTCACTGCCACGATAGCGTTGATATGGGAGTGCATTCCATACGCGATATTGTAGCTCTTCTGCGCGCAATGGCGATGGAATGTCCGCAATGATTTTTTTCGCTACTTCTAATTCAAGTTCAGCTTCTTCTTTATTTTGATACATAAATTCATCCGATGCTTGTTTCGGTGCGTTTTTCACTTTTTCTTCTAAATTTTCCACAACCATTTCTTGTTGCCTCTTAATCGACTCACGAGCATCGGCAACCCAATCTGGTTGAGTGGACCGCAATGTATCTGTTAAATAACTAAATTCCGCATAAATATCCCGGTAAATCCGGTCTGCATTGGACCTAACGTCATTGATTGCTGCCTCTAAGTCTTCGATTGTGAGTTCTTCAACTGCAAGTGGTTGATTTCGTTTCGTTCCGCCGATTCTAGATGTATGTAAGTAATAAGGGAAGATACTCTTAATTGTTTTTCCAACTGGTGCAATTGCTTGATTATTGATATCGACACCCTTCGGTTGAACCCCTTGCATCGCAATGCGCGCTGATTCTGGGCGAACAATTTCTTTCGGAGGTAACACACCATAGCGCAATAATTCCCGAATTCCTGTACCAGAAATATTAATTTTATAGCGATCCTCATGAGGACATGTTTGCACGGTTCCTAAGCTGTCACAACGAGTACAGTAAAATACTTCATGGAACAAGCGTATATCAATTCCTAATTCTTCTTTTGTATATTCATCAAAAATCGTATGACTTGCATATTTATCGTAATAATCACCAACACCTGCATGGTCACGACCGATCAATGCATGTGTACAGCCATAATTTTTCATAATTAAGGCATGAAGAACTGCCTCACGGGGTCCTGCAAAAATATATGTAACCCGAAGTGGCGCCAGAATCGTTCTTTCTTTCGGATAATACGTATCTAGTACACTACGATAAGACAGCATCCGAAATTCATGTCTTGTGTATTCGCGTTTTGCAAGCTCCACTAGTGGTTGAACAAATAAACCATCCAGCTCTTCTAACGCATTGCGATGAATATATTCATGTCCGCGGTGCAATGGATTCGCTCCTGTAATGAATCCACCTACAGAACGAAACTTTTTATCTTCATAAAATAGTTTCCAAGTGTCCTTCGGTTCCATTCTTAAACTTTCAAATGGTCCCCAATGGACGCGGCGCAGTAGTTGAATAGGCCCGCCTAATGCTGTATCTCCCATTCTACGATAAATGGCATCGACTCCAGGATGGTTACGGTCATTCGTTCCAAACAGATTTTTTGCGCGGAACTCCCTGTCATAATAAAAAATGTCGTCCAATTTTAATATCGCCACAGGTTCACGAGTTTCATCCGCAAGTGCTACTTCATCCCCTACCGATAACGATTGGATGACTTGCTTATTTCTATCTCCTATTGGCGCAAAGCTAAGTGGAACTGGCCACACTAACCCATTTTTCAGACGACCGGTTGTGAGAACTGACTTATAATCCTCCTCGACCATAAAGCCTTCATTCGGAGATAATACGCCCGTTGCTATCATTTCAAGCGTAATTACCGCCTCCAAATCGACCATGATCATCGGTAACTGCTTCGCTCTTTCCATTGCTTCATCACGTTCTGCACCCGTTAGCACGCGATTCACTAACTTCCCACCATGTGGCTGCTGTGGGTAAGTATTTATTTTCTCTACACTCACCATTTTCGCATCTTGACTCATCAAATCTCCTCCTTTCTATTTCTATTCGCTTGATTCCCCATATTTCCTTCTATTTTTTTATAGGAAAGAAGTAAGTTTTTGTTTTTGGGGATTTTTTGATTCGAAAAATGAAAAGGTCTGTCGCATCTATTTGGATGGACAGACCTTTTCGGTGCTTACGAAAAATCAAATATATATGGCAATGCTTCTTTAATATAATCTTCGGGTGTAATGGTTTGGCTATTTCTTCTCCATTCGACGGATGCACCATACAGACCCCAACTTAACATGACAGCCGTAACTTTTAGCGCATCATCTTCTTGTACACTATGCTCATTTAATAAAAGTTGATAAAAGATAATTTCCAATTGGTCGCGAATAATTCTTGCAATCGTGTCCTCATAGCCGCGATGACAACGATTCGATAAGGATAGTTGAAACGTCGTAATTGCTTCGAAAATATTTCAGCACTGAAGCAAGTGAGGGATAAAGAGGAGTTAAAAGCAAACAAGCTACCGGCACTTTCTGAATTACTTGCGAAAGAAAAATTACTGTTCGCAAAAGAAATAGAAGTAATGTATGACCTTGAGAAAGCGGAACTTGATGGATTTGTTGCAGAGCAATTGCCAGCGGGTACATTTGAAGAAAATGAATTGCTTGGGGAGAAGTATTTTGTGAGGTAAGTGATAATTTAGTGAATATGATGTTAGGGCTGTCCGATGGTGGGCAGCCTTTTTTCTATGTGGTTGTGTGATGTTGCGTTACCGCTTCATCCATTATTCTCGGGAGGCGGGCACGATGAACGGCTTTGCGTGACCGCTTCTTCCTTTATTCTCGTGAGGTGGTAACGATGGAGGCTGATGCGTTACCTCTTCATCCATTTTTCTCGGGAGGCGGGCACGATGAACGACCTTGCGTGACCGCTTCTGCCTTTTTTCTCGTGAGATGGTAATGATGGATCCTGCTGCGTTACCGCTTCATCCAATTTTCTTGTGAGGTGGGCACGATGAACGGCTTTGCGTGACCGCTTCTTCCTTTATTCTCGTGAGGTGGTAACGATGGAGGCTGATGCGTTACCGCTTCATCCATTATTCTCGGGAGGCGGGCACGATGAACGACCTTGCGTGACCGCTTCTGCCTTTTTTCTCGTGAGATGGTAATGATGGATCCTGCTGCGTTACCGCTTCATCCAATTTTCTCGTGAGGCGGGCACGATGAACGGTCCTGCGTTACCTCCTTCTCCTTTTCCCTTCCGAGCTGGGCACGATGAAGCCTGTTGCGTTACCACTCCATCCAGTTTTCTCGTGAGGTGGTAACGTTAGACGTTGCTGCGTTTGCTGCGTGACCTCCTTCTCCTTTTCCCTATCGAGGTGGGCACGATGAACGCTCCTGAGTGACCACTTCAGACTTTAATCTCGCGAGCCGGGCACGATAACTCCGCAGCACAACCGCCTCCTCCCTCCTCTTCTCTTCCAAAGTGGGGAAGAGGGAAACTTCTTCGCAAGCAATCTCTCCACCCTTCCACCTCAGCAACAAAAATAAGAGGCAGCTTATTTAAAAGCTGCCTCTCCTTTTTCTATAGATATTTCGCTGTAATGGATCTTTCACATTCTAGTATTCCAACTGGTTGGCCTTCGTATAGGATTTCACCGCCGCCGGTTCCGCCATCGGGACCTAGGTCAATAATCCAGTCGCTTCTGCGAATGACGTCTAAGTTGTGCTCAATGACGATAACCGTGTTTCCTTTTTTCACTAGTTTATTAATGATATCTAGGATGTTGGATACATCGGACATATGTAGTCCTGTTGTTGGTTCGTCGAGTATATAGATATTGCCTTTTTTATTGAGTTCTTTTGCTAGTTTCAGTCGTTGGCATTCTCCACCAGATAGTGTGTTTAATGGTTGTCCTAAAGACAAGTAGCCGAGACCAACTGTTTCTAGGCTTTTTAGTTTTCTAAGAATGTCTTTTGCTTCGAAAAATTCTAGCGCTTCCGTTACGGACATATCCATGACATCCACGATGTTTTTTCCTCTATACAGGTATTGCAGTACTTCCTGTTTATAGCGATTTCCGTTACATTCCGTACACTCAACTTCAACGGCTTCCATGAAAGATAGGTTCAATTGGATTGATCCTGTTCCACCACATGCTTCACAACCACCAATAGAGTTATAGCTAAATAAGCCACTTTTCACACCATTTTCATCTGAAAAGACTTTGCGAATAGCATTCATGATATCCGAAAAAGTTGCTGGGTTCGAACGGACATTAACATGAACAGCACTTTGGTCAATTCGGATTGCGTCTGGATAATCTTTTGCAAACACTTGATTAACGAGTGTACTTTTACCTGATCCAGCCACACCTGTCACTACCGTAAATACTCCTACAGGCACACGTAAGCTTACATTTTTCAAATTGTGGAGACTGCTTTTTCTACTTTCTAGAAAATCAGATACCGCTCTAGGTTGATCATTTATTTCTGCTTTTCGATTTAAATAGTTTCCAGTGATTGTGTCTGATGTTAATAAACTTTCATAGCTACCGGTGTACATGATGTTCCCGCCAGCACCACCAGCTTGTGGTCCAACATCGACGATATGATCGGCAATTTGAATGACATCTGGATCATGTTCTACTACTAACACTGTATTGCCTCGATCACGTAGCTTCACTAACAATTCATTTAGGCGATACACATCACGGGGATGAAGACCTGTGCTTGGTTCGTCAAAAATATATAAAAGCCCGGTCAAATTGCTAGATAAGTATTTCACCATTTTTACCCGTTGTGATTCTCCACCAGAAAGCGAAGAAGTTTCTCGTGTCAACGTCATATAACTTAATCCAATATCACAAAGGTTTTGTAGTCGTTCCATAATACCATCGACAATTGGCTTTGCATTTTTGTCCGCAATTTCAGGTAGAACTTTTATCAATTCATCCAATTGCATAGATGTGAGGTCATAAATAGAATAGCCGTTGATTTTAGAAAAAAGTACTTTTTCATTAAAACGAGCACCTTCACATGTAGGACAGGTTTTAACTGTCGTAAAATTTTTGAACTTCTGCTCTGCTTGTTTGGACTTTTCTCGATCATTTTTCACATTAACGCGCATGAATTTTACAGCTATTCCTTCATAAGTAGAGTTAAATTCTTCTCCCTTATATGTCACCGTTACTTTTTCGGGATCAGCATAAAGTAGTTTATCTCACTCTTCTTCTGAGTAGTCTTTTAGTTTTTTATCATTATCGAAGAATCCAGTTTCCGCATATGCTTTCCATTGCCATGTTCCTGGTGCAAAGCCTGGCAATAAAATTGCGCCTTAGTTTAATGACTTGTCCATATCAAAGGCTGTTTCTGTATTGAGTGCAATATTACTGCCTATTCCTTCACATGTCGGGCACATGCCAATAGGATCATTAAAAGAATAAGCATTCGCGTATCCAATTTGTGGTTCTGCAAATCTTGAAAATAGTATTCTAAATAGAGGATTTATGTCAGTAGCGGTTCCGAGGGTGGATCTAGCATTTCCTCCAAGGCGTTTCTGGTCCACGACAATGGCTGTTGATAGATTATGTATTTCATCTACTTCCGGTCTACCATATTTCGGCAAAAACTGACGCGCAAAGCTACTAAATGTTTCATTTAATTGGCGCCCAGCCTCTTGCGCAATCGTATCAAACACAATAGAAGATTTTCCTGATCCCGATACACCTGTAAAAATAGTAATCTTTCCCTTTGGAATTCGAAGATCAACATTTTTCAAGTTATTCTCACGAGCATTGCGAATCTCAATAAAGTCCTGCTTCAACTACATCCTCTCCTTCGTACTAAATATAATGCCTATCTATATTAGCAAAAGAAAGCAGCCCCTACAATCATAAAAAGGAATTTCATGAGGACTGCTTTCTTAAGATAGTTTTTTATTGATGATGGTGATGTTGCATGGCATCTCGTTTCGTTCTATGAACTGTACCAAATGGGTGCTCTGGTGGAGCATAAATCGAATATAGCTTCAATGGCTTTCTACCAGTATTCACAACGTTATGCCATTTCCCTGCTGGAACCATGATGGCATCGTCTTCCCCTACTCTTCTTTCAAAATCGAGATGATCACGTGAATCCCCCATCATTACTATACCTTGGCCGTCTTCGATGCGGAGGAATTGATCGACATGAGGATGCACTTCTAAACCGATATCAGCGCCAACACCTATACTCATTAGCGTTACTTGCAAGTGATTCCCCGTCCAAATTGCAGTACGAAATGTTTTGTTTTTCTTTGTTGCATCTTCAATATTAACTACATAAGGCTGTTTCCCATGATCTCGCAAAACCCGATTCATCTCTAAGTATGGGTATTGCTGATAAGGTTGATACATTTCTTGCGGAAATTGCCCATACATTGGTTGGACATACATTGGTCTAGTCAAATAATAAGGATGCACATACGGTACATTATACATAGATCCACTACCCCTTTTTTTCATAATCAAGGTATTCTATGCATATTTCCTAAGAAATGTTTTTCAATTATACATTTGAATTCTAAATTTGTGGCTGATGCTGTGAAAGTTGGTGCAAAATTCAGATATCTACTGTACAATAACATTATGGGGCAAATGCAAGTCTTGAAAGGAGAATTGGTGAGTGATCAATATATTCGTTGGGCTATTCTTCATTTTTTTCAGAACCAATATAAGCTTTTTTGATGTCGGAATTATTTTTTATGTAACAAATGTAATAGGATACATATCGTTATTTTTCGGGATAAAGGAATTAAGCATCTCTAATGAATAACTTAATAAAATTCAACCTTATGTCGTTGTGATGATGGTTCATAGTTTTGTTTTCTTATTACTTGATGTTCTTAACATATCTCCATTACATATTGGATTAATAAATTCATACGTTGAATTTTTGGCTTTCGTGGGACTTGTGTTTATTGTAGCTGGAATGCTTATGATATTTGTTATTATTTTCCAATTATTGGATGGATTCGCAGATCAATTAGATGCAGCGATGAACATAAAGCTACTATATAATCTTACAACTGTTATGTTGTTCATCTCCATCCTGGCAGTGGTAAGCTCTATCTTTAATATAATTCCAATTGTTGAGCAAAGTTTAACGGGGCTATTATCACTAGTAAATGTACTATTTTTAATTAGCTATTATCGAGCTTTTCTTGTTAAAAAAGTAAAACTGACATAAAAGAGTCAGGCCCTATTATTTAGGGTCTAACCTTTTTTACTGTTCTCTTATCTTCACTTCGTTGTTTGTCTCACCTACGAGGTTTCTAAAGTCATTGCCAGAAGGGTTTTGGAATAGGCGTAGGCCAAATTCCGGGGCAACTGCGAATAGGTGGTCGAAAATGTCACCTTGAATGGATTCGTACACTGCCCACCTTATATCACTTGTAAAACAGTAAATTTCCATTGGCACTCCATTTTCCGTTGGAGCTAGTTGACGAACCATTAACGTCAATTCTTTATTAATGCCAGGATGGCGTTGTAAATAATTACTAATATAGGCTCTAAATACACCAATATTCGTGAGCGCCCGGCCATTTACAGGATTACTGCGGTTCACATGATGTGTTTCATTATACTCTGCAATTTCTTTTTCCCGGTTAATAATATAGTCTTTTAAAACATCAATGTGTTTAAATTTCTCAATTTGCTTTGGTGTACAAAATGAAATACTGTTTTTATCAATAAATAGCGAGCGTTTGATTCGTCGTCCACCTGTTTCCTGCATCCCTCTCCAGTTTTTAAATGAATCTGAGATGAGTGCATAACTCGGAATCATCGTAATTGTTTTATCCCAGTTTTGGACTTTTACCGTATTTAATGAAATATCAATGATATCCCCATCTGCCTCATACTTTGGCATTTCGATCCAGTCGCCTACACGAACCATATCATTAGTTGCCAACTGAATACCGGCTACGAGACCTAAAATGGAATCTTTAAAAATTAACATGAGAACAGCTGATAGCGCACCAAGACCACTTAAAATAAGAAGTGGATTTTTACCAATTAAGTTGGCAATAACGAGAATGATTGCAAAGATGATCATGATGATCTTCACAACCTGGATGAATCCTTTTATCGGGCGCATTTTGGAAACTTCAAATGTTTGATAAATATCATTGATTGCATTCAACAGGCTATTCATGATAGCTAGAACAACCAAGATTACATACACAGTGACGCCTTTGACAATTAAATCCTCAAAATTTTCACCAAAGGAGTTCCTAAAATTATAAATGATAATCGCTGGAACGATATGCGATATTTTCCGAAAAACCTTTCGTTCTAACAGAATATTATCCCATTCAAATCTATTATTTTTTATAATATGTGTAATAATGCGGATGATAATCTTCTTCGTGATTAAATTCGCGATAAAACAAATTAGCGCGATAAAAATAATCATTGCAATAGTGGAAAGATATTTCACGGAAGTAGGACCGAATCCCATGTCCACTAAGTATTCTCTTATTAATTTCATCTTTCTCCTCCTTTAGCGACATAATTTCCTGAGCTAATTTTATTCCATTATAACAGATTTCCTTTACCTACTTGTCAACCTTGAATTGTTAAGTAGGCGACAAAAAGGACGTGCAATGCACGCCCCGTTTTTATTTGGAATCTTTCGTTGGTAATTGGAATTTAGCTGTTTTTTCTTTGTATAGTCTTTTCGCATTTTCGTCCGATAGTGGTCCAATTTCTAATTGGAACTCTTTGAAAATACCGAACTCATCCGCTCTAAATAGGAAGACTGTTAATCCTTCAAACTTCTCTCCAGGCTCTACACTTCCTCTAACGGTAGGCTCAAGCATCCCTTGAGAAAGCATGGATCCACGATCATCGATATGCAATTTGGAACTAATTAAAAACTTATCAAATGCAACATCACTACCATTTTCAATCGTATACTTGGCAGTTATTGCAACAAGTCCATTATCTCCAAAATTAGTAAATCTCTCTGCATGTGCTGCAGTTGGCGTAACATCTGCATATTGCACACCTTGTAGCGTAACTTTAATGCCTTCGAATTCTTGTGTTTCGTTTATATCTTCTTTTGCAAAAATTATTTCTTTATCCGCGATGCTGTCAGTCACCATTTTATCTGGATATAGATTTGCGACTGCTTTTGCCTTTTCCAATCCTGCATCATTTACAGGTAGTGGGAAGTAACCATCGTCTCCTACGCGATCGCTCGTATCGTCATTTTTCCATAGTGCATCAATTTTTACCATTGGTAATTGTAATTTCTCATACTGTGCTTTTGTCATTGCATATGCGAACATACCAGTGAATGATTTACCACTAGAGTATTGAGACGCACCTTCTGTAGAATCATCCTTCAACCACTCATCGCGATTGACAAAATGTGATTTTCTCTTTAGATAGTCCATACCATCATCGGTATTAATCATCATTCCGTCCGCATAGTTCACAGCTTCAGATGATTGATTATCCAATGTCATTTTTAACGTAAGAACATATCCTTCTTCTTCATCATCAAAGTTATATTTTGCAGATTCATTCATATTGCTGACGTGAACGATTTGATATTCATCAATCGACATCGAAACTTCATCACTGTAATGATGAATCATACCTGGATTTGTATTTGTAAAAACTACTTCTACATCTCCACCAGTTTCTTCCGCTATGTATGGATTTAAGATAGCTCCATCTCCAGTTGCCTTCTCATTAGTTTTCTCATCGTCTTTTTCATTGGCTTGCTCATCATCTTTTTCGTTATCGTTTCCTGCTTCATCATCTTCGTTATTTTCAGGTTGCTCTACTTCTTTATCCTTTGAACCTGAATCTGCATCTTCATTCGCTTTTTCTTTTGAACCACACGCACTTAAAAGCAATACTGCTAAAACAGCGATTACTGCCATCCATTTCTTTAAACTCATTCACTTTTACCCCCTAAAAAAAACAATACAACGATCATATCACCTCCCATCCTATGAAAATAGTTCTTTTCTCCAATTTCATACTAAACTACTAAGATTTCACGAAAAAAGGTACAGACGAAAAAAAGACGAAGGCTAAGATTCCTCATCTCTTGATTACTATATGAGCAGGACAAATGACCTGCGGTGATAGGAGTGGGACATGGGGTCAGGTTCCTCGTCCCAGTATTAAACTAAAAACGGGTCATGGGACCTGACCCCACGTCCCAACTTACCTTGACCTGTATGGTTGCCATTTTTCACTTGCTTTGAAATTGTATACTGGTTTGATCATTGTCGTAATCGATACTGTTTCTTCTACTTTTTCTAATATTTCGTTCATCGGTTTGTAAGCCATTGGCGCTTCATCTAATGTTTCATTGGAAACGGATGTCGTCCAAATACCTTTCATCGTATCGTGAAAATCATCCAACTTTAGCGTCTTCATTGCCTTTGTGCGACTTAGAACACGACCCGCTCCATGCGGTGCAGAATAGTTCCAATCCTCATTGCCTTTACCTACCGCTAGGATCGAACCGTCTCTCATATTCATCGGAATAATGAGACGTTCCCCTTTTTGTGCAGAAACGGCCCCTTTACGCAAAATCAGATTATCTGTATCAATATAGTTATGGACAGTATCAAAACGATCCATATCTTCCATGCCCATATTTTCGATAATCGCTCTTGCTATCTCTTCCCTGTTTGCCTTCGCAAATTGTTGGGCAAGTCTCATATCGTGTATATAGTTGTCAAAATCTTCTCCTTCTAAATAGGCTAAGTCATCTGGAATAATCGGATTTTTCTCTTTATGTTTTGCGATTGCTGCTTGAATTTCACGATGGCGTCCTTCCGCTTTTAGTTGTTCAATCATATCATTTACATCTTCTCGACGATGGTTGTTGATAGCGACTTTTTGATAATAATTGGCTATTTTGGCACCAACATAACGACTTCCAGTATGAATTGTTAAATAATGATAGCCGTCACCATCCACCGAAACTTCGATAAAATGATTACCGCCACCAAGTGTACCTAAACTATAACGGCTTCTATTTTCACTAAGAATGTGTTTTGCCTTAAACTCCTCAACCTGAGGGAATTCGGTATTAATATGTTGTACCGTTTCATCCGTGTGTAACTCGATTCCACTTGGAACATGAGTGCGAATCGTTTGATCAAGCTTATGAAAATCAATATTTTTCTTCTCTAACTTTACCGTGAGTACGCCACAACCGACGTCCACTCCGACGAGGTTCGGAACAACCTTATCCTCCAATTGAATCGTCGTTCCAATTACACAACCTTTTCCGGCATGATAATCTGGCATAATCCGAATCTTTCTATCTTTTAAAAATGCTTGATCACAAAGTTCTTTAATCTGCTCAAGCGCAGTCTCTTGCGGATAGTTCGAAAAAACATATGCATCCGTCACTGCTCCTGTAACCTTAATCATGCGCTACCCTCCCCTTCTTCAACATGATTAATAATAGGCTATCATGGAGATCGAAAATTAACAATTGTTTTTTAGTGGGACAGGGGGGTCAGTTTCATTGTCCCAGTTTAGAACGGGTCATGGGGTCAGAGTTATTGTCCCACCATATGGCTATTTGAATTTAAAAAAGACGCATATACAAATTTAAGTATATCGTCTCTATTATAATTTATGTGTCCTAATTCCTGGGGATTAGAGAATATCTGGGACGAGGTTCCTGACCCCATGTCCCTTAGATTGCTGCGATTGCTTGTTGGATGGGGGTATTTCCTTTTACGATTTGGAATTCTTTTCGGATGGTGTTTTTGTTTTCTAGGCTGGCGAGGATGACTTTTGCGACGTCTTCACGTGGGATTTCGTTGCGGCCAACTTCTTCAGCTGCTTCCACCATGCCTGTTCCTTCGTTATTCGTCAGTAATCCTGGATGGATAATCGTGTAGTCTAAGTCTGTTCTCCGCAACCATTCATCTGCGTAAAATTTCGCGGCTACGTATGGTGCAAAAGATGCTGGTGCCTCTTGGATTGCTTGTCTTCTCGTGTCAAAGGAACTTATCATGATGAATCGTTTTACACCAACAGATTTTGCTGCTTCAATTGTTTTTACTGCTCCGTCTAAATCGACCATAATCGTTTTATCTTTGCCAGTATGTGCTCCAGAACCTGCTGTGAAAACAACTGCATCCACTCCTTCTGCAGCTTTTGCGATTGCTGGAATATCATCTTCCAAATCAACAACAACTGTTTCCGCACCAAGATTTTCAAAAAAAGCTGCTTGTTCCTCGTTACGAATCATTGCTTTTGCCTCAAGGGAATCATGATCTTTCATAAACGTAACAAGATGTTTTCCAATTTGTCCATTTGCTCCAACTACTAGAACTTTCATTTTATCCACCCTTTCTGTTAAAATCTCTAACTTCATCTTAACGAGTTAAGGGTGGACATGTCTAGAAAGCTGTTTCTCCTATGGAAAAAGCATGACTATAGTTCAATTAAGATTGGCACAATCATCGGTTGTTTTCGCGAATCAGAACGAATGAATTGCCCTACATTTCTCTTCAATAATTTTTTTATTGCATTCCGTTTCATACGGTTTTCGGCTTGCAACTCTTCGATAGTTTCCATAGTGATACGATGAATATCTTTGCGGAATTTGGAAAAATCACCATCTGTAAACCCTCTAGATATCACTTCAGGTTCCGCTAACAATGTCCCTTCCGCTTTATTAATCGTTAAAATCAGCATTAGCATACCGTCTTCGGATATTTTCTTACGGTCTTGTAGGACATATTCCAAATCACCGACTTCGCCACCATCCACATACGTATTTCCAACTGGTACTTCTCGTGTTTGGCGAAGGGTAGAATTTTCGATATCCACTACATCCCCATTTTTCAAAATAAACGTATTTCCTTCCTCGACCCCAACAGATTCCGCTAAACGGCGGTGATGGTAAAGCATCCGATATTCTCCATGTATTGGTATAAAATACTTTGGCCTCATTAATGTGAGCATTAACTTCAAGTCCTCTTGGTACCCATGCCCCGACACATGCATGCCAGAAGTGCTTCCGGATCCATAAATAACATTGGCACCAAGTTCAAATAAATTATCGACAATCGTTGTGATGCCACGTTCATTTCCAGGAATTGGCCCAGCAGCAAAAATAACTGTATCACCAGGTAACACGTCTACATCTCGGAATTCCCCAGTAGATAAACGAGCTAGTGCAGCAAGTGGCTCTCCTTGACTACCGGTACAAAGAATCGCAAGGTTTTCAGATGCATAGTCATACATATCCCTTGGTTCAATGATCATCCCCTCTGGAACAATGATATAACCGCGCTCCAATGCAATTTTCACAACGTTCACCATTGTTCTGCCGAGTAAGACTAATTTCCGATTTGTTTTTTGGGCAGCATTTACAACTTGTTGCAACCTACTAACATTGGAAGCGAACGTTGTAACAAATATTTTCGCTTTTGCTTTCATAAAAGCCTGTTCTAAGTGTTCACCAACCATTTGCTCAGATGGCGTAAAACCAGGTCGCTCCGCATTTGTACTTTCGGAAAGCAGCAGTAATACACCCTCTTTCCCAATTTCCGCCATTCTATGAATATCGGAATGCTCATTGGAGGCAGGTGTTAAGTCAAACTTAAAATCTCCCGTATGCACAATATTTCCTTGCGCCGTATGAAAAACAATTCCCAAACAATCCGGGATACTATGGAAAACTCTAAAAAAGCTTACATCCATATCGCCAATTTTGACTTTGGAATTAGGATTAATTTCGATTAATTCACTTTCTCTCAAAATTTTATGCTCTCGTAATTTTAGCTCAATTAACCCTAGTGTAAAACGGGTCGCATACACTGGTACAT
Organism: Paenibacillus bovis; assembly: GCA_007679095.1. GTDB lineage: Bacteria > Bacillota > Bacilli > Bacillales > Bacillaceae_C > Lederbergia > Lederbergia graminis. The sequence continues at coordinate 23,463 of VEFU01000025.1, forward strand.
TTAGTTGTTTTAAAAAGTATGGAATTCCCCCAATATGATCTTCATGGCCATGCGTCACAATTAACGCCTTCACCTTCTCTTTATTTTCAACAAGGTATGTAATATCAGGGATTATTAAATCAATGCCTAATAAACTTTCATCTGGAAACTTATTACCGCAATCAATGACGATGATGTCATCATCATTTTGAATCGCATACATATTTTTTCCGACTTCATTTAATCCACCTAACGCAAAGATGGATAAGGTATTTGTTGGCATACTCACAGTCATACCCTCCTACTTGTAAAAGATGGTATTAGTATGCCTAAATGCTATTAGGTTATCATAAAAAGGGTAAAGTTGTGCTAATTGTTTTTATTTGATGATAAAAGTTGGATTTTATAGATGGCTTTTTTCGGGAGGGGGTGGCTCGTTTTGGCTACTTAGGTCTGGTTTTAATATGCTGGGGTGCTCCTTTTGAATGCTCGACATGCTTTATTGTACGCTGAAGTGCTTCTTTTGTACGTTGCAACTTTCTTTTTGTATCCTCGATTGCTTCTTTTTGGATGATGAAATATCAAAACCTGTTTGTCTGCCATATCGAGGTGAACTGGTCTTGAGATGACATATCATAACCGATTTGAGGATGCTTTTAGAAGGAAAACGTCTTGAGTTGACTTCTCTCAACCAGTCCTACATTTCATTTTGACTGAAATCGTCTTGAGACAGCTTCTCTCAACCAGTATTGACTGCCCAGCTAGGAGAACTTGTCTTGAGAGTGCTTATCACAACCTGTTCGAGGTTCCTTTTAGAAAAAAAACGTCTTGAGACTACTTATCACAACCGGTTAGACGTTCTTTTTTGAGGAAAATCGTCTTGAGTTGGACCATCTAGACCGGTTTGTCTACCAATTTGAGGTGAACTTGCTTTGAGACGGCTTATCTCAACCGATTCGAAGTTCATTTTAAATGGAAATCGTCTTGAGATGAATTATTACAACCATTCTGCCCCTAATGCTAGATGAACCTGTCAACTCCCCCAAAAAAACAGCATCATTACCACACACGAACATGAATGATAATAATACTGTTAAAAAATCGCTCATTTAATAACCTTTTGATGAATGATTATTGCCACTCACCCGTGATAGGTATTGCATCTTCCTAAAAATCCATCAGCTATGTTTCTGTAATATTTTATTTCTACTATAATGAACAAGATTTCTAGATTTGTAGTTTTCCCAGCGTTTGATATTTTCAAAGATGATATGGTTTGTGTCGTTGTTGATTTCGATTGCTGCTTGTGTTTCCAAATCGTATTCATTTGTTGGGTTTACGGGATATTCGCCACAGACGTCGGCGCCAAGTATTTCTTTCTGTTGAATGATCTCTTTTAGTATTTCCAGCAATGTTTGTAGGCTCATGGAACCTTGGTCCCAATCTGTGATTGCTTCTTTTGTATTTAGCACATCTTTATCGATGCTAATGTATACTGAGTCGGTTTCAATTTCGTTTAGAAGAGTTTGTGTGTTATCTGGAAGTGAGTTTTTTGTGTATAGGATGACTTTATGTTGAATGGATGGTGGGATATGTTCTTTTGCATCTTCTCCCACACCAATCATAATGACTTTATGTAGCATGGAAAAATGATCGAAGGAATTCAATACCCAAGATCCACATGAAATGAGATTTTCACTAGGACTTGGAATGGTATCTGTATGATGATCAAATAAAATTAATGTATATGGTTTAGAAATGTTGTACTGTAACAAAAATGAAAGATAATGATAATTTCCACTTCCTAGATAATGGACGCCACTACACCTTCGTTTTTGTAATGTTTCATACATCATTGTTAAATTTTCGCGGTCGCATAGTAGACTAGCATTACGTATCGATTCAAAATCAACTGTTTGATGCGGGTGTTTTTGGTAAAAAGTTTGTTGGCTATATGCGCCATCAAAATTTAAGATCGTTACACTATTTAACATGAATTGTTCCTCCTTTTTTGTTTGCTCATACTTTCACATAAATTATAGAGATATGTAAATATTCTATATATTTATTATATCACTTTACATAATTAGAGTCAGGAATAAAGTTTTTCAATTTTAACTTTACTTGACCGTTGATAGGATTCTTGTTATCTTTGGATTTCTTAGACCCCTTTTTATCAAATCAAAGGGAGGTTTTTTATTGAAAATTTTTTTAAATAAGATTAGTGTCCGACAGTATATACTGTATGGGTTTATGTGTATTGCAATCTTAGTATCTATGATATTCGTACATCATAATTATTCCCTTTATGATCGTCCTATCGCAAAAGTAACAAAAGCAGAATTAATAGATACGAAAGAAAATATCGATATGCATAACAATAAAGACACAATACATACTCAGCATCTGACTGCCATTTTAAAAAATGGAGAAAACAAAGGTCAGACGATATATTTGAATAATACATATTCTTCATCAGCAGTGTATGACCAACAGTATGATGTGGGGGATGAATTATTTGTTTGGATACGACCGCAAACAGATGATGAATCTAATCTAAGAGGAAATATTGTGGAAGTGAAACGCGATAAATATTTACTATTATTAGCTTGGGTTTTCATCGTCATTTTACTTATGGTTGGGAAGAAACAAGGCTTGTTTTCTATTATAAGTTTAGGAGTAAATGCACTTCTTATATCATTCGCTTTAGACATACATATTTTCAATCCCAATATAAGTCTATTATTAATATGTGGGTTCAGTGTTTTCTTATTTACAATTTTTTCATTAATATTAGTAAGTGGTTTTAATGAAAAGACACTCGCCGCGATTATAGCAACATTAATTGGTACTGTTACCTCATTAATCATCGCTTATGTAGTGATCGAAACAAATGATGGTTATGGTTTACGCTATGAGGATATGCAATTCCTTACTCGTCATTATCAATCTGTTTTCATGGCAGGATTATTTATCGGATCGTTAGGTGGGGTTATGGATATTGCCATCACGATGTCCTCGTCTATGTTCGCACTATACGAAAAAAACAATAGTATCTCCATAAAATCACTTACAAAATCAGGGTTAGATATTGGAAAGGATATTATGGGAGCTATTACTAGTATTTTGTTTTTCGCTTATATTAGTGGATCCATCCCAACTTTAATTTTATATTTTAAGAATTCATCTGCATTAGGCTTTACTCTATCTATGAATCTTTCATTAGAATTGGCACGTGCTCTTGTAGGCGGTATTGGCATAGTACTTACGATTCCAATTGCACTATATACTTGTATATTCTTTATTAAACGAAAGAGGGCAAGATTATGAATGTTCTAGTGCTACTTGCAGCCATTTTATTTATATTAATGATTGTGATAGGTGGAAAAAAAGGTGCGCGTTCTTTTATATCTTTATTTCTAAATTTCGGAGTGCTTTTTGTTGCAGTTGTTTTGATGGCAGATCCAAATTTTAGTCCCATCATCGTCACTTTAATCGCTTCTATTATTATTGCGAGTATCACGTTATTTTTCATTAATGAAGTGAATAGTAAAACAATTGCCGCATTTGTTTCTACTATTGTTGCAATCGCGATATTACTCATTTTTATTGTTTTAGTAACAAAGACGACGATGATACAAGGCTTTGGAAAAGAAGAAATAGAAGAACATACAATATTCTCCTTTTATATTGGGGTCGACTTCATTCAAATTGCTACTTCCATGATCATTATGAGTACGATTGGTGCAATTATGGAAGTTGCGATTTCAATTGCAGCATCTGTACATGAAATACACAATCAAAATCCAACGATCAGTAGGAAGAATTTGTTTGCATCAGGTGTTGCGATTGGTCGAGATATTCTTGGAACAGATACAAATACGTTATTCTTTGCTTTTTTTGGAGGATATTTAGGGTTATTACTTTGGTTTAAAGATTTATCATATTCATTTGGCGAAATCATCAATTCCAAAATTTTCAGTGGAGAAATCACGATGATTTTATGTGCTGGTATTGGAATTGCTTTAATAATCCCGATCGCTTCTTGGATAAGCACGTATTATATGATGAAATCAACACAAAAGGACGAGACTGCTTAACATTTATCTCGTCCTTTTCACTATGATTATTTTGCACCTATCCCCTGTAGCCACTCTACTAATTCGTTGGCATTACTTCGTTTTGCAGCCCCAAGTGGAGTGAGGTTATCATAGCCAATCCAGTGGATATCCGCTCCTTTTTGATAGAGATATTGAGCGGTGTTTCGCTGTCCGCCATGGCATGCTAACCAAAATGCTTTTGTAATTTCCTCTTTGCTTGGTGATGGGCTTACCCCAAAGAAAATCGTGACATCTTCTAATAAACCTAGAGCTGCAGCATTCCATAATTTCAAATTGGCACCACGTTCCACTAAACGTCGTGCTGTTTTCCACTGGGCAAATGCAACTGCATCATCTAACGGAGTTCCATCTCCTATTACGCCACCAGTTATGTTTATATCGGCACCCGCATCTAGTAATGCATCTAACACCTCGACATCATTACAACTAGCTGCCCAATGTAGCGGTGTTTCAGCATGGGAGCCCTCAAATCGAGCATTCACATCTGCTCCTGCCTCAACTAGGATAGACACTGTTTTGGCACCATTTGTAAAATTACCTGGCCAATCTGTTACCACATGAAGAAGTGTGCGTGCTGATTCCGAGTCTTTATCTGCAATTTTTGCTGTAGCTAATCCTGGATTTTCAACGAGGAGTTGCTTCAATGTTTCGGTATCACCTGTTTGAATCGCATGAATCACACTATTTGCCAGCACTTCCTCTTTGTTTAATAATCTCATTTCACCATCACCTCTCCTGTTAATGGTCCGTTGACTAAGATTCATTCTACTTCAATAACTGATATAGCTTTTTCCGCAATATATCTAAGCTTTCAAATTCACTAACTTGGCTAATGCGCTGCTCCATAATATCCCCACCGAAGTCATGGATTAATAATCCGTTAAAGCACAGTTCTGTTAATTGCTTGGCATCATATTCTCCAAAATATCCTTCAATATAAGCCTTATCAAATCGGAATAATTCGGTTACAATTAGTGCATGTTCATAAATGATAGGTGCAAGAACGGCATCTGCGAAGTCGATAATATACAGTTCTTTTTCTTGGTTTATCAATATATTGTCACCATTTAAGTCTCCGTGGACAAACACTTTTTCACCATAGTCATAAGATTGGATGTAATCTAGCCGCTCCAACTTAAAACGCTCCGGATATTTTCTCCATCGGACTTGCCAATTTGAATCATGGACAACGTCGACATTATTGAAGGGAATACAAGGTTTGTTGATTGCATCTGTAAGGGAGCGCAATCTTTTACCTATCTCCAGCTTCTCTTCAAAAGTAAATTGTTGGGATAATTTATTGATTTCCGTACCATCAATGTAGTCCATAATCATATAGGAAAAATTGTATTTATCTTGTACATATCCTTTTGTGATGAGCTTCGGAACATTTACTCCGAGCATCGTAGCTCTGTTCATAGCGAATGCTTCTGTTTCAAAATCTGTTGTGCTATCAATACCGGATTCCTCTGGTGCAAATATTTTTATAATATAATTACCTACTTTAAAAACTGCGTTCGTACCAGGAGTACAATTTTCTATTTTTGAAAAAGGAAGATTCTCTTTTTCAAAAATATATTTTATTAATGACTCAAAAGCTGAGATGGATTGAAAAACGTTTCCCCATGAATCCCATCCGGAAATGTCATTTGAAAATAATTGATTCATTATAATTCCTTCTCCTTTTAGGCAAAAACAGCAAAAGTAAGTAGACGAGTGTACGATTTACTAAAGTTAGCATTATCCATTATATGCTTTTTGTAACTCCGCAATATCAAGTTTCTTCATTTTAAGTACTGCTTGATTTACGCGATTAATCTGTTCAGCTGTACCGTTTGTCATCATCTTGTCCATAGCTCGCGGTACGATTTGCCAAGAAACACCAAACTTATCTTTCAACCAACCACATTGTTCGAATTGAGGAACTGCGGACAGCTTGTCCCAATAATAATCAATCTCTTCTTGTGTGTCACAATACACCATGAAGGAAATCGCCTCGTTAAAAGTAAATTCATGATTTAAGGCACTATCCATCGCAGTAAGCCATACATCTTCTAATTTAAAATCGGAAAACATGATTGTTCCTTCTTTATTTGGTTCCATTCCTTGTGGATAACGTGCAATATGCCCTTGCTTTGAATTTTTAAAGACTGATACGTAAAAGTTCAGTGCTTCCTCTGCTCGACCACATGAATCACCAACAAATAGTAAAGACGGAATAATCGGAGGACGTTCTTCCCCTTCTGGATTCGTCAGTATTAGTTGCCACAACAAACCAAACTTATCTTGAATCCAACCATATTTCTCACTAAACGGATACTTGTCTAGTGGCATGAGAACTTTACCACCATCCGATAATTTCTTCCAAACCTCTTCTAATTTTCCGCTTGCATCATCCATTTTCGAAGGATCGAAATTGACCATGAAGGAGATGGAGGGATTCAATGTAAAATAAGGCTCACCATTAATTGCCATGAATTTTTGTCCCCATAATTCAAAGCTAACTAATTTTGCATCTCCTGATGGTGTATCTGTTAGCGTCGTTACATGATGAACCGATGAATCTGGAAAAATCGATGCATAAAATTCTACAGCTTCCTGCACCTCCTTGTCACACCACAAATGAAACACTATGTTCTCATCTAATTTTGGCATCGTACTACCTCCTATATAGGCTAAGTTGTTTACACCAATTTTCTAATTCCTTGTTTGTAAGTGGACTAAAGAGAATGCCGTCATGATTATGCTGAGGTAAGATCTTACATAGTATGTTCGGATTATCTTTATATAAATCCGCAAACTTTTCTGCAGCGAACAGTTCATCACGATCACTAATAAGCACTAAGGTTGGCTTTTGGATTGCTAGAATGTTTTTTTGATAATTTTGAGGAATACGGGACATTACGAGTCGAAAACTAATCTGTAACGCCTCGCCACCATGCTGAAGTTCACTAGGCTTATTTACGGTCGATACGGGCCAATGGTGAAACTTGCTTAACCCTACTTTATCAAATGCGTTAAGCATAATGAATTTTGACATGGATACGATCGGATAATTGTTTGTAGGAGCACTTGGATGGATATATGGTGCCAAGAAAAGGTAAGCATCTACTTGATTAGCAGTATCCCTTTCAGAAAAACGAAGCACGGAAGCGCCACCAAAGGAGTGACCGCCAAGTATAATAGTAGAATGATCATTCGTCGCTTTTATAAAACGAATAAAATCGGCGATATCGTCATCTAATTGACCGATATAATCTACATCCCCCTTTGGTTCATTCGCCCCATACCCTCTTAAATCAGGAGTATAAACTTGCGCAATATGGTGGGAAGATATATGCTTCGCAAGCTGAAAAAGATATTTGCTATCTTCCGAAATGCCATGCAACAAAATTAGGATGATATTGGAGTCTGCTGCGTAATGTCTGTAGTATAGCTTACTGTTATCTCTTGTTTCATACGTCAGCAGTTCTGGGAGATGTGCATGACGAATTAATTCAAACATTTCTTCGGGGCTAATCAAGCTCAATTGCAACACACGCTTTCTATTTTTCTATCTAACTAATTATTTAGCAGCCACTTCTTCTTATTCATAAGTACAATCGTGACCAGCAAAATCTCACCAATGATAATCATGCACATCCCTAAAAACCCTCCGCCAATAAATATCATTTCATTGGTAGAATAGGTATAAAGGAGCCAGGCAATGATTGCGATAACACCTAGTACGAAGTGTATCGTACCAGCAATTATTACTTGAGGTAGAAATAATCCCGTTTTCTTCATCATGATCGAAGCATATTTTATACTTAAAACGAGTGACAATACCATAAATATAATATAAATGGTCAAGACAATATCGTACTCGCTCAAAATATCCACTCCTTCGACACTTACCTTTTTCATAATTATACCGTATTTTTTTCGATAATTCTGTTTATAAAGTAAAAAAGTTCCAAAAAATTGAAAAACCGACCGTTTTATAAAACAGTTGGCATTCCATCAACATATTTCAGATGGTAGACGTATCGTGAGACATCTTTTTTTGGCCCAACTAAGGGAACCAATATCTCTACACTGATTCATTCCACGAAATTTGGACGTACTTCAATATCATTTTTAGCTTATTTTATATCTAATGACTCTTTCAAAAACGCCTCTAAATACGTGACATCCGTAATTTTTTTATTACACTCGTTACTATCTGTACAAATGAGATTGCCAATCGATTTGTAATAATCCGGGTTATTGGCCCTTTTTGCTTTTGTTACCGTCGAAAAATAAGATACATTCCCTACCGTATTACAGAAGGAACAAATATTTTCCTTGCTAGCCGGTGTAAAGTTACATTCAATACCTACCAGCTTACCTTCTAACTCATAGACAACAATCTTTTTGCTGGAACGTACATCATCCCAGCTTAAATACGTCAATTGATTAAAATCCTGTGTTTCGATATCAGGTAACTTTAACTTTTTATTTTTCGGAAACAGTTTTTTCAATTGTTGACCAGTGATCGTTGGAAAAGGAATGATGTATGCTGAAAGTCGTTCCAAATAGGCCTCAAACTCTGCATCTGTTTGTAATCCGGACACATCTAATAATTGTTGTTGTTCCGTTGTCAGATCTGGAAAGAGTTCTAAAATTTTCGCCTGTGTCAAATCGCATACTGCTGATAGTATATGGGCTGGTACGTTTCTTTTCCTACTATCTTTTATTAAATTTATTTGTTTGTTTATAAAATTGAGTTGCTCATTTTTAATAAATGTTGTTGTCATTTTGTAAATCTCCCATCTTGTAACCTTTCTACATCATAAGCAAGATTCTCGATGATTTATAGGGAAAAGATGAGTTAGAAACAATGTATACATAAAAAACACTGATGAGTTGATCACCAGTGTTCGTTGTTTATCTTTTATTAGAATACACAATTTTCTTAATGGTTTCGGTGGACAGGTAATATTCTTCTGCTAGCTGCTGGATACTGCAACCACTACGAAATGCATCGCGAATCGCCGCATTTCGTCGATCCAGCTTGCGTCTACCTCCACTTAATGTTCCCCATTCACGGTACTCCTTCTTCGGAATGTAAAGAGTTTCCCCTTGCACATACTTTTGTATTTCTAAAATTAGCTTTTCTGGTAATACATTGTTTGCATTTACATACTTCATATTCGCTCGCTCCTTATTTTGAATGTCGAAAAAATAAGGTGCAAAGCCAATAGTAGAAAAGCGATTATAGCGATAAAATTAAATGTTTCGCCCCATGCAAAGTATCGCCTTTCTATTTATAGGCTTTGCATGAGTCGAAGAAGTACCCGAGAATTTATATGAATTCTCCACCTATCAGCACCTCCTTTAGAATTACAGTATAGCAAAAAAATGAGATGTTACTACAAAAATTTATCTAGTATCAACCATTTAACTTCCAATATTCCTTCATCATCATGTCGTAGTTCATTGGACCATATGTCTTAAAACGGATGACGCCGTTCGTATCAATCATGTAAGTCGTCGGTAAAGGTTGAATGCGATATAATCTATCGATTTCCCCTTCTTTATCTAATAAAACGGGATAAGTAATACCGAGTTTATCCGTGAAGTTTTGAACCTTCCCTACACTTGTTTCTGATTTTGTTTGGTTGACAGCTAAAATGACGATATCACTATTTTCATAAAACTTCTGCATGTCCGGCATTTCCGCACGACAAGGTGGACACCATGTTGCCCAAAAATTAATCATTACCACTTGCCCACGGTATTCAGAGAGTGACAGTTTCTCGCCGTTTAAGGTTTCCAAGCTGAAATCAGGAGCGATATCACCTATATCAAGGCCAATACTTCGTGAACCTATCTCCTCAGACTTTATATTTTTTGTAGCAATTCTTTGTTCTGCTTCTCCTATAAAATCAACAACTACCCAGAGGAACATACTAGCTAGTACAACGAGAATGGCAATATTTTTTAATCCAGCTCCCTTACTGACCATAAATATAGTAAAGCCTACTAGAAAAATGACACTATAAAAAGCAGGAGCTACTGTATATTGAAAAAGGCTCGTTTCCGTGAATATTGCCAGTATTAATTGCGTGGATCCCCATATCATCAGTAGTATTGACGCACTAAATAGCGAAGAAATTTTTCTGCGAAATAGGAAACTTAAAATAACCATTAACACTAAAACTGTGATGTACATGATATTTACTTTGTTTTCCCAAAGTAGCTGTGCCAATTCATATACAAAGGCAGCAACAGCAAAAATTTGAATGAATGCTAGTAATACATCTCCTACATCTAGCTCTATCTTCCGCCATTTCCAAATTCCGAACAAGATTGTAAATAAAAATGCGATATAAAATACATTCGCATCACTTGGATGGGCCAATACCGCCATTGGATCTTCGGTAAAAAGAGGAAAATGCAAAATGATTTTCGCGATGAAAATGGAGACAACTAAAGTTAATACGAGTGACTCTATGTAATTGTTTAACGCTTTTTGGACGTTTTTTGAATGTGGACTCGTAAACCTGAAAAATAAAACTGCCAATAAAAAACTAATGATTAGTACGACAATATAGCTTTTTAACACAAAAGGACCTAACATCCACGCTGAGGGCATATGTATAACTCTCCTTTTTGGGACTTGGGGTCAGGAACCTCGTCCCACCTTTTGGGTTTCCTGCCCCCACGGTCCACTTCATTAAAACCAGGCTCCCATTCCGCCTTTTACATTATAAATTTTATCAAATCCATGTTTTCTTAAAAGCTTGGCAGCATTGGCACTTCTCATCCCACTTTGACAGATGACTACAATGTCTTTATCTTTTTCTAATTGATCTAGCTTGTTTGTCAATGATGAAAGCGGGATATTTTTAAATGGCGGGCGATGGTTTGCTTTATATTCACCTGGTGTGCGTACATCGATGAATTGTACATCTTTATGTGAGAACTTCTCTTTTGCTTGTTGAACTGTAATATTTGTTACACCTTTGACTGGTAGGAATCGTATTGCAAAAAACCCTACTATTAATAGTATAATAATCCATTGCATCATATCCATCTATTTCACCTTCCCGCACTTTATACCTCTAAGGGTATTTGTATATTTAAACGATGGGACAAGGTTCCTGACCCCATGTCCCTTATCTACTTTTGATTAATAATTCGACTGCTTCTTTTACAAGTCCTTCTGTTTCTTCGCCTTTTTCCATATTTTCTCGGACACATTGTTCTAGGTTCATGCTGACAATCAGTCCAATCGTACGATCAATTGCACTTCGGGAAGCAGATAATTGCGTTACCACTTCACGACAATCTTTGTTTTGTTCGATCATGTTTAAAACGCCTTTAATCTGTCCTTCAATTCGCTTTAAGCGATTGACAACGGATTTATCGTAATTCAACCTATTTCCTCCTTTGGATGACTATTTAAAGTTATATTCTGTCACAATTTTATCTCTACCTGTAACGATATCATTAAAATACTCATATAGGTTAATTCCTAAATAGGAACCAGAAATATTATATACATTTTCATATCCAAGATGTTGTAGAGTCATAACCATATTATAACTCCTTTGACCTGAGCGACAATGAATATACACTGGCTTATCTTTTGGAATTTCTGCGAGACGATCTCGGAATTCACTTAAAGGTATATTTATCGCATTTAATAAGTGGCCTGCATTGTATTCATTTCGTTCACGAGCATCAATAATAAAGGCATTATTCTCTACTAACTGGCGAACTTCTGATACCTTCACTTCTTTATATACACCATGTAAAATATTCAACCCCACTAATGCCGCATGGTTAACGACATCTTTAGCCGTTCCTAACATTGGGGAATAAGTTAGTTCTAAGTCCTTTAAGTCTTCTAATGTTCCATTCATCATGATCATCGTCGCAATCACATCGATTCTTTTATCGACGTTCCCTTTTCCGATTGCTTGTGCACCTAAAATTCTGCCAGTTGGAATTTCAAACACTAGTTTAAAATGCATCGGATTGCTGTTTGGCATAATCCCTACTTTATCACCCGGCATTAGATAAACGGAATCTACAGATATACCTGCTTGCACTGCTGCTTTCACATTTAATCCAGTTGACGCCGCGTTTAGGTCGAATAGGTGAATGGATGAGGAGCCAATCACTCCTTGGTTGCGATTCGGGATTCCATACATATGATCTGCAGCTGCTCTTGCTTGCTTTTGCGCTGGTCCTGCAAGTGCAAGTCGCGTTGGCTTGTGTAATAAGCGATGATATACTTCGATTGCATCCCCAACAGCGTATATATTTTTATCACTTGTGACATAATTGGAATCTACTTTTATTGCCCCAGTTTCACCGATTTCTAAGCCAGCATCTTTTGCCAAGCTTGTTTCTGGGCGAACTCCAATTGCTAAAACAACTGCTTGTGCAGCGATTCTTTTTCCTTTATTCGTTTCAATGAATTCATCGCCGATTTTAGCAAGGCCATCATCCACGATGAGGTTCACTCCATGGTCCAGCATTTCTTTATGCAAAATTTGCGCCATATCATAATCAAATGGCGTCATCATTTGATTGGCAAATTCGACAAGCGATACATTGTAATTAGCTAATCGTAAATTTTCAGCTACCTCTACCCCAATGAATCCTCCACCAATGACAGCAATATCCTTCACACCATTTTGTTTTACAAATGATGCAATATTTTCGATATCACCTACATTGCGTACAGTGAAAACATGAGACTGATCGATTCCTTCTAAGTTTGGACGAATTGGTGCTGCCCCAGGGGAAAGCACTAACGTATCATAGCTCTCTTCATATGTCGTATCTGTTAACCAATTTTTCACCGTAACAGTTTTCGCATCACGATTTATGCGAACAACCTCTTGATGGACACGAGCTTCTATATTATAGCGAGACTTAAACACATCTGGGCGCATGATGACAAGTTTTTCACTATCCTCGACAATACCACTTAAATGATATGGCAATGAACAGTTGGAAAAAGATACGTGCGGTCCTTTTTCAAACATAATGATTTCCGCACTTTCATCTAGTCTTCGAACTCTTGCTGCAGTCGATGCACCACCAGCTACACCGCCAACAATTAATACTTTCTTTCCCATTCCATATCTCCTCCTTATCGTAGTGTTATTCGATTTCGCCTTCCCAAGCTAACATACCGCCCGTCATATTGGTCACATCATAACCATTGTCCATTAAAAACTCACACGCTCTACTACTTCTACCACCACTACGACAAACCATATAGTAATGTTTATTTTTATCGAGTTTCTCTAAAGAATATGGTAAGTCACCTAAGCGAATATGTGCTGCCCCAGGAATTTTACCTGCAGCTACTTCGTCATCCTCACGAACATCAATGATATGAATGGACTCACCATTTTCTAGTTTATTTTGTAATTCAGTTGTAGATATCTTTTTCATTTTAATGATTCTCCTTTGTATGTTGATTTTTGCATACCCACAGGGGTAATTTTTTGAGTAAAATAAAAGTCGTGGTGAACGACAGGTGTAAAATAACTTACAGACTTATATTATACCCCCGCGGGTAAATAGTCAAACGTTTTTTCTTTCCATTATTTGCTTCCTTCATATTGGATCCATATAGATGAAGATGTGGGTGATGATTTAAATTTTGGGGACACTAATGAAAAAAGGAGGATTTCCATGGCTAGGAAAAATAAAATTCTTGTTCCAGAAGCACGAGAACAATTAAACCAATTAAAAGCGAATGTCATGAAAGCAAAAGGGTACAATGTCCAAAATCCCGATGATGTGAAATACGAAATTGCAAAAGAACAAGGAATTACACTAAATAAAGGGAAAAATCGCGAGCTTACTTCAGAACAAGCTGGCAAAATCGGTGGCCCAATCGGTGGAAACATGGTAAAAGAAATGATTCGCATGGCGAAAGAACGTCTGTAAATGGGACGTGGGGTCAGGAACCTCGTACCAGCTTTAGAAGTGGCGGGTCGTGGGGTCAGGAACCTTGTCCCAATGTTTGGCTTGGGACAAATACTCTGACCCCGTGTCCCTATAAAGTAGTGCGAATAAATTCGGCTACTTCTTTTGGGTTGGTGATTGGTAGGAAGTGATAGCCGTTTTCGATCACTTCGACTTTTGTCGATGGGTGTGTATTCTTAAATTGTTGTAATTTTTGATGACTAATTTCGTCAAGGTTATTTTTTGCGATTAATAGATTAAAAGGAATGTTGATATCGGCTTGTAAACAGTAGTTATGATGGAGAATTTCCTGATTTAGACTATTTAAAGCTTCTTCGTTACTATGGTGCATATACACATCATTTTTTAACACAAAATTCCCTAACATATAACTTTTTAAATTCAAGTATGTATTTTCACTTAATCCTTCCATTTCAAACACCATTTCATTTATGGCCGCTTGTAAATCTTCTAACTTTTCTACGATTGGCAGTTGGATTTCCTCATCACTATCCATATCTTCACGATCACCTAAAAAGTAAAAACCACCATCTAGCAATAGCAAAGAAGAAACTTTTTCTGGATAGACGCTGTACATTTCTTGTATGATCCAGCCACCGATTGAGTTTCCAATATAATGTGCGGATGAAACCTCTAACTCATCTAATGTATTCTTGATTAACTCTATGTATGTAGCAATCGAATAATCTTTTTGAACCGCTTGATTATGTCCTGGTAAATCAAAAGCTATCATTTTATATTCCTTTAGTTGATTTGCAAGTTCTTTATATATTTCTTTTCGTTCCCCAAGTGCAGGTAACGCGACAATAACTTGCTCACTTTCTAGATTTCCGTATATTTCGTAAAGCATAGATGAACCTCCAAATATTCAATAAGTTAATATACATAATAGTAACACTCTTTCAAAAAATGAGCACTCTAAAAAAGACAAAGGAGCAGAATTCAACCCTGCCCCTATGCCTCATTTCATTTATTTTCTATTCCTAATCTCTTTATGAATTTTACGAAGTGCCTTTTTGGAGCCTCGTTCAATGTCGTGTTGCATTTTCCGTGTGTCGTAGTCGACGAATAGTGTTTCGAGGTCGTATCCTTCCGGGTATAGTTCCTTTGCCGATAATTCCAAAGCGAGGCGTTTTACGTTTACAGGAACAAATTCGTCGTTATAGAACACGACTACATTATCGTAATTGTCGACTTCTTTAAACACAATCCCAACGTCGTCATGGTCTAATAATTGCACACGGTCCCCTTTTTGATAATCAACCTTCGTTTTTGTTTTCTCTTTGATTATCTTCAGCTTGCGAATTTTATCTTTATTCACCATTTGTAAATGATATTCCTTATTTTCCATATATGCTTTTGCTCTTTGCAGTACATGGTCGCGTATATTCATCTTTTTAGAAATCCAAAGTGCATTACTTTCGCCTGATTTCCCAATGAGCAATTTATATTTGGGTTCGAGCGTTTCACTATTGAATTGCATCGCAGCATTCATAAAATCAGGATGAGTTTCGGAAAAACGTTTAATTTCACCATAATGTGTAGTCGCAACAGTGATACAACCCATATGATAAAACTCCTCTAGAATAGAAATCGCAAGTGCAGATCCTTCATTCGGTTCTGTTCCACTACCAATTTCATCAAATAATAAAAGTGTACTATTCGTAGACATCCTCATGATTTCCGAAAGATTTTTCATATGAGATGAGAAAGTACTTAACGCATTTTCCATACTTTGATTGTCGCCAATATCGACAAAAATGTTGTCAAATACGGATATTTCCGTTTCCTTATCTGCTGTAATATGAAAGCCCGACATGGTCGCTAATGTTAGTAATCCAATCGTTTTCAAGACAACGGTCTTCCCACCAGCATTTGGCCCGGTAATAATTAAACTCCGGTAATTTTCGCCGATTTCAAAATCAAGTGGTACAACTTCTCCTGATAATAATGGATGCTTACAGTTCACTAATTTTATATAACCATGATCATTTAACTTTGGTTCAATCCCATCGATTTGTTTGCTGAATTTCGCTTTCGCAAACACCATATCGTATTGGCTGATCACTTCTAGATTTATCTTCATTTCTTGAATGTTCTCCATGACCATCCCAGATAATGTAGCTAAAATTTGATATTCCTCTATTTCTTCCTCGGCTTTTAAACTTGCGAGTTCAGCTGTTAATTTTGCAATGGAATTAGGCTCGATAAAAACCGTTGTCCCTTTAGAAGAAACCTCCACAATCGTACCTTGAATTTGATTTTTATAAGAAGCTTTAATCGGAATCGTATAGCGGTCGTCCTTCTTGCTAATGAAGAACTCTTGAATATATTTTTTGTTCGCACTACTATTTAAAAATTTATTTAGGCGCTCTTTAATCTTCTCTTCAACTGTTTCGATACTATTGCGGATCCGTCTCAATTCTCTACTTGCAGATGAATCGACGCGATCGCCTTTTATGGAAAGATTAATCTCTTCTTCAAGTTTGATAAATTCAGAAATGGAATTCGCATACGATGACAGTACTGGTGCGATAAATTCCTTATCCATCATGAATTTGTTCACTCTTCTACATCCTCTTAAAAAGTCTGACACAGAAACTAATTCACTAGCTCCTAGCATCATCCCTTTTTCAAGATTTTGAATGATGATTTCAATATTGGTAAGACCTTGAAACGGTACAGTGGTTCCTGTATTTAATATCGCTCGCGCTTCCGTCGTCTCATTTAGTCTATTTTTCACAACTTGCAAATGCAAACTTGGTTCCATTTTATCTAACAGTTTCTTCCCTAAACTACTAACACAATACGATTGAACAATTTCTTTTAACTCGTTATATTGCAATTTTTCAAATGTCATTTTATTCAATTTCCTCGCTCCTCACGATGATTTTTCTGCATCATACATGAAGACACCTACTCATTAGATTCCAATGAGATATTTTTCTCCATTTAGTAAAAATAAATATAAAAAAGCTGCGGACGATACCGCAGCTTTTACATTTAAAAAGGTTGTGTAATAAACATATTCATGGAAAGCAGGCACAAATAATGGACAGCTTCCAAGAATATGACACGCATTTTAAAAGTATGGTAGGTATCTTCATAGGTTTTGAAATAAATCCACAACGAAATAAGGGGTACGAATTTCATGAAAAATCCCCCTGATGTCGAGCCATTTATTTCATTTAGTTATCTCCTATTTAGAACCTACAGCACTCACAAAATGCACCTCGAAAATTTTATTTGTTCATCATTGAAATCTAATAAAATAATTTTACTATGTGGGTTTGTAAAAGTAAAGTCGTGTTGGGGCCCAATTATCTATCTCTTATTTAAAATGTAAATCGCTCCGCCGTATCCTAACAAACACCAAATAAATAAATTGATATAATTTCCGATATCTGCTGTAAAAGTCGAGCTTGCTAACGATGCGCGCATAATTTCTGCCATAGAGTAAATTGGTAATACCTCGTGCAGTATTTGCAGCCATTCCGGAAGGCGCTCCATTGGAAAATTTATCGGTGAAAACATGAGTGCGCCAAAAACGGTCACTTGTGAGACTGCTAAGGAGGCTACCGGTGATAAAAGATAGGAAAATCCGTACCCAACCCCTATTGAAGTTAATGCAATCATGAGTAAAGCCGGCACTACTGTCCATGAAACATCGTAGCCTGGGTTAAACATAAATTGGGCAACAATCGATGAAACAATAATGCCAGGAATCGTAATTAATAACCATATTGTAGTATCGGCTCCAAGTATTACAGAACGATTGACCGACCAAGTCTTTATATACTCCATATATCCATCTGCTTTAGCTGTACCAATTTGTTGTGGCAAAATCACTAAACCAGTAAAGACTAAAATTAAAGTTGGTGCTCCAGTAGCCAAATAAAGAATGCTACTTTTACTAGGATCTGGAATTAAATAAGTAAAGCCAATCACAATTCCGATCGCAATTAAAATTTGAATAAGAACCATAAATACTAAAAACCCGCCATTCCGAAGTAACTGCATTTGGAAAACGTATTTATAATGGCTTACCATATTATTCATCCCATTCCCACCTTCCCAGAAGTCAGTTCAATGTATACATCCTCAATGGTGGAAGGAGACAAGGAGTAATCCATGACAAATCCTTTTTCAACTCTGTCTTTTACCCAATCTATAGTAGAAGATACTTGCTCCTGATCAATCGTCATTATGATCCGAGCCCCTTTACGATTGGAGGAAATCGTCCATGTAGGCATATCAATTTCATCAAAGTCCTTCAGTAAGTTCATCTCGAGTCGCATTTGATCATGTACCTTACTTTTCACTTCGGAAGGTGTCCCCTGAGTAAGAAGTCTTCCTTTGTGTAAGATAGCCACTCGGTCCACTGCCTTCTCTGCCTCCACGACATTATGCGTAACTAAAATAACGGAAGTTCCGTCATTTGTCAGCTTACGTATGACCTGCCATAGGTAGCGCCTGCGAACCGGGTCTACATCGTTTGTCGGTTCGTCCAGTATGACCAACTTACCGGGAGCAACAACGGCCATGCAAAAAGCCGTCAATCTGCGGGCACCACCTGAAAGTTTTTCCCCTTCCACATTCGCCCATTCTTCCATATTCAACTCCTCAAACAGCATATCCACTCGTTTTGGATTGAACTTTTTCCCGGCCCGCATTTTTCCCATTAACGTAACTGCTTGCTTAGGAGTAAGTAAGCCTAGGGGAACCTGCGACTGCGGTTGGACGGAACAAATCGATCTCGCTCGTGCAGGAGATTGGATGATGGATTCGCCAAGTAAGTTTATAGTTCCAGAATCAGGTGTTATTAGCCCTAAAATTTGGTTGACCAAAGTGGTTTTTCCAGCACCATTTTGCCCTAAGAGCCCAAATATCTCCCCTTCTTTAATACTAAATGTTAAATTGTCGTTCGCCACTTTGACAGATTTCCCTCGGCCAGCAAAGCGCTTTGTTAACCCTTCCACTTCCAGAATCATTATGTCCCCTCCTTTTCTGTTTGATAACTTAGTAGTTCACTATTTTCCATTTCAGACGCTACTTTTTCAATAAAATTAATTATTTCTTTATCCATTGGGTAAAAGACGATACCTTCTTTTAAATTTTGTAGCGATTCCCACAAATTTCGAAGCAATGTTTTGTCTCCCCCAAACATTTTCTCTGCTTGGTTCATCCACTGTTCCACTAGTTTTTGTGCAAATTCAGATGCTGGATCTGCATCGAGATTACTTCTAATTTCACTAATAACGCGTCCCCATTCCCTGGAATCTTCCTCCGTTATTTGTTCGTTCATCTTCAAAATTTTTTTCATATCTTCTTCTGTTAAAAACTCATTATATTGTTGAAAAATTTCTTCTGGATTTTGTTGAAACAATTGTATCGTCATAAAAATAATCGACCAATTGACTTGCCCCTCCATTTCAATGGAATACGATACACCTCGAAGTGCCTGTTCTAACATTTTCAATCGTTCCTGCTCTCGTCTAACCATCTCTAATTGTTGTTCTATTGCTTGTTGCCAAGTCGAAGTTGATTTTTCTAAAATGTCTTTAATTTGTTCCAGCGAAAATCCCATATATTTCAATGCTAAAACTCGCTCTAATCGCATCACATCATCTTCATCATAAAGACGATGCCCGCCACTTGTTTTGGATGAAGGTTTTACCAAACCAATCTCATCATAATAATCTAACGTTCTTACTGTTACTCCAGTATTCTTCGATAGCTTACCAATCGTATACATCGTGTACCTCCTCCTCTCTCCTCCAGTATAAAACAACACGTTACGTGTGATTCAAGAGTTAAATACAAAATTTACAGAAATTATTTAAAAATAAAAAAAAGGGACGTGGGGTCAGGAACCTTGTCCCACACAACGAGACAAATTCAACCGAGAAGATAAATGTTAAAAACCGTACTTAGCTGTCTAAGGCTAGTACGGTTTTTCCTTTTTTTTCTACAAGAATCTATTATAGTTGTCTACCAATCTCCCAATGATGGCCAAACGGATCGACGAGTCTTCCTACACGCCAGCCATGACTTTCATTCACCGGTACCACTTCTGTTGCTCCGGCTTTAAGCGCTTGGTCAAATAATGAATCGGGATCAGATACCGTCATAATCATTCGAGCAGGAGTATTACTTTCCGGATCTTCTTGTATCCAAAATTCTGCACCACCAACTTTTACATGTGCGATGATTAATGTTCCATTATCATCTAGACGATAAATTTCCTCTACATGAAATGCTTTTTTATAAAATTGCAATGCTTCCGCTCCATTACTTACAGATAGCCAAGGAGCTAGTTTTATATCATTTTGTTGTGAGCTCACTATTAATACCTCCTAACATAGTTGTTTTTTTAACCACAGGCATACTTTTTGTTTTCCTGTTCACCTTGTTACTATAATAAAGTGAAACAGATTTTTTTTCATAGAAAGGAATAATGATGCATGTCTAATATAAATATACCAGTTTCGGTATTAAATCTCACCCCTATTCGTCAAGGACAAGGCCCAAAAGAAGCGATTGATGCCATGGTCGATTTGGCGCAAGCGACGGAACAGATGGGCTACACTCGCTATTGGATTGCAGAACACCATAACACTTCTACACTTGTAAGTTCAGCTACATCGATTCTCATTAAGCATACGTTAGAACATACAGAAAAAATTCGTGTCGGTTCCGGCGGAGTCATGTTGCCAAATCATGCACCATTAGTAGTCGCAGAGCAATTTGGAACAATGGCAACCATTTATCCGGATCGTTTAGATCTCGGACTTGGCCGTGCACCAGGAACCGATATGTTAACCGCAAGTGCGCTAAGACGTTCAAAGCATGACACAGTATATACATTCCCAGAAGATGTAAAAGCATTACTTACCTATTTTGGACCTGAGGAAAAGCAAGGCTATGTAAAAGCGTATCCTGGTGTTGGAACGAATATCCCGATTTATATTTTAGGTTCTTCCACAGATTCAGCTCATTTAGCAGCGAAAATGGGATTACCTTACGTTTTTGCATCTCATTTTGCACCGCGATGGATGGAAGAAGCGATTAACATTTACCGAGCTGAATTCCAACCATCTGAGTACTTAGATAAGCCTTATATGATGGTTTGTCTCAATGTAATCGCTGCGGAAACAGATGAAGAAGCAGAATTTGAATCCACAACAATGCAACAATTTTTCTTAAATGTTGTTAGAGGATCACAGATGAAACTAAGCCCACCTGTGGAAAGCATGGATGATATTTGGAATGAGCAAGAAGCATTAGTCGCATCCAACATGAGCAGTGTCACATTCATGGGTAGCAAAGCATCGATTCGCCAACAGCTACAAGAGTTCCAAAATAAATACAACGTGGACGAAATCATGGCAGTCAGCTATATATTCGACCCTGCCAAACAAAAACGCTCCTACGAAATCCTGAAAGAAGTGGTAGATGAAGGCTGAGGTGGGACGTGGGGTCAGGAACGTTGACCCACTTTGGAGCTGGGACACGGGGTCAGGAACCTTGACCCGTTTTGGGTCATGGGACGCGGGGTCAGGTTCACTGTCCCTTTTTTTCCCGAGACACGAAGTTGTTCAAAACATTATCTCATTTCTACCATGCGTCCTGCTATAATCCTGTTAGGAGGTGTGAATGGTGGTAAAAAGATATAAAAACTTTGATGATATACCGGATAAAAAGACATTTAAAGATATGCTACGCTGGTCGAAAGAAAGAAGGAAAAAGAAAAAGGATTTATCCGTTCAGATTCCCTATTGCGATAAAGTAGATGTGGAGAGTCTTCATGCAAATCATTCAAAAACCTCCATTACTTGGATTGGTCATTCTACCTTTTTCATCCAAATGAATGGATTAAATATCATTACAGACCCGGTATGGGCAACATATATGGGTTTTCAGAAGCGTTTAACAAAGCCCGGAATTGCTATAAAAGAACTCCCGGAAATTGATATTGTCGTCATTTCACACGGACATTATGATCACTTAGATTTTCCTTCTATCCGAAAATTGAAAGGGGATCCTACCTATTACATCCCTTATGGTTTGAAATCTGCTTTTACACGGAGAGGCTATAAAAAAGTAGTAGAAGCTAATTGGTGGGATGATTTCCAGTTAGAATCAGAACATATGAAACTATTATTTGTTCCAGCTCAACATTGGACTAGACGGACGTTGAATGATTGGAACACGTCGCATTGGGGTGGCTGGATTTTCGAGAATAGTAGAAATGGTGAAACTGTTTATTTTGTTGGCGATACTGGCTATTTTAGTGGTTTCAAAGAAATCGCAAACCGCTATTCTATCGATATCGTTCTCATGCCAATTGGCGCGTATGAACCGGAATGGTTTATGGCTCCATCCCATATTAATCCAGAAGATGCGATCAAAGCATTTTTAGAGCTGAATGGAAATGTTTTTATACCAATGCATTACGGCGCCTACCGCCTAGCCGACGATACAGGACCAGAAGCATTAGAAAGATTCAATAAAGAATGGGAACGTCTATCTCTTCCAGAAGAACAACGAAAAGTACTGAAGATTGGCGAAACGTATTGGCTTTAAGGGAGGGACGGGTGGGACGCGGGGTCAGGAACATTGTCCCACTAGTGAAATTAGGGACGAGGTTCCTGACCCTATGTCCCTTAAGTTCTAGATGGAAGTAGTATGACTGCAACTCCAACTAAACAAATAGCAGCACCGAGCCAGTCATAGAGGTCCGGTGTTTTCCTATCTACTCCCCAACCCCACAAGACAGAAAGTACAATAAACACACCTCCATATGCAGCGTATACTCTTCCGAAGGTCGGAAATGCTTGAAAGGTAGCGACAACACCATACAAGATTAAAGCCATTCCACCGAAAAAACCCCAATAAAAAGACTTACCCTCTCTTAACCATAGCCAAATTAAATACCCGCCACCTATTTCAGCAAGCCCAGCTAATAAAAATAATGCAACTGAATAAAACATGATATACACACCTTTATAGACTTTTTTATATAGGGTATTATAGCGCATGTTGAGAGAAATTTTCGGTTTTACGACTATTATATAGTGCGACTGCTAGAGGTCATAAATGTCGCTGGACTTAATTGCTCACTTTCTATAACAATCGCAGTCAATCCTGTATCTGTTTTTGTTTCATGCCATTCACCTTTCTCCCAATACACCGCATCTCCTTCCTTAACCTTCACATATTCTTTGTTCGTGCCACAAACCTCCCCTTCCCCATTTACAACTAATAGAAGCTGAGGCACTACCGCCTGATGGTAACCAACAATTCCATTTTCTTCTAAAAACAAACATCCAATACGGGCTTCCTGCTCCGTTTGAATAATACGAGACATGACAAAATCTGAATCAAATTTTGTAATTTTCTTGCCTGTTTCTTGAGTGAAAGTATATATTTCCATGGTCTACCTCCAGGTAAGTGGTTAAAGTTCTGTATGATAGAATTCTATATTGAATAAAATATTACCTTTCTTTCGGGTAAGGTTAGGAGATTCTACCTATTGAAGTGAAAGAAGTATTTACTCTGCTCTGTGATTAGAGCAGGAGGAATTACTTCTTTTTTTATGTGTGGGGTTACTGATTATGCATTTGGTTCGTGACCTTTGGGTGTGTAAATTGATTGGAGTTGGGAACGATGGAGTATGTTACGTTACCTCTTGAGTGAAAAATTGATGGAGTGGGCATGTTGGGGCTTCCTGCGTGACCACTTGATAGAAAAACTGAAGGAGCTGGGCACATTGGAGGTTCTTGCGTGACCACTTGAGTGAAAAACTGATGGAGGCGGGCATGTTGGGGCTTCCTGCGTGTCCGCTTGATAGAAAAATGGATGAAGCTGGGCACGATGGAGCTCCTTGCGTGACCGCTTGAACCAAAAATGGATGGAACCGGGCACGATAGAGCTCCTTGCGTGACCGCTTGAACCAAAAATGGATGGAACCGGGCACGATGGAGCTCCTTGCGTGACCGCTTGAACCAAAAATGGATGGAACCGGGCACGATAGAGCTCCTTGCGTGAC
>VEFU01000025.1:47691-60460 GCA_007679095.1 Paenibacillus bovis
GACCGCTTGAACCAAAAATGGATGGAACCGGGCACGATGAAGATTCCAACGTGACCGCTTAAGAGAAAAATTGGAAGAGCCGGGCATAATGAAGCGCCCTGCGTGACCACCTATAACAAAAAAAGCAAAAAGAGGTCACGATAGAACTTCCATCGTGACCTCTTCGAACGAAAATAGCTGCAACTAGACACTCAGCAACCATTTCTCAATTTCGAACCCTGGGACAAGGTTCCTGACCCCACGTCCCACTGACCCCACGTCCCACTTCAAAACCGGGACAAGGTTCCTGACCCCACGTCCCTCCTGACCCCACGTCCCTCCTCGAATTTCCAACATGGAAGATAGCCCGTAATCATAAATCTTATTTTCAAGAAATTCTAATACTTCGTTCTCATTATTTAAGTCAATTGATTTAATATGGTCAAAATCAGTTGCTAAATGGGTAAAACATGACCCTTTAACGACACCATCTTGTTTAAAATAGCGATAAATAGCAAGAACGATGGATGTCTTACGATCAAATATCCGTTCTACATGCTCACTTGAAACTTCAATTTTCATCTCAATATCGACTTGATCAATTTCATCTTCACAACTTTTATAAAAAGGATTCCCCATTCTCTCAATGCCAACATTATCTTCATTTAGCGTCTTACGAACGAAATTCCCCAATCCTTTTTTCGCTTCGATAATTCCATCTTCCTGTAATAATCCTAGTGCTTGTCGTAAAGTTGATCGGCTGATACCAAGTTGCTCTGCCAATAGTGGTTCAGAAGGTAGCTTACTGCCTTCTGGATATAATCCATCGCGGATCATTTTTAATATTTTATTATAAGCAACCGCGTACCTAGTCGCCTTATTAAATAATTTATTTTGGTTAATTATTTTCCCCTCCCTTATCAAGTCATTATGTAGCGTAATTTTATATGAAATATAAAAAGCATGAAACATGCCTATGTAAAAAGAACATCCCTTGTCTTTTTTATACAATCAAATAAAGTTTTGAAAGTTAAATACTAATCCTAGCTTGTCTTTCATACACTATTTTGGAGGTGGATGGGATGAAAGAAACAAGTATCGATAAATTACATATTTTTATTACCATTTTTATTGTTAGTTTAATTATGAGTATTCAAGGACCAATCTTTACTCCGTATGCAGCGATGCTAGGGGCTTCGAGTGTCATGATTGGAATAATGCTTAGCGCTTCGCAAGTGACCGATTTAACTGGGAACTTAATGGTAGGTCCGTTAGTGGATCGTTTTGGAAAAAGACTCTTCATTACAATTCCACTTTTTATTTCAGCGTTTTTATATATGGCACATGGTTTTATCTTTAGCTCTACTACTCTACTCATTTTACGCTCACTTAATAGCTTCGTGCTCGCCTTTTTAATGCCGACCACTTTCGCCCTCATTTCTGGATATGCAAAAAATGCTCGTCAGCAAGGAAAAAACATGGCCATCATTGGTATTCTTGGGATGTTTGCAAACATTTTCGCACCACTTATTGGTGGAAAACTCGGTGCTACGATTGGGTATGCAAATACGTACATCATTATTGGACTAGCACTACTAGTAATTGCTGTGTATGCATTTATCTTTTTACGAGAGCGACAATATATTGCAGTAAATAAAAATTCTTCATCCGTTCATTTACTTTCTGTTTTTAAAAATCCACAATTACTGCTTGTCTATTTAACAGGTTTTGCGATTATGTACATCCACGGAGTGATCATTTATGAAGTCCCTTATTTGACAGTGGAAAAAGGGTTGTCGACTGCAAATACTGGAAAATTATTTAGCATAATGGGAATTGGCTCCTTAGTAACATTATTGTTTTTCTTCCTCCAACGATTGGATGCAATTAAGCGCATGATGTTTGGCTTATTTACACTTTGCATTAGTTTAGCAGTAATGATTAATGGTTTCCTCTCTTTAACCGTCTTTCTATTTATTATGGGTATTTGTTTTGGACTAGTTATGCCCGCTGCTGCAACTGCTGTTACTAGTGCGGTACAAAGCAATGAACATGGGAGAGCTTTTGGTGTCATGTCCGCCATTTATTCACTTGGCATGATCGCTAGTTCCTTCCTAACATCCATTATTCGGCAAATCATTTCACCTTATTTTATTGCCTTTTTAGTTGGGATGCTCATGCTCATCATCATCGGCCTTATAAAATTTAATACACCAAAAACCGTTAGGACATAAGTGGGAGAAAAAAATCTTAAAACGGGAACATATTCATGAGCCAATAACCCGTTTTCTATGCTACGATACTAACGAGGTGTGTATATGGTCAAAAAGCTACTATGGGTATTTGTTTTCATCTTGCTATTATTAGTCGGATGTTCATCAAAAGATAAGATGGAAACATATGCAATCGATGAATTAGAGAAACAATATGGTGTGGAGCTAAAAGTGACGAATGTAGAGCGTTCGAGCACAAAGTTCCCTGCCATCTTTTCTGTTTTTGGAGAATTTTATACGTTAACTTTTGAAACGCAAGAGGAACATCCAGTTATTTTTACAGGAAACATTCATTCTAAAGATTTTAATCAATTTCATGATAATTATGTTTCTGCTAAACATGAATCGCTTTTACAACATGATTCAGACTACCAAAACTTATATGAAAAATTGGAAGCGAATGGATTTATCGATATAAAGCTTACTAGTGCCTTTACGAAAAATGTGCAAGTGAATGTATTATTCAAAGGGCACTATCATGAAGCTAGTTACAATGTCGATGAACTAATGGAAACGATGACGCGAATGGCTGAAAAAATTGTCTTGAATAATCAGTATGAAACTTCCATTGAATTTACGGTAAATGCGAAGCGATATATGGTAGATGAAATGAAGGAGATTCCCTTGGAATACAGTATTTATTCTTATAGTCTCCCAGCTAATGAAAGTCTAGGTTCAATATTAACAAAGCAATTAGAACAATTTCAATCGAATCAAGCGATAACAGAAGAGCTCATCCTGCAATTAGACGAACTACTTTTTGATATCTCATCTACATTAAATAGGGCGAACACAGATAACTTCTACCAACGTTGGTATGAACATAGAATTGGCTTACTCGTGTTACACGAATATGATGAAACACGACTCCTTCAAGCACTAGAAAAACTACGCGATGCCGGAATGAACGAAGCTTATGTACAACTCATCTTTCAAGACGGAAACACAAACCAATGCCAACTCAAAGAACTCACAAACAGCGAAAGCATTGGAAAATGTTTTAACTAAAACGGGACATGGGGTCAGGGGACGAGGGGTCAGGAACACTAGCGTTGCACAGTTTCCAAAAAAAGTAATTTCAATTGTCAGATTCTTATAGACAAACACAAAAAAAGCTCCTATTGTAGAAATGTAAGATGTTTGTTTGTTCCCTAATACAAAACAAACTTTCTACAAAGGAGCTCTCTATGAGTACTTCAATATTAAATGATAATACAGTATTAAGTCAATGTTTGTCTTTATTACCTACTGAAGAATTAGCTTGTCCTTTATTAAACTATGATAATACAAAGCTCACAGATGAGGCACTCGTCAAGATTTTTATCATCGCTCAACTAGAGAAATGGGAATCCTATAAAGTATTTGATATTAAAATAGATGCTTATCAGGATCTTTTGGAGAATGTTAATTTAAAAAAGGTTAGTGGATCTCAGCTTAGTCGAAGAATTAATAAGTTAGATACTACTGTTCTCCAAAATCTATTTATTAATGTTGTTAATCAACTAGAGAGATGTACAAGCCATTATAAAGGACTTACTAAAAATATTGGTAAACTTCGCATCGTAGATGCGACACATATTAAACTCCCATCTATTTTATCTGAATGGGCTTATGTTACAAAAGGATGGAATGTAGTAAAAATGCATACTCGTCTAGTGGTCGCCTCACCAGATGTCAGCTACCCAGATAAAGTAGTTCCTTCAAATGGAAAAGTGTCAGACCATGAAGGTGGAGATTTACTAATAGAAGTTTCGGATGCTACTTATGTGATGGATCGTGGCTACATGGATTTCTATCGTATGAACCAATGGATAAAAGATAATATAAAATTTGTCGTGAGATTAAAAGGTCAGTTTCACTCAAAAACCATAGAAAAATATGAAGTACCCGAAGGGTCTAACATTGTAAGTGATGCAAAAGTTATTTTAGGTTCCACAGGAAAGATGAAGCCTATTAGACTTGTAGAGTTTCTAGATAATGAAGGAAGACAATACAAAATTGCAACAACTAGATGGGACTTGAGTGCAGCTGAAATTGCAGATATTTATAAAAACAGATGGATTATTGAACTGTTTTTTAAATGGGTAAAACAATCTTTGCGGTTTGTAAAAATATGGAGCACTATGCCACAAGGCATATGGAACCAGATGTTTATCGCAATGATTGCCTACATTCTAATACTCATGGTTAAATTGAAAACAAATTCTAATAAGACACTAAAAACTATCCTAACTTATGTTAGAACCTACTTATATCAAGCATGGGAAAGGTTCATAAAGGCCATAGAGCGTAGGCCAAAAAAGACTTCCAAAGGTAGACAAAAGGTACCGGATAAACCAAAGAAAGAGATAAATTTTGGTTCTATCGCATTGGTTAATTTGGAAAAAAAGAAACGTATTAAAAAGAAAATTATATAACTTTTTTACAGAAAATGGGAACAAACGACACTTTAGTAACTGTTGTCGTTTTTGCTCCCACCGCACAAATTAAACTGGTAATTTTTAACTTTTTTACAATTATTTTTACAGTTATGCAACGCTAGTGGGTCAGGAACGATGTCCCAGCAGCAATGCTGGGACAATGTTCCTGACCCCATGTCCCTTCTGACCCCATGTCCCTTTATTTCAATTCGTCCATTTCTACTACGTCCATATCGGCAAATGTATAATTTTCTCCAGCCATTGCCCAGATAAATGTATAATTGCTCGTCCCTACTCCAGAGTGAATCGACCAGCTCGGGGAAATGATTGCTTGTTCGTTTTTCACGACTATATGCCGAGTTTCTTGGGGCTCTCCCATTAAATGAAACACTCGCGCTGTATCTTCTAAGTCAAAATAAAGATATGCTTCCATGCGCCGATCATGAAGATGAGCAGGCATCGTATTCCACATATTGTTCGGCTCCAAAATCGTCAATCCCATCATTAACTGGCAGCTTCTTGCACCATCCGCATGAATATACTTATAAATCGTACGTTTGTTAGACTCTTCGTTGGAACCAAGTCGTGCTGGCTCTGCTTTGGTAATGTCGATTTTTTCTGTTGGATAACGCTTTGAAGCATGCGATGATACAATATAAAATCTAGCAGGTTGTTGCGGGTCCACACTATGGAACGTGACATTTTTATTGCCAAGTCCGATATAGAGACCATCTTTTTTATCCAAAACATATTCTTCCGTCTCTACTTTTACAACCCCGGGTCCGCCGATGTTAATAACCCCTACTTCTCGTCTTTCTAAAAAGTAATTTGTTTTCAATTGGTCTCCTACC
Source organism: Paenibacillus bovis (assembly GCA_007679095.1). Taxonomy (GTDB): domain Bacteria; phylum Bacillota; class Bacilli; order Bacillales; family Bacillaceae_C; genus Lederbergia; species Lederbergia graminis. The sequence continues at coordinate 53,215 of VEFU01000025.1, forward strand.
TCCAGTTCTAAAGGTGTGTCAGTAGGAACCGCTCCTCCAATAATGAAGCGATCATAATGCGTATACACAAACTTACTTTCTCCCTCAACAAACAAATTCTCGATTAAAAAATCATTTCGTATCCGCTCGGTCGTATAATATTTGAAATCAGTTGGATTTGTTGTATGTCTAATTTCCACTTATAAAACCTCCTTCAATAATTTAGCCAACCACCATCGACACAAAGTACATGTCCGTGCACATAATCCGAAGCTTTTGACGCTAAAAACACAACAGGACCTTCTAAATCTGCTGGTTTCCCCCAATGTTGTGCAGGAATTCTCGAAGATATAAAGGCATTTCGATCTGTATCTTGTCTTAGCGCCTCTGTATTATCAGTTTCCATATAGCCTGGTGCTATCGCATTGACGTTCACACCTCGTCCTGCCCATTCATTTGCCAGTGATTTCGTTAAACCAACAACCCCATGCTTACTTGCTGTGTAAGCGACGACATTTTTACCACCTTGAAAAGATAGCATGGAGGCAATATTAATGATTTTGCCGGCTCCATGTTCCAGCATGTGTTTTCCTACAAGACTAGAAAACTTATAAACAGTGTTTAAATTTACATGTAACACATCATCCCAGTCTTGATCGGAAAATTCCTCTGCAGGAGCCCGGCGGATAATTCCAGCATTATTCACTAAAATATCAATCCGCTTTGTATATTGAAATGCCTGGTCTAATACGGTTTCCACACTATTCGGCAGTGATAAATCCTGCTGTATTGGGTAAAATTTTCGCCCGAGTGCTTCTACTCTGTCTCGGGTTTCCGCCATGTCACTAATCCCGACACCGATAATATCGGACCCTGCTTTTGCTAAGCCGATGATCATCCCTTGTCCTAATCCTCTACTTGCCCCTGTTACGAGCGCTGTTTTTCCATGTAACTGAAAATCTATCATTCTTTTCTACTCCTTTTTTCCTTCTTTCACGCTCCATCCTTGTTTTTTCAACATGGCAGTAAAATATATCTCGTCCAGTTCTAATCCAAAACCTGGTTTATTCGGAACGTGAACATTGCCCTTTGTGATGATGTAATCCGAGCGATCGAGACCATTTATCGATATGTCATCCCATTCAATCATGAGAAACTTTTTAATGACTGGAGCTAGATGACCGAGTACATAGTTTCCGTACACACATCCATAGCTATGGGGAGCTGAATGTACATTGGCAGCGTCGAGTTCCTTTCCTAAATGCAACCAGCGATGAAAACCGTAATGAAGAATATCATACTGAATCGCATCTAAATAGCCTTGTTTCGCCCATCCAACAATATGATTAGAAGCGTCTCCCTCGCCATCGGTTATCATGACATCGAGCCCTTCTGTCTTCATCCATTCCTTCAAATTCTTGAACAATTCCGGATCCTCATGAAAAGGCTCCTCAATCCATGTAATATTTGCGTCCTTCGTTGCTAGTAACACTTCCTTCGTCAAATTCAGGTTGTAACCATTATTCGCATCAATCATTATTTTTGCTTCTGACCCAACAACTTTTCTGACTCCCTGAATAATGGCGATATCTCTGTCTGTGCCTGCTTGTAGTGGCATATGCATGGCACCACGGCCAACCTTAATTTTAAAAGCACGATGACCTGCCGCCCAACCTGCTAATGCTTCTGATTGGATAATACTTACTGCTTCTGCATCATCGTCGACATGAAGATCATCGAAATAAAGGGACGTATCATAGCAAGGAACAACGAGGTTATCTTTAGCCTCGCCTGATAACAGCTGATACACTGGCTTTTCCTGCACTTTCCCGCTCCAATCTAATAGTGGAAACTCGATATCGTAATAAGCAGGAAGCACCTCGCCATCACTCGAAAATAACTCGTCCACTCTTTTACCGATAATTGCTTTTGCTCTTGCTTCTGTGATTCGGGACCAACCAAAACCTTGTTCACCACCAATTGTGATGCGCACTAAATCTAAGGGAGCGTTCTTGCCATGAACTCCTAATCTCGCATTGCAACCAGCTGAGCGTTTTCGTACTCCCGGAAGTCGGCACCATTCCAATTTCTCTACTTTCCAAGAAGCAGGATCCAGTAGATTCATCCTTTTTCCCCTTTACCAATGAAATTAGTATTTAGCCCTCACTTATACTACGAATCTAATTGCGAATATATGAGGAAAAATAAAAGAAAGGGTCAAGAAGATTGTGTTTTTAGCACAATAATCTTGACCCTTTCTACTATTTAAAATCCATGCACTTTAGATGATCGAACCACATCTAGGAAATGTGGAGGTGCTTCGGCAAATTCTAGCTTTTCAAAGTCTTCCTTATGCATAGATTTTTTTAAGATAGGTAGACATTCTTTCAAATCATTTGGTCTAGTACCAATCACTGGATCGGTTAAAAGTTTGAAGCCAAAATCGGAATATAGTTTTATTGCCCTGAAACTCTCCGGATGGGTATGTAAAAACACAGGATACTCATTTTCAGGCAAGGATTGCATTACATATGAAAGTAACGATCGACCAATCCCTTTTCCTTCATATTCCTTTAACACTTTATACCAATGGACCGTCCATATTTGATCATAAGCCTTCCATAAAAAACAAGTTCCCACCGGTTTATCTTGCTCATCACATACGAATACACAGCTTTGAAAAAATATATCTCCTTTTGGGCGATACACTTGATTAAAAAAATCTGTCATAAAGTCATCATATTCAGCTGCTTCCTCGGCAGAGTTAAATTGCATTGCTTTCCATATATCCAACTCATCCTCACGACAAAAACGCACACTATATCCTACTGGTAATTCTCTCATCACATTTACATTTAAATATGGGCACATCATAAATAAGTGTTTATCTTCTACTTGATCACTCAATTTTTTATCTCCTTTATAGTGGTATCGGGGGATTGCGTGACTTCCTTCTTCGGGTGTTTGTATGAGGGAATGCGGTGAGTTGTTGCGTGACCTCTAAGGCTATTTTTCAATCAATTGGGAACGATGCAGCCTTCAACGTGACCACCTCTTCCGATTTTTCATCCAACTGGGAACGATGCAGTCTTCAACGTGACCACCTCTTCCGATTTTTCATCCAACTGGGCACGTTACAGCATTCAACGTGACCAACTCTTCCGATTTTTCTTCCAACTGGGCACGATGCGAGCTCTAACGTGACCAACTCTTCCAATTTTTCTTCCAACTGGGTACGATGCAGCCTCCTGCGTGACAGCCTCAACCGATTTTTCTTCCAACTGGGAACGATGCAACCCCCTGCGTGACCACCTCTTCCGATTTTTCTTCCAACTGGGCACGATGCAGCCTTCAACGTGACCACCTCTTCCGATTTTTCTTCCAACTGGGCACGTTACAGCATCCATCGTGACCGCCTCATCTGATTTATCTTCCAACTGGGAACGCAACAAGCTCCTGCGTGACCACCTCTTCCTATTTTTCTTCCAACTGGGTACGATGCAGCTCCCAGCGTGACCACCTCAACCCATTTTTCTTCCAACTGGGTACGATGCAGCCTTCAACGTGACCACCTCTGCCGATTTTTCTTCCAACTGGGCACGATACGGCCTCCAACTTGACCACCTCACCCAATTCAACTAGGCACAAGGCACACTCCCGCACTTCCCCTTTATTCCATTCACATATTACCATGCTAGAAAAAGAAGTAATTACCTATAAAGAATAGGAATTACTTCCATTGCATATACCTCTATTATTTTTTTGCAATAGCTTCTATTAACGGCGCTAACCATTCATCTAGATTGGAAAATGCAAATCCTGCCTCAGTTGCTTTGGCATTGGACATATACCATGATGATGGGATCGCGTATGGAGAGCGAATTTCGTCATTGCCAACTAATGAGATTTTTGCTGTTTTACCAGTTGCTTTTTCCACTAGTTGAATTAACTCGGTTAATGAAATTTTTCCATTGGCTGTTGCATTAAATGGCCCTTCGACTTCTGTCATGCCTGCCCAGTGAAGAAAATCCGCTGCTTCATCGGCATGAATATATGACATCTCCGCATCCATGTTTACGAATCCGATTGGCTCTCCTTTCGCCACACGCTCCACATGGAAATGTAAGCGACGCGTATAATCATCTTCTCCCATTACAATTGGAAAACGAACTGACACAACCGGGAATTGTGCATATTTATAAAAGACTGCTTCTGCTTGCCGCTTCCCTTCCCCATATGTAAAATCGGAGCTGTTTCCCATGCGAATTTCATATTGGTAGGGGTCAAAATCTGCTTCTGTTTTCTCTTTTCCATCTGCCTCATATGTAGAAAGCGTAGATGTAAACACGAGCTTGCCGATTTTCCCATTAAATATTTCACAAAAAGCATATGCATCATTTGGGGAATAACAAATATTATCATACACAATATCGAATGTGCGATTTTCCATTTTCATCGCAAGTTCTACTTTATTGGAACGATCAACGATAATATGTTCAACGCGATCACCAAACGGATTTCCAGACTGACCACGAGTGACAATCGCTACCTTATGCCCCTCTTTGATCAATAGCTCCACTAATTTTTTACCAAAAAAGCGATTTCCGCCTAGGACTAGGATATTTTTCATTCAAATTCTCCTCATCTGATAAAATTTCTATCATTTTTTCCACATTATAACAGTTCCCGTCCTTTAGTTAAAAATAGAACGACTTCTTGATTTTCATGAAAGGACGAAATTGTATGATAACATGATAATAACGGAATGGAAAAAATAGAACTTACTATACAATTGGAGTGAGTGTAATGATAAAGGGATTATATGAAGCACACCTACCTGTAAAAGATTTGGATATTTCCATGAAATTTTACGAAAAGTTAGGGTTAAAGTTTGCTTGGCGTGATGAAGATACTGCCTTCTTTTGGATAGAGGAAAGAAAAAGTTGGTTAGGCTTGTGAGAAGGAAAGGAGCATGAGACTCCCTATCATCCTTCTTTAAGACATATCGCTTTTCGAGTAACCTATGAGGATTTAAAAAAATCGATAAAATGGCTGGAGTCTATCGAAGTGGAAGCTGTCACATTCGGGGATCGAACGTCAATTGAGCCATTTATTAGACCACATCAAGGTAATGCCTCTGTCTACTTTGATGACCCTGACGGAAATAGTTTAGAATTAATGTGTTTTGTAGATGTACCGAATGAATTCAAACATATTACTGAAAAATTGTCTTTTGAAGAATGGGAAAAATTATTGAAAGAGAATAACCTGTAATCAGATTTGAACTATAATATTGAATAAAAAAGAATCTAGCCTCCTCTACGAAGACTTAGACCCTTTTCCTTCTCTATTCTAACTGTGAAATCTTTAAAAATCTTGGTCTATACATGCTTCCATCCTTTTCATGCATTTTCCAACTCGATGAATTTACATTATAGCTAACTATTAATTCCCCAGGTTCCGATAAATGTGGATGGGCTTTTGCATTGTAGGTGTAAACCGAATCGCCTCTTTCTGATTCCGAACAGTAATATACATATTGTGGTGTATCAAATGGCCCTAAAGGTGAATCTACGACATAAATTGAATCAGGTATTTTGTCCCAAATTCACTCCATCCATTCAATAGAAATAATCTTTTTCGTATGTGGTAAATACGTAAAACGTATGAACTCCCCTTCATGTTTACGTTTTATTTTAGTAGAATAATATACTTTTCCATCCATCCTAATTTTATTTTCGCGACTTTTTCCGCGATCATCTACTTCTTCAATGACATTTGTTTCCGAGTGATATTCACTTTTTATAACATGTGGAAAATCTTTAAAATAGGGAATACTTTCAAATGCGAGAAAAACAGCTAGACCAGCAAATATCATTAACGCTCCTACTAATTTCAATCCAGCTATCATGTCCGCACGAAGCTCACCTTTTTTCCGTTTTTTATGTTTTACATTCCGATTCTGAATCAATTCAATGATAAAACTGATAATAATCCATGGAATGACAATGATTGCTAGGAGCACAACAAATACACAGAAGATAAACATAAACCAATAAGAACCCATTTATTCACCTACTCATAAAAATTCAATCCCCTCTATCATAAATTGATTTTTTCTGATTGCATAATATTTTCTTTAATATTCCTTAACAAGAATATTCCTGTTACGGAATAATCAAAAACATCAACAAGAGAAACTAAAAATGAAATTCGCGGAGGTGGCCTTCTAGATAATGTATGATTAGGATGAGTGAAAAAATAATGGCAGGAGCTGAGTCATCATGAATCCACAGACTTTTAGTGCACTAGCGGAACCAAATCGGCTACATATCGTTGAGCTTTTATTGAAAGAACCTCTTCCTGTAGGAGAAATTGCAGACAGACTACATTTGAACCAGCCACAAACTTCAAAGCATCTGCGAGTACTAACTGAAGCAGGGATTGTAGAGGTGCAACCACAAGCTAATCGACGCATTTATAAATTAAGACCTGAGCCTTTTCAAGAGTTAGATAAATGGCTTGACTCTTACCGCAGTATTTGGGAAGCACGAATGGATCGTCTGGAAGATTATCTCGATGTGTTACAAGGTAAAAAACCGCTGAATTAATTTAGATTTTTTAAAAACAATCTGAAATGACGGAGGAGTTAACATGGCTATGAATCAATTAAAATCAAGAGTAGATGGCGACAAAGTATTAGTATTGGAGCGTATTTTTAATGCACCTCAAGCGCTCGTGTTCCAAATGTTTAAGGAACCGGAACACCTCAAGCATTGGTGAGGGCCGACAGGTTGGGAGCTTCCTGTTTGTAATATTGATTTTCGACCAGGTGGTACATGGCATTACTGCATGAAATGTATGGAGCAAGGTGAATATTACGGAATGGAATCTTGGGGCAAAGCAATTTACAAAGATATCATTGAGCCGGAAATGATTCATTACACGGATTATTTTTCAGATGCGGATGGTAATATTGATGAATCTTTACCAGCATCTAATAATACTGTGGAATTCATCGATTTGGACGGCACAACTAAACTTGTGAACCGCTCTGAATATGTTTCTGCTGAAGAACTTCAGAAAGTCCTCGATATGGGTATGCTGCATGGTATCACGGAAACATGGGATCGTTTGGAGAAGCATTTGCAGGAGCTTCAATAAGAAAGTATATATTATAGACTTAGGAACACTAGCGTTGCATTAAATTAATTTTATTATTAAAAATACTCGAAATGTTCAATTTTATTGTTTTGCGCAAAGAAAA
>VEFU01000260.1 GCA_007679095.1 Paenibacillus bovis
GAAAGGTATTATTGGAATGGATGATAGAAGTTTAGGAGGGGGAGTTGGGGGTAGAGGGATGTGGAGATACAAATGTGAAGAGGATGGAATTATTGATGGATTACGGCTTGGAAGAGGAATGAGGTATAAGAATGGAGCCGCAGGATTAAAGGTCGGTGGTGGTAAAAGAGTGATGATTGGAGATGCAGGTAAAGAGAAGAATGAAGAAATGTTTGGTGGGTTTGGTGGTTTTATTCAAGGATTAAATGGGGGTTATATGAGTGCAGAGGAGGTAGGTAGAAGAGTAGAAGATATG
>VEFU01000261.1 GCA_007679095.1 Paenibacillus bovis
CGATGTATATGGGGGGTGCTAGAGAATTTGTGAAGGAGTTAGGAAATGAAGTGGATAGAGGGGTTGGGAGGGAATTTGGAAATTGAAGGGATGTGTGAGGTGGAGAATGGGAGGGGATGGGGAGTTGTGGAGGGTTTATGGGAAGAGGTGAAGTAATGGTTGTGGATGAAGGAACAGGTTGATTGGATGGTATAGAAGAAGGAAAGGTGTTTGGTGGATTTGGGGATTTGGGATATGGAAGAATTAGGGTGATGGTGTGAGAGGGGTTAGGATGGTGTAAAGTTGGTGATGGGAT
>VEFU01000262.1 GCA_007679095.1 Paenibacillus bovis
ATTCAACCTCCCGATGAACAACCTCCCCCATTTACTTATCAAACAACCAAATATATTACCCATCAATTACCATCTTCCTTAACATATACCAACTTACAAACTCATCAACTAATTCACCAAAACTTCCATCCTCCACCAATCTTTTCACGAATGCTAAAACCAACACGTCCCCGTTACTCTCCTTCCATTCAAGATAAACTTCTTCGTTTTAACAATAAGCCAACACATCAAATCTTCTTACAACCACAACGCCCAAATACAGATCAACTATATCTACAACGTCTATCTACTACTT
>VEFU01000263.1 GCA_007679095.1 Paenibacillus bovis
TAGTCCTATTAATCTTAACAATTCCACATTTAACCTCCATCGCATTTCAAAAACACTTTTTCTTACCCAATAATTTCCTCCTTCATTATTCTCAACTATTCCATCTTTATCCATTAAACTACCTCATCGGACTTAATCCCTTTTCATATCCAACACCAATTCCAATATTTAACTCCATTCTAACTATTATTTTCTTCTTTATTCCCAACCCTATTTTCAAACCCTTTACCAATCAAAGTCTAATCTAACCCCCAACATCATTCTCTAAAACATTTACTCACCACAAACATCCTGA
>VEFU01000264.1 GCA_007679095.1 Paenibacillus bovis
TTACCCAAAACCTAAGATTCACCTACACCCAGTTTTTCCATTCTTCAACCCTAATTTCCCTTTCACTCCATTTTCCCCCACACCCAAACCAAACCTCACCAATCAATTCCCCTTTCCATTAATCCCCCTCAACTTCACCAACTTCACCCCAAATACCACAAAAACACTAACTCACCATCATCTATTTTCATCAATAAACCATCCAACCAACATTTTTGTTCCTTCCATCCTTTTAATTTTCTTCTTTTCCCTACTTTTCTCCCACCCTCTTTACTTAATCTTCCCTTCTACTTC
>VEFU01000265.1 GCA_007679095.1 Paenibacillus bovis
GGTTTTTATGGTCATAAGAGGGATAAAGACTTGGTTGATCTGAATGAATAATAAGATGTTTTAAATGGTTTAGATTACGGTTAGGGATTGGGTGATGGATAGTATGGGTAATTAGGTCTATATTTGGAGTATGAGTAATGAGAAAAGATATTATTTGTGTATTAAAAAGATGGATTAAAGGGGAGATATAGATTTTATTATTGATTAGATTGAGTTGGGTTATATGTGTAAGGGATTTGTTATTCGGAAATGGGGGGTGGAAATGGGGGTTTAATAGGTTATTATAGAGAAAAC
>VEFU01000266.1 GCA_007679095.1 Paenibacillus bovis
GAAGTGGCAGAGGCACAGGACTTAAAATCGTGGGGTAGGTGAGTACCGTACGGGTTGGATTGGGGTGGTGGGGAGGAGTTATAATATGGGGCGGTAGGTGAATTGGATAGAGGGTCTGAGTAGGGATGAGAAGGTTATGGGTTGGAGTGGTTTGGGGGGGGGGATATAAATGTATTATTTTTTAGGGGAAGTAGGTGAGGTTGGTAGAGGAGTTGGTTTGGGAGGAAGGGGTGGGAGGTTGGAATGCTGTGTTGCGGACGAGTAAGTTTGGGGCGTTAGGTGAGCTGGTAGAG
>VEFU01000267.1 GCA_007679095.1 Paenibacillus bovis
AAGATGGAAATATATAGGCGGTGGAGGAAGTTGATGTGGTGTTAAGTAGATAGGAGGTTGTTGATTTGTAAGTTTGGGTGGGAGTGGGTGGAAGGGTTTAATATGTTGATGAATTGGAGGTGGGGGGAGATGAGATCGAGGAGGTAGTGGAATTAGAGGTTTTTTAAAAGGAGGTAAGATTGGAGGGATTAAATAATAGGAGGGTGTTAATTTGTTTAGTGTAGCATTTGGTAAAGGGATGGAAATCATTTGACTTGGATGTAGTGTGATTTCTCGATCATGGAAAGTAAA
>VEFU01000268.1 GCA_007679095.1 Paenibacillus bovis
GTGTTGGAAGAAGTTTGGTTGAATGTTATGGATTGATGTGGGGTGGATATTGGGAGGTAAGTGTTTTTAGTCGTTGAAATATTGTTGATTTGACTGTGGGGATTGGAAGGTTTGTGATATGAGAAATAGTTTGATAATGGAAGTGAAAGAAATAGTTTAATGTTATTGCCTGTGTTTGGTTTTCATTTATGGTTGGTAAGAATTGGTAAATATGGATTTGTAGGTGAGTACGTGTAAAGGAGTATAATGAGGTATGGTGGAGAAGTGCGTTTCAAGATTCGACTGATGTAC
>VEFU01000269.1 GCA_007679095.1 Paenibacillus bovis
AGGTGAAATAAATTGTTCGAGACTTAGGGTTTGGGATTTGTGTTTTGGGTGAGTTTTATGGTTATATTTGAAGGTAAGGAATTGGGGATGATATGGGTGAATCGGATTGATTGGAATGGGTGGTGGACGAATATAAGGGGGAATATAAGGAAGTTGTTGTTTTATTTTGGGGGTGTGTTTAGGTGGATAGAGATAGAAGGGTTGGGGATTATTGGTGAAGGGGTTTTGAAGTCTTGGTTGGATTGTTTTGTTTTGTGTTGGTGAAACTTCGTTTCTAATTAATTTTAACAG
>VEFU01000026.1 GCA_007679095.1 Paenibacillus bovis
GGTGTAAGAATACATGCGGTTATACTGTCCTTATGAACATCCAAACCACAGGCTCTTTCAATGATTATATCCATTGAAAACATCCTTTCTACGGCCAATCATATTAGAGGCTGGCGCAACAACCAGAATAGGGTTAATCTACCATGAGTGCTTCCCTTACGGGAGCAACAGTCAGTGATGCACCGTGGTCGAAGGAGTCAGACTGCGGGTAGGGCTCTAACGCACCAAGGAGTTTCGACCTTCCTCATCCAGCCGTAGCATCAGTATAGACAAACTACTAGAATCATTTTCATTTTCTGTGGTGTATTTTGAATACATGGTTGACTGCGGGAATAAAGGCCTCGATGAGACACCGCAGACAGAAAAGCGAAGGCGACTGATCAGCGGCTTACGAACGGGAGCCAATCCTGTACTGAGATAAAGGAAACACGGCGAGGGAACGAGCCGATGTTGACTTATCGTAGGGAAAGGATTGGATCGTTCGCTAGCCGCTAGGAGCCTAAGCTAGACAGGCGTTTAGCGCCGAGGAGGCTCATTAGCCTTGTCTAGTTGTAGGCGCTATCGGCTCGAGGTCAAATAACCTGAGACATGAAAGGCAAAGTACGCCTTTCTTTGTCTCAGAACATTTGCTTGTCGCCGATAAGCAAGCGCCTTTCACTTTTCTAAGCCCGTGGAAAGCGAAGTGTATTTCCGAAGCGTTATAGCTACACTTACATTGTTCGGATTTACATTCAAGTCAAATGGTTATGTTCCAACCTCTTTAATTGGTTCTGTACTAGACTTTTCTTATGTCGTTTTATTCATCTGTAACTTTGTCTTCAGTATCAGATTGTGATTCAGCTTGTTCCCTTTCTATCTTTGCAGCTGGTGTTTCAAAATGGACAACTAGCTGATCACCTGCTTGAACAGATGTATTAGGTTGAAAATTTTGCTTATATGCATAACCGTTACCAACCATATTAAGCTCTAAGCTAGCAATTTGAGCAATCTTTAATACATCGCGCTTCGACCATCCGGTCATATTAGGCACAAATATATCACCGTCTGTTTTAACTATAATTTTTTCACCCTCTAGCAAGGAGACTCCACTAGCTGGGAATTGCTCTACTATTTTGTTTCCTTTTCCGATCGTAACTAATTCCAAATTAGAATCTTGCGCAAATGTTTGTATATCTTGTAATTTCATTTTTGTTAAGTCTGGTAAACTAGTATTCTTCACTTCTGTAGTCTTTTCAGGTTCAATATTTAAATATTGTAAGCTTGTTTTCATTACGGTATTAAAAATCATCGAAACTGGCTTACTACCGTTTTCATCCGGTTCTAGTTGAGGTTCCTCGACAGCGACATACATAACTAGCTGTGGATCATCAACAGGCGCTAGTCCTAGAAACGAGAAAATGTATTCATTTCGTTCATCCAAGTAACCAGGACCATCAGGGTTTGGTATTTGAGCAGTACCTGTTTTCCCTCCAACTCTATATCCCTCAAGATGATACGTTTTTGCAGTTCCATTTTCAGAAGTAATAGTGGTTTCCAAGATCTCTCGTACTCGCTTAGCTGTATCAGCAGATATCGGATTACCTGCAATTTCTGGTTTTGTTTCTGTAACCGTTTTGGTATTCGGGTCCACAATTTTGTCCACGACATAAGGCTTCATCATCTTACCATCGTTTGCAATTGCTGACATCGCCTGAACCATTTGAATAGCAGTGACAGTGGTACCTTGCCCATACACACTTGTTACTTTCTCAATTGGCCAATTATACAAGATCTTTCCTGGTACTTCATTCGGAAGTCCGATATTTGTTTTCATCCCAAACTTGAATTTATTCATGTATTCAAGCCAAGTTTCTGCACCCATTTTTTCTAATAATTTGGCCATCACTACGTTAGATGAACGCTGAAAGCCTTCTAGATAAGAAATAGTTCCCCATCCTTTACCATAGTTATGGTCATTTATACAATTTTTACCATCTAAACAATATTGTCCAGAAGCAAACTTGTCATTTGGGTTAAATACATTCTTTTCAATTGCTGTTGCTAGTGCAAAGATTTTCATCGTTGAACCTGGTTCGAATGAAGTCTCAATAATCTCATTATGCCAAGATTGATCGATACCTTCTCGTGTCGTTGGATGATAAGTGGGACGTTGGCCCATTGCTAAGATTTTCCCTGTTTTCGGGTCCGCTACAACAGCCATAATTCGTTTCGGCTTATATTGTTCATCCACTTTATTCATAGCGTCTTCAAGAAAAGTTTGAATCTTCTTATCGATGGTCAAATAAATATCTTGTCCATTTACCGGTTCTTCTACGTGTTTTTTAGAATTAGGTAAAATATAATTCCATATATCTCCTTCATACTTAAAAGAACCGTCTTCACCATCAAGTAAATCATTGTAGCTATTTTCCAGTCCTGTAACTCCAACTAATTCTGATGATTCCTCATCTTTTTGTGCATAACCTATTAAATGCGATGCGAAAATACCATTTGGGTAATATCGTTTCGTATCTTTAATAAATGTTATTCCAGGTAATTGAAGTTCCTCTATTGCTATTTTCACAGAGTTAGACAAATCTTTACCTGCACGTCCAAATTCAACTTGAAATCTTCCTTCTTGAGTTAAACGATCATATATATCTTGTTCACTCATATCAATATGAAGTGCTAATTGTGCTGCTGTTTTACGAGGGTCAACTACATGTCGCGGATAATCTGGATCTGTTGTCATCGTATCTGAAAGAATAGCAACTAATGTATAAGATGCTGCGTCTTCAGCAATAACTTCACCGTTGTTATCATAAATACTTCCACGTTGTGCTTTTATAACGTCTTCTCTCATATATAATTGTGCAGCTTGAGCCGTTAATACTTTTCCTTCCACTTCTCCAGTGTATTGAATAGAAATAAATCGGACAATTAACACAAAAAAGAGCAGACTAAAGAAGATAAAAAAGCTCGCTGCTCCAATGTTTCTATATTTTTTATTCATTATTCTCCAACAACCTTAACATTATCTGCATTTAATTTATATCCTAAATCTTTTGCTTTTTTCCAAACTTCCTCATACCGGCTCATGTCACTTACTTGCATTGCTAAATCTCCATTTATTTTTTCCTGTTCCTGAATAGCGGTTTTCGTGTCTTCAATTTGCATATTGATTTGATAAACATTCGCTTGAGAGGAAATTATTTGAACTGCCATAATAGCAAGAAATATTACTAGCATAACTGCAAGAATTTTTTCACCGGGAGTAATTAGTGATTTGCGTCTAATCGTCTGTTTCTGGACTTCAGTTTGTTCTATTGGTTTATATTGTTGTTGATATTTACGTGCTAAATTACTCAAAAATAACTCCCTCCAATAACTATATTTTATACTACTATAATTTTTCTGCAATCCTTAATTTTGATGATCTAGCGCGGTTATTCTCTTCCAGCTCGGCCTGCGAAGGAATAATTGGCTTTCGATTAATGAGTTTTATGAGTGGCTCATATCCTTCAGGAATGATAGGCAATCCAGGAGGTAATGGTGGTCCTTCACTTGCTTCTTTAAATACTGATTTACAAATTCTATCCTCTAAAGAGTGGAAAGTAATTACACATATTCTCCCTTCTGGATGAAGCAAATCAATTGCTTGATTCAAAGAACTTTCAAATACATTTAATTCATCATTTACAGCAATACGAATCGCTTGAAAAACTCGTTTAGCAGGATGACCGCCTTTTCGTCTTGCTGGTGCAGGAATCCCTTCCTTAATAAGCTCTACTAACTCACCTGTTGTATTAATTGGTGATTTTTCACGTGCAGCTTCAATCTTTCGTGCGATTTGTTTCGAGAACTTCTCTTCCCCATATTTGAAAAAAATTCGAACCAAATCTTCATAAGCCCAGTGATTCACTACATCATAAGCGGTAATCTCCCCTTCTAAATCCATACGCATATCGAGTGGGGCATCGTGGTGGTAACTAAACCCACGTTCTGGTGTATCTAACTGTGGTGAAGATACTCCTAGATCATATACAATCCCATGGACTTTAGAAAAGCCTAAACGGTTTACTTCTTCTTTCAGATGTTTAAAATTACTTTTTACAAATATTAGATTATCTTTGTATTTTGATAACTTTTCCCTTGCATGTGCTATTGCTGTTTCATCTTGGTCAAACGCAATCAGTTTTCCTTCACTTGATAATTGAGAAAGAATTTTTTCGGAATGCCCACCTCCACCAAGTGTACAGTCTACATATGTACCATCCGGGCGAATATTCAAACCTTCAACAGTTTCATTTAATAACACAGTTGTATGATTAAACATGGTTGTCACTACTTTCTTTGCATCTTTTTACATGAAATAGAGAGATTTTTGAATTTAAATATCGAAGTCAATCATGTTCTCAGCTATTTCAGCAAATGATTCTTCTGATTCTGCAAAATAGTCTTCCCATAATGTCTTACTCCAAATCTCAATTCTACTTGAAACACCTAAAATTACACATTCTTTTTCTAATTTTGCATAACCAAGTAGTGTTGTTGGCAAGTTTATCCTGCCTTGCTTATCAATTTCACATTCTACCGCTCCAGAAAAGAAGAAGCGTGTAAATGCACGGGCATCTTTTTTAGTCATTGGGAGTGTCTTTAACTTTTCCTCTATTTGTTTCCACTCTTCAAGAGGATAACCGAACAAACATTGATCAAGCCCACGAGTAATTACAAAAGTTTCTCCGAGGTGCTCACGAAATTTTGCAGGGACTATTAAACGACCCTTCGCATCAATATTATGTTGGTATTCTCCCATGAACATATTAATGCCCCCCACTTTCTATATTTAATGTACCACATCCCCCCACCTTTCACCACTCTTTTTCTGTATTTCATAAAAAATTCCTTATTTTTTCCTAGAAATAAAAAAAACGACCTTTCCCTTAGTGGGGTAGGTCGTTTAAATTTTAATCACCTTATGTTTTCCATCAAATTCAAAATTCTCCATCATTAGCTGATCTATAAAAGATAAACCATATTCATTTAAATAATAGAAGATATTCCATATTCTTTCTTGTGGAATTCCATTAGGGTAAAGATGACGTTCTACTTTCTTATATTTATCTAAAGTTGCCTGGAATTTTTGTTCCATATTAAAGTTTGATTTTCTTTCTAGAAATTCTAGTTGCAGTAAATGAAAGTTTAAATTCTTTTTCGCTAAAGGTAGTAGACCACGATCACTTTCTTCGAGTCTAGAAAAAATATCGTTATATTCAGCTTTTAAATAGGATGCAATCTCATCTAACTTGGATATCAATTCTTGATCTCTTTCTGAGTCAAGGAAGACCTGCAAGGAAGAATTCACACCATTTTTTAATACATTATTTAAATCCAGTTCTAATTCATTAACATCTCTTTCCACTACAGCCTCAACAAAGGTCATATTCAACCTTGGAATAATTGGTGGCATTTGAATTCCCAAATGTTCAAATACTTGCTTCAACTCACCCCAATATGCAATTTCACCTGGCCCAGCGATAAATGCTAAGCTTGGAAAAACAAATTCTTGCATGACAGGTCTAGTTACAACATTATTACTAAATTTTTCAGGACTCGAATTCAGTTCCTCCAGTAATAATCGTCTCTCGATTTGAAAATTCCCTTTTTTCTCCACAAACATATCTTCCAGCGGGTCATAATTTAATAATAAGCGTTCATTATTTTTGTAATAAAAAATATTTGCACAATCCGCGTCTATCTCGATCGCTTTTTTAAAACCGTGACCTGTAATTATATCTTGTTGTTGTAAAACTGCATTAGTGATTTGAGTGTTTTCATTAATTAGTTGTTCGAAGTAAGATTGTTCTAACTTTCTAATGTTCGGATCTGCAGCATCCATAATAAGCAATCCATAATCTTTAAATAACTCCATAATAATGTAAGAAAACAAATCAGTTATCGTATGACTGGATTGTAAAACTTCATCAATGAATGAGAGTAATTCTTTTGTATACTTCCGTTCTCCGAAATGCATAAAGATAGAATCAATCCACTTTTTCATCTCATCTTTATTAAATGATATATCAGATGTCATTCTCTTCTCATTGACATTTACTTCTTGATAACTCATTTTCTTCATGGATTGACCAGCTTCTACATATACATGGTTCACTTCGAGTACGTCGTGATCCTCGCCCGCAATCCAAAAGACAGGTATAACTGGTGTCCCTAATTTCTTTTCTTGGTGTTCTGCTAATTTAATAATAGATATTACTTTATGTATTGTGTAAAGAGGACCCGTTAATAGTCCAGCTTGTTGTCCCCCAATTACTACTGATGAATTATGTAATTGCAGCTTTTTAAGTGAATTTTTAGTTTGCTCCGATTGGGGAAATTTCAACATATAAGCTTTTATACATTCTGCAAGGTCTGCACGGTTATACTTACGATTCATTACATCTTGATATCTTTTTTCAAAAACTGTGTTCTCCGTTATATCATAATGAAAGAAACCTCTTACGGGCTCTTTTTGTTCTATATAAAGAGAAGCAAAGTCGTTCATTGCTGGAATGACCATGCTTTCAAATTCCATATACCGTACTTCCTTTCTTCATTTACTAACGGTTAGTATAACAAAATCAGAAATAAAAGGATAATAACTTGCACTAATTTTTATATTTTCACTGCTTCGAATATTCTTGACCCTAATCCATAAAGAAGTAAAATCAGATATACAAACGAAAAGAATAAAAAATTTAATCTCCAATATCTGCTAAAGATTTTTCGATAAACAATTTCATTTGCAAATTTCCAATATAAAAATGTAAAAATAATAGCACTTAAAATCATAAATAAGATAATTGCCCAAATCAATGACTTCGCCCATATTGAAATAATGATAAAATGTACAGAAAATATAAGTGCGATTGTAGTCACATTAATAGCTATGTTCCTCGCACTTCGCTTTTTGTTTGTTATTTGTTTTCCAATATAAAATACTAATATAAATAAAACAAACGGAAAAATGATAATTATCGCTGTTAAAGAAGACATAATCGATTCCATCATTTTTCTATTCCTCCCCTATACTCCATTCCTTTTATCATGTTGTATACAGCAGAGGTGAGTGGCATATCATTACCAACTTTATTTCCTTCTTCCATTATATAACCTAAAATAGCATCAATTTCTGTTTTTCCCCCACTTATAATATCCTTAAGCATCGACGATGTATTGTTTCTCGTTTGCAAACAAATTTGTTTAATATGGAGGAAGCTCTGTTCCTTATTAACGGTTGGAAAAACGCTTACGATTTCATCAAAAAGCTGTTCAAACACAGAAAAATAATAAGGGTTAGTAATCAGTTCACCATTTTTCACTTGGAAAATTGCGGTTAGTGGATTTATAACTGCATTCGCTAATAATTTTGAAATCAACATCACTTCATACTCTTTTTTAATTTCAAATGGAAAGTGATGATCTCTTGATAGTGGAAAATCAGTAAAATCCCCCTCTAACCCCCGATAAATCGCTACATTCGTCTGTCCAATTCCAGTATGCTCTACTGTCGTACTATTCACCTTCCTAACACCATGCTCTACGGTACCGACGAAGATTTTCTCATTAGACATTTGTTCCATTAATGACAAGTGACCCATACCATTCTGAATAAATAATATTGGAATGTCAGATGGTAGTATATCAGGTAGATTAAGTGTGGAAAAATGGTATTGCTTCATAGCTACAATGATAAAGTCCTGATTCTTTATCATATCACGACTTACTTCAGCACTAACTTTGCGAGTCTTTGCCAAATTCTCGCTGCAGACAGTTATACCTTCCTTGCCTAATACGGTAGCCTGTTCTACTGTTCTTGTAAATATCGTTACATTATGGTTCTGGCTTAAATAATAGCCAAATAGTAGTCCAACCGCTCCACCACCAATTATTCCTACCTTCACGTTATCACCTATAAACATTGTATTTTATAGTACTATTGTAGCAAAAACGGAATGAAAGTAGTTAGTTATTTCGCATTTGAGAGGAATTCAATAAAAATAATGAAAAATATGAAACTATTCATACAAAATATCGTATAATTAAAAGAATGATATTTTAGGAGGTATTTGTTTGAAAAGAACAGCGGAATTTACACTAGGAATCATTGGAACAATCATTAGTGGATTAATGAGCCTTTTAGGAATGTTTTTAATTTGGACAGCATCTTCTGATGAAGTAAGGGCTGAAGTGGAAAAACAAGTTCAAGATGACCCTATGATGGTACAAGAAGATATTGATGTGGTACTTGGGCTATTCTCTACAGGTGGCTGGGCTATTATTATAGCATCCATTATTGGAATTATTTTTGGAATAATAGCTATTATAAGCATAAAAGGTAATAAAAATCCGAAATTAGCAGGTTGGATGTATATAGTTGGCGGTGTACTAGTTGGTATTATTAGCTTAGGTCTTGGATTTTTACCTGCATTACTTTTCATTATAGCAGGTATTATGTGCTTCGTTCGCAAACAACCAGCTGAACCAACTGCATACTAAATCATTTTAAAAACAAAGGTACAAAAACGAGGCTTACCAAAGTGTCAACATATTTGACATATTGGAAGCCTTTTTTAATTTTTAAATTTAATTATTCAATTTACATGTAGAGAACAGATTCTTTCGATTGATGCTAATTATGTTTTACTCCACTATAAATAGCCAAAAAGCAGAATGGAATAAAAACAGGTTGAGAAAAAGGAATATAGTTGCAAATAAAAACCGAACTATCCTATTTCAAAATAAGATAGTTCGGTCACTTTATTAATTATAAAAATTTTTTTGTTACAAGCGAAGTATATTTCCGAAGCGGTATAGCTACACTTACATTATTCGGATCTACATCCAAGTTAAATCGGTTTGTCTCAACCGCATTTCATTAAAAGAACTTAATGAACTTGAATTCATCTGCTCTCTTATGCGCTAAAGTCTTCTGCCATTTTTCTTGCCTTGTTCAGTACATTTATTAAGGAGTTGTATTCATCTTTTAACATATTATATTCTTCCGTTAAATTATCTAATGACTTTAGTACTTTCGCATTCTCATCGTTGAGTTCATCTATTTTATTTCTTAGTTTGGCATTTTCTTTTTTATAATTAGAAATATTTTCTAATTCAGTTTCTATTCTTTTAATATATTGGAGAGCATCACTAATACTAACAACTTCCTGTTCATTCACTTCAGCTTCCACACTCTCTTTCACTAGAACTGAAGGATTTACTGTTGGGACAACTTCTTGCGTTACTTCCTTTTTCTTTTCCTTTTTTTGTTTTTTAGCTAAGTCGATAGCTTCTTTATATTGCTTCCGGATATTTGAGTTCCAGCGAAATCCGCAAGCAGCGGCTGTTCTTTTTAGTTTTCTTCCTGCTGCTTCAAAGGCTTGTAGTTGAGTACTCCCATCCCTTATATGCGCAAGCACTATTTCCGCAAGCACTAAATCTTCATCAGCAGTCCATGCATCTTGGCGTGCAGCTGTCATATATATCACTCCTATTTTTTTTCTAATTATATGCTTCAAATAGGAGAGATAGAATTAAATTAAGATCATATTAAGATAATAAAAAAATCGCGAAGAGCAATGGTCTCTTCACGATTTTTTATTAATTGCTTGCTACTTCTTTGCCTTTATATGTTCCACATTCTTTACATACACGGTGTGCTAGTTTCATTTCTCCACAATTAGAGCATGCAACCATACCTGGGACCTGCAGTTTGAAATGTGTGCGGCGTTGTCTTTTTGCTGTTTTAGATGTTCTTCTCTTAGGTACTGCCATTCTTCCCACCTCCTTAAAAGGATAACGTTCACTTTCTAGTGATTGATTTTACTCATTATTGTTATCCAGCAATTTAGCTAATCCTGCTAAACGCGGATCTACTTTTTTTTCCTTATCTTGCAAATATTGTTCTTCCGTCATTACTTCCCAGTCACTTCCTGCCTGAAGACCCTTATTTTCAAGAGCAGCTTCTGAGAAAACTTGTATTGGAATTTCCAATATAATTAACTCTTCAATGATAGGCATTAAATCCACAATACCTGCTTCCGCATGGTGGAATTCGTCCATTTCGGCAAATTCTTCTTCTTGAGGATTTAACAGAAAGATTTCTGTTGAATGGATATCAATAGGAAAATCTACATCTACAAGAGTTCTAGAACAGGGTAATATTATTGACCCTGTTAAATGAAGGTCAAAAGTTACTTTTTGTGAATCAAGTTTGGCTTTTCCCGTGATATGAATTAAAGATGCTCCTCTAACTTCCGAGTCACGTCTCTTTAATCCTTCTGCCACGTTGACATAACCATCAATTTTCAGGCCATTTTCACGATATTTCCGCAATTGATTAACTGTCCATTTCATCGATATCACCTCTAGGCAACAAAAGTAATTATAGCTTTCAGTACAAAGTTTGTCAATAAAAAAACAGTTGCATAACACATTATCCTGAACACTTATTATATCGGGATTTATTCAAGCCTTAAAACGTAAGACACCCCACCACTTATTACAAATCCAAAAGATATAATTCCAATAACAATTAGCTTTTCCAAGTATACAAGTATTCATAAGGTGTTTATAATTTCTATTATGACAGTATGATATATGTAAGGATGGAATTGATTTTAGTAAAAGGAGGTAAATGGATGATGCGGAGTGTTGGAGTAGTAGTAGAATATAACCCTTTTCATAATGGACACCTATATCATATACAATCAGCAAAACAACTATCACAATCTGATATAACCATTGCAGTGATGAGCGGAAATTTCCTACAAAGAGGTGAACCTGCACTAGTATCAAAATGGGCACGTACTAAAATGGCGCTACATGCAGGAGTAGATATAGTTATCGAGCTTCCATACGCTTTTGCTGTACAACAAGCAGAAACATTTGCATTTGGCTCCGTTTATATACTGGATGCATTGAAGTGTAATGGAATTTGCTATGGTAGTGAATCAGGCGATGTAAATCATTTTGTAAGTACATATACATTTTTAGAACAACATAGGGATAGTTATGAGCATTATATTCGCACATTTATAAAAGAAGGAGTAAGTTATCCAACTGCTTTAGCGAAAGCATTTGACAAACTTCAGCCTGATAAAGATATGATTGATTTGTCAAAACCAAATAACATACTTGGCTATCATTATTATGCAGCAGCTAAAAGATTACATTCTTCACTTGATTTTTATACAGTAAAAAGAAAAAATGCAGAATATCATGATCAAGACTTTTCTAATGCTACAATTGCTAGTGCTACTTCCATTCGAAAAGCTTTACAGCAAAATGGTAACCTTTCAGATGTTGAACCTTACTTACCAAAATCCACAACATCTGAATTGGAAAGTTATCATGCAAATTATGGCCAATTCCATGATTGGGAAGTTTATTGGCCATTGTTACAATATCAGTTGTTTTCTCATAATGAAACTAGCCTGCGAGAGATTTATGAAGTGGAAGAAGGAATAGAAAACCGATTATTAAGAGCAGCAAAATCAGCCAATAGCTTTGAGACTTTTATGCAAATTATAAAGACGAAACGTTATACATGGACTAGATTACAACGAATGTGTGTACATATTTTAACGAATACCCCCAAAAGCTTTATTCATTCATTAGGAGAAACTCCTTCTTATGCTCGTTTACTCGGGATGAGTGAGGCTGGTAGGGTTTATTTAAACCAAATTAAGAAGGAAATAGAAATCCCTCTTGTTTCTAAAGTTTCTGCTTTTGATAACGAAATGATTCAGCTTGATGTAAAAGCTGCAAATGTATATGCGACCGGGTTAAATGAGCCTTATAAATCAAAGCTGTTGAAGCAAGAGTTTGCCCAACCACCTGTTTACTTAAAGGAAAGAGGCTTGAACAAAATAATGTAGGTAAGGATAAAATAAAAGAAACAGAGAGAATTCAAGCAAAAGGCTCCTAAGTCTTGGCAAAGTACAAGTTGGGTTTTGATCAAGGACAAATAACCAGAGACACTAAAAGAATAAACGTCTTTCCGTGTCTCTCCTTTTCTTATTTAAATTGTTCCATTTTCGCTTTTATTGCTGGTAGCATTTTTCGTGTCTCTATCTCACCATATTTAATTATTTCGTTAATGTTAGTAAAAGCTCTTGCACTAAATTGTTCTACAGGTGGACGAATCATAATATCTGATTCTTCTCTTCTATTTTCCACTATTTCAATTTGAAGTATATCCAAACTCTGCATGATTACATCATAAATCGTCGTAATTTCCGCTTTTGTATTTAATCTAGCAACATCACAACCAATGATAATATCAGCACCCATTTTTTTAACTGTTGAAACTGGTACGCGATCCACTACTCCACCGTCTATAAACAATGATCCATTTATTTCCTCTGGAGTAAATACACCTGGTATAGCAATACTTGCCCTAACTGCCTGTGCTATAGATCCCTTTTTGAACTCCACTTTTTCACCTGTTTGAAGATTGGCAGCAATGACGCATACAGGAATCTTCAAATCTTCTAAGTTTTTCCCATGCATAAACAAGTCAATTAAATGTTTCACTCTGTTTCCAGCTATTAATCCCATCTTTGGTACAGTAAAATCTAAATAATACGTTCTTTTAAACGCGGTGGATAACTTAATTAACTGGTCCAAATCATGACCAAATGCATAGAAACAACCTACAAGTGCTCCCATACTGCTGCCCGCAATCATGTCGATTGGAATAGAGTTTTCTTGTAACACCTTAATAACTCCTAAATGAGCAAATCCCCTTGCGCCTCCAGATCCAAGAGCCAAACCAACTTTAGGCATTCCCACACAAATCTCCTCCTACAACATTTTATGGTCTAAAAATTATTTCTATGAGTATATTGATTGTGTGGATGTTGGACAGGAGGTATTGGTGTTGAATGTATCTAAATTAAAGACAATTTTATTAGCTTCAGGGGCAACATTTATGGCAATTACAATGATTTTTCTTCCTGAGGAATCATTTAAGGCATCCATTCGTGGTTTAAAAATGTGGTGGGAAATTGTCTTCCCTTCATTATTTCCATTTTTTGTGATTGCGGAATTACTAATTGGATTTGGAGTAGTTAGATTTATTGGGACATTATTAGAACCTTTAATGAGGCCATTATTTAAAGTACCTGGAGTTGGAGGTTTTCCTTGGGCAATGGGAATGGCAACTGGATTTCCTGCTGGAGCAAAGCTAACAGCTAGACTTAGACAAGAAAAGCAACTAACGAAAATTGAAGCAGAAAGACTTGTCTCTTTCACAAATGCTTCAAGCCCACTTTTTATTTTCGGCGCTGTATCTGTTGGCTTTTTTCATAACCCAAGACTGGGAATCATTCTCGCACTTACGCATTACTTAGGTAATTTTTGCGTTGGCCTTATGATGAGATTTTACGGAAAAGATCATAAAATGATAAAAGAACGAAAAAGAACCTCTTCCTTATTTAATATAAGACAAGCTTTATCTGCATTACATCAAACAAGAATGAAAAACAAGCAACCTATCGGAAAATTATTAGGAGATGCTGTTATATCTTCCATCCATACGTTACTAATGATTGGTGGCTTCATTATTTTATTTTCAGTACTAAATAAATTATTGTTACTATTAAATATTACACATATATTAGCTTCATTTTTTGTTATCCTCTTATCTGTCTTTCAATTACCAATTGAATTGAGTATTCCTGCAATTGCTGGCATATTTGAAATTACATTAGGTAGTCAATTAACGAGTGAACTCGCTAATGCAACTTTAATGCAAAAAACAATTATCGTTAGTTTTATTTTGGGTTTTAGTGGTTTAAGTGTTCAAGCACAAGTAGCAAGTATTTTAGCAGAGACAGACATAGATTTTAAACCGTTCTTTGTAGCAAGAATTTTCCAAGGTATATTTGCTGCATTTTTTACGTTCTTATTGTGGAAGCCAATTGCTACAAAATTTCAACTTGAATCTACTCAAACAACCGCTCCGGTATTTCTACAGCAACATGACTTGTGGTGGCATGAAACAGTGCAATATTTCGCAGAAATTGGTCCAATAATTACGATCCTTTCCCTTATATGTTATATCTTTATTTATATAAAAAGGATGAGTTCTCCTGTATAAGAATAGCACTCATCCTTATCGTCCTATTTGAATTTACGTTGAAGCGCTTCTTCCACTTCTGGTGGTACAAGCTCTGAAATATTCCCATGATATTTTGCGACTTCTTTTACAATACTAGAGCTTAAAAATGAATATTGATTATTCGTCATCATGAAGAATGTCTCAATTTGTTCATCTAAAACTCGGTTCATAGATGTCATCTGCATTTCGTATTCAAAGTCTGAAACGGCTCGAAGCCCACGTAATATAGCGTTAGCTCGAACTCTCTTAGCATAATCTATAAGCAAACCGTTAAACGTGTCTACTTTCACATTTACAATGTCTTTTGTAACTTCTCTCAATAAACTTATTCTTTCATCTACTGTAAATAATGAATTCTTAGTTGAATTGTTCAATACAGCAACATAAACCTCATCGAATACTTTAGCTCCGCGACGAATGATATCCATATGACCTAGAGTAACTGGATCAAAACTGCCGGGGCAAACTGCAATACTAGGCATTGGTTAGTCCTCCTTAATAGCCTCTGATAAATAATAAATTGTCAAACCAATATTTCCGTAATCACTTGTTTTTCCCTGTTCCAGATTACCAATTTTCTTAGGAAGGACTACGTCGGTTCCGTGTTCACAAACCACAGTTCCATTCATTGTTAATAAATTGTTTTGCTCAATCATATTAAGTAATGACTCTAATTTTTGCTTACGGTATGGTGGATCAAGAAATATACAATCAAATTGGATTTCTCGCTTAATAATGGATTTTAATGCACGCTCTGCATCATTTCGATATATTTCACATTTATCTTCCAATCCACATAAGCCAACGTTTGCTTTTATCGTTTGTAGTGCATTCATATCTCTATCTACAAAGATTACTTTATCTAACCCTCTGCTTAAGGCTTCTATCCCTAGACCACCACTTCCTGCAAACAAATCTAAGCCTAGCCCACCTGAAAAGTACGGGCCAATGACATTAAACATTGTTTCCTTTACTTTATCTGTAGTAGGTCTTGTCTGTTTCCCAGGCACTGATTTTAATTGTCTTCCTTTATAATATCCTGATATAACTCTCATTACTTCACCGATTCACAATAGATTTTTTTCTTTTTACATCCTATCATAAGTTCCTTATGCATTCCACAAATAAGAAATTTTCGCTCTAACATAGTATATGTGTATAAAATATCCTTATAGGGCGATAATAACGATAACAGCATCAAGTGATGTTGTTGCCAACCGCGGAGAAGACTTACGTTCCCCTTAAGTTCTTCCTCCGGTTTCTCCTCTCCCTTTGCCTTCTATCCTTAATGGAATTAGAAGGGCCCTGCATAATGTGCAGGGTTTTTTTATTATTTGATGACTATTTCTTTTTCTGTTTGAACTACAGTAACATTAAAAAGCTTATCAATAACATTTAATTCAATATAAGGATCCTTATTAAATAAACGAATAGGGTTATGCGTCATTTGATATCGTTGATTATTTAACATAAACCTCTTCTCTTCCGGATAAAAATGATATTGAATTACACCTTTTTCTGCTGCAATTTCCCTATTCTCTTTTAAACTCACTTCGTACTCTATAGCTTGTAAGAAAGGAATAAATTCAATATATATTTTTTCATCATCGAAAATTACTTGTATATCCTTATTTGTATCACTGTCAATCATTAATTCTCGACTATCCTTATACATCAATGGTATTAATGTATTTTGATGCTGATTGATTTCAAAAAATAATACTTGAGCATTCAATACAGTAGACAAAAGTTCATCCATTTCTTTTGGTGAGGTTATTATCCGGTTATCATTTTTGATTTTATCAACGAAATGATTTAGTTCGTTGTCACTAAGTTTCTCCGAAAGTTCCTTATACATCCCTTTTGCTTTGTCTGTTCCAACTGGACGCTCTAAAATGATGGCTAACACAATTTCACGTAACCACTGCAAATTATTATCTAAATTAAACTTCATATCGATATTTGCTAGTACAATTTTTTCTTGAATTGTGTTTATTGGAGTTTGTACATGAAAAAGGTGTAATGAATCTGTTTGAAATTCTGTATGTGCATTTGAGAATATGACATAATCTTTTGTTGAATTGATCTCTTCAAAATCAAGTTGAGTGATATCTATCTCGACATTATTATTTTTATAAACAATAAGATTATCATTTACTTCTATGTAATCTAACACTTCTTTCTGCCAATATAAAATTGGGCTAACCTCGTTAAGTTCATACACATAGTAATCAATATAATCCATTCTCTTACTGCCTACTAATCTTCCAGGGCTGACCCAGCTACCCTCTCTCTTAAGTGAATCAGAAATCTCCAAACGGGTTGACTTTACTTCTATACCTTTAATTTCGACTACAAAACCGTCATATAAAATACTCTTTTGGTCTTTTGGTGCTGGGAGTTCATAAGATATTGTGACAACGCTTTTCGGATTTTTCAAAATACCATCATCAATTTCACATTTTTGATTACTTCCTGCTTCACATACAATGTTATCTGCTTGCTTTGGTAAATCAATAGTATATTTTTGCTTTTTCAGCCCATCAATTGTTTGCTCAATCTTAATCATATTTTTATCATGAAACATGCGAACAGTTTGTTTCACAGGGACAACAGCTTCTTCCGCATCTGATGAGAAGCCATTCCATTGAAAATATAACATTATTCCTGTCATTAAAATGATGGGTATTATAAGAAATAAAAACTTCTTCAATTCATTATCTCCTATCGTCTATCCATTTTTACCATAGAAAAAGCTGTCATATTAGCAAGGTTGTATTTGACCTTACCTTTATAACAGCTTCATTCATTACAATCCGATTCTATAATCATATTCCTTCGCTTTATCAGGCTTAGAATTCTCAAATTCTGTTTTTAAATAAGGTCGATAGGAAAGTTCTGCCTTTTTTACAAAGGGCATCGAGGACAACTTTTCTACAAGTCCTGCTGCTTCATCCTGTGCACAATATAAGACAACGTATTTCATTCGTTTAGAAATATAGTGAACATTTCCAAATCTCCTTAAAGTCTTGGCATTCTTTAAGCTATATAACCAAATAATAACACCTTGTCTGCCATTAGCTATTTTCTTTTCTTCATGCATTAAGAACACCCACATCCTCCACCGGATCCGCACCCCCCACTACAAGAAGACCCAGTCTCAAAAAAGGGATTCCCTGTAGGAACTTTTATGTTTTCTGATACAGATTTTCCGATTATCATGCTAACTTCATCCAATAATCCCTGTAATTCAGTCTCTGCTTTTCGGAAATTTGCTACATTTTCATCTAGATCCATATCCCGTTTAAGTTGTCTTGTTTTAACCATTATCTCTTTATAGTCGGGATGATAACGCCCAAATCTTTGGACATCTTCATATAGATCTTTCATTTTTGAAAACTCTGCAATTTTCCTTTTTGTTTCCGGATCATTATATAATTTTTTATAATAAAAACGGTACTTTTCAGCAATTTCTGATGTCAGTATCAATTCACCTAACAGTTCCGCTCTATCTAATAATTCTACACTTTCGATTGTAGCAAGCATTTGCTCACCTCCAATCGTAATTTTACCATGTTTTCATAATGCTTGCACATCTATTAGATAATTGTGACTAAAAATTCCTTACTTACTCCATACGACTTATTATTCAAATCTACTAATTCAACTTTTAGTTTATGTGTTCCAGATTTTAATCCTTTTACAACAAAGGCCGCAGTATTATATTCATTGTATAACCTATTATTAACATATAATAAAACTTTTCCATTATTTTTACTAGCGGTATTAGCGAAGTGTATATCTTTTACATTACACTCCACTAACACATTTCTGCCATGAACATTGTGCTTAATAATTGCTTGCGAAAAATCTTTCTTTTGTAATTCAGTAGCTTCTACAGTTAAAGCTTCAGGCTCAGGAACTTCTTGTTTACATCCACTTAAGAATAATAAAATTATTACGCAATAAAACATCTTGTTCAAGAAAATCACTCCTTAATCATTAGTTTTTACTAATGATTAAGGTTACATGCATTTTCTATTATTTTATTCAGATTGATTCATTGATTGCAGCATACTCATCATCATCGAGGCCATATGTAGGTTATTAGAAAACCTTTGAACTCGATGTGGGATTGTTTTCTGGAAATAATGTAACGAAGCTATTTCAAACTGCTCCAATAATTCTGGGTGCCTAGCTAACTTCCTATACCAAATTGGTTGTTCTCTAATAAATTGTTTCAAATCATTTTTAGAATGAATGTATTGCACTATTTCTTGTCTCAAAATTTTCCCCTCCAGCTTTTTAGTCTTTTCTAAATGCGAAAGGGTGTCTCGCGCCTTGAGATTGATTTGTATTTTGTTTATTTTCACTTTGGAATTGACCCATTACACCTTGTATAGCACCAATAGCTTCACTTAACTGACCAATATGATATTGAAGTTGATTTGGATCCATTTTCTTTAACACACCTGTTATTTGGTTAATCCAATTACTATTACCACTGGATTCTTCCGTTGTATCATTACTTTCCGTAGATTTACTTTCCGTAGATTGATTCAGTTTATAATTAGACCATTTAGGATCATCTGGACCTAATAAATACCACTCTTCATAGAACTCTTGCCACGTTCCTTCACCACTTCGAACTGCTTTTACTAATTCAGGGTGTTCTTTTACAAATAATTTAAATTCTTCAACGGATGGATGTAATTTTTCCGCCACCACACTCACCTCAAATAATTTTCTATTATTATTTAAAGTATGAAAAATTAGGTGGAAATGTGATGTTTACCATCATTCACTTATAAAGCTGTTATTAGTAGTAATCATACTATACAAAAAAAAGACCATAATTTGGTCTCCATCACTAATCCTCAATTTCTATAAAGTTTTGTGTATAATTTTTACGATAAACTCCGACACCGAGATGTGTGAAGTTTTCTGCTAATAAATCTTTCTGATGGGCTTCAGAATTCAACCAACCTTCAATTGCAGCTGGACCATCCATATATTCAGCTGCTATATTCTCTCCAGCATTTTTATAACTAATATCATTAGATTCTAAACGGTTAGTTAATGTCCCAAAATCTGGTGAATCATGTGAAAAATAATCATTTTCAAACATGTCCTTACTGTGTTCATATGCTATTCTTCCCAATTCTTGGTTCCACTGTAATCGTTTAAGCTGATTCCTATCTCTAATTACGTTCGTAATATCAAAGATTTGTTGTTCTATTCCTATCTCAATTTCATTCCATTCAATATCACTTATTTCTGGTGGTTCAATTAATTCTCCTCGATACACTAATTCATATGGCCTCATTGCTATCAACGTTTCTTTATCAAAAAAACGTATACTAGATAAACTACTTGTGTATTTATTTAGTGATAATTGCGCGTATATATCACCTAATTGGACAAGCGGCCGAATATTCAAATCCTCTTCGGAAAGTTCAAATCGATATGCCCCATCTTCAATAGTAACTAAAATCTCAGCTTCTAAAAATGTAGTACGAAAAATTTCTTCGATTGTTTGACCAATACGAAATGGTGCTACATTCAGTTGATTACCAAGTGCATATATAGTTACAATCTTTCCATATTCAACACCTACTTGCATATAAGTACCCGAAAAACTTTTATAAATCCACCAATCATAACCGTAGGCGGATGGTTCTTTTCTTTGTGGTTCGCCATACACTTCCGTAAATTCCTTACCTGATTTACCTATATATTTTGATAAGCCCTCATCTGGTCGTTTCGTAATAGTTGATGTATCCTCTTCTATCGTATAGTCAACCTTAGGAGAACTCAAATTATCTTTTAAGGGTTCATTTTCATCTCGAATAGAATAACTATATATCATTAATATAAAAATAATAGGCACTAAAATTATAATTCGAATAATGCTGCGCAGAATTATCACCTCCCACATGAAATAGCAATAAATCATCATATATTAGAACTTTAGTAGGATATATCAATTAATTTATGATTATTATAACATCAACATACTAAGTTCGATAATAGAAAGTATTGTAAACGTTAATATTTCCGGATAATAAAATTGCTCCTCATGAAAGCTAATAAATAATATGGTCCAATCAATCGTCTTCAAACTTTATTTATTGATAAATAATGGCAAAACCAGTACTCTTATCGTCAATTCATTGCAACAATATCAACTTTCGACTATTATAAAATGGAGTAATTTTATTCATTATAGATATTAGGTCAAATTTGACATCAACAATTGGAGGGAAAACTAATGAAATTTGAAAATAGTGGTATTGAATCCATTAAAGTTGATCTTAATAATTTAGATGTAGTTATGGATCAAAACGGTATGGTTAGAGCAGGTCAATGGGATTATGAACGTGTTACATACGATCATAAATTTCAAATTAAGGAAGGTACATACTATCTACGCGTTCAAGGTTATGCAATTGAAGGTGACGTAGGAGCACACGATGCAGTGATTCAATTAATGCAGCCAATTTTAGGTAAGCATTATTATCCACATGGCGTTGAATATGGAGAAGACGAGTATTTTCCAGAGCATCTAGTAAAACAATGCAAGCAAATCCTTGAGAAAATTAATAAAGAACTAGCAATATTTGCTGAATAAATTTACTAAAAAGAACATGGACAATGAAACCATGTTCTTTTTCCTTTACTAGCTTATTATTAATAATAATACGCAATAACACTGCAATTATTAACCATGTTTATAAAATTAACAAAAGCTGCCGGATACTAGACCCAAGCAGCTACTATTAAACACTTATGTTAAAGCCCAAGAATTGCCTTGATCATGGAAGTAGTCGTACCACCTTCATAGATGATATAAAGTAATAAGTAAACGACAACACCAGTTATGGCAGTTAAAAACCACACAATACTTGTAATCGGTCCAAGCTTGCGATGAAATGTAAGCTTATTTTTATAACCTGTAACAAGTGAAATAATTCCTAGTACGGCTCCTATAGTTGCAAGCGTAATATGGAATATTAAGAATATAGTGTAGTATATTTTATACTCATCTGGTCCTCCAAATGAAGTATTTCCAACAAAAATGGTTCTACTAGAATAAATGATGAAAAATACTACTGCAAATATAGCAGCGCCTGTCATCACTTTTTTATGACCATCAATATCCCTTTTTCTAATCTTTCCCCATCCAATAGCAACGAGGATAGCACTTATTATAATACACAATGTACTTAATGTTGGTAATAATGGAACCGACATAGGCTTCTATCTTCCCCTTGTAACATTCTTTTTCTGTATATTTTTTACTCTGCTGGTTGAGTTCTTGGTTCTAATAATGCTGCCTCGTTTATTTTATCTCCTTCTTCTTGTTCCTTTTTGTACCACTCAAAGAAGATCTTAATTAACATTGTTCCTAAAATAATCTCTTGCATTATTTTCATAATTACTCCACCAAGCTGTTGATCCTCTAATGGTTTCATATTGACGAATAATTCTGGTCCGCTTATCGATAGATTAGTCAATAATGTTCCCGGTACACAAAGTTCCATCGCCTTCATCCACATTTCACCGTCTGTATATGTACCATACATAGCTGCTGGTGCGAAGATGATCAACCCACAAGCTGGTGTTAATAATACACTATCACCAATTAAATAAGCTAATTTCTTCAAACCATGTAGTTGGTGATGTCCCTCTAATTTATTTACTAATGGCCACCATTGTAAAATAGCAAATATAAAGAGAACTACAGTATATAATGCATGAATAAAAATATTCATCTTCACTGCATCCATAATTAATGGTATATGGTAAACGGAGAATAAGCCATTAAACATTATTATTGCAATTAATGGTTTAGTAAGGAATTTAAAAACTGGTTCGATTACTCGAATACCTACTATCTTTCTCCAAACCCAGTTAGGAATACCCATAATGACAAGTATAGGTATAACTAAATATAAAATTGCCATTTGTACCATATGGAACGTAAACATGATATGAGCCATTAAATCGACAGGAGATCCTTTTGTTGCATATAACAATACCATTGCAATAACAAAAAGAATTGCTTCACTCTTCTTTAATGGTTCACTTTCTGAATATTTATGGCGATTTTTCACAGTGATATAAAAATACCCAGCTATAATAAGCACGACAAAAATGAAAAAATATGGACTCCATAATGCACGAAATCCAAAAATACTTAAAGGCATTACCTTCACCTCTTTACTAGGTTTCTTCCCTAACCTCTATTATACTTTTCCCACCCCCCCACTTCAACAAAACCAAATGACAAGTTCATGACAAAACTAAAAGCGACAGCGACTGTTTATCGACGTAAAAACTTCAGGGCCTTTGACTGAGATAAAGGAAACACGGTAAGCCGCTAGGCGAACCGATGTTGACTTATCGGAGGGAAAAGGACAAGAAGTTTTCTAGTCGATAGGAGCTGGAGCTAGACAACGAAAAGTGGAAACGCCTGGTTAGCGACGTACGGATTTCTAAGAGCCCTGACGAGATAAAGGAAACACGGCGAGGAACGAGTCGATGTTGACTTATCGTAGGAAGGGATCTGAAATCCGCTAGTCGCTAGGCGTTGGAACTAGACAAAGAAAAGCGGACAGCGACTGTTTATCGACGTAAAAACTTCAGGGCCTTTGACTGAGATAAAGGAAACACGGTAAGCCGCTAGGCGAACCGATGTTGACTTATCGGTGGGGGAAGGACAAGAAGTTTTCTAGTCGATAGGAGCTAGAGCTAGACAAAGAAAAGTGGAAACGCCTGGTCAGCGACGTGGGCATACAGGAGGTAGGTTACGTCAACGTTGTGACGTACAGGATGTACTAATGCAGGCGAAGCGACAGGATGTCGCAGCTTAAGCCTGCACAGGACATGCCGGTTTTAGTCGACGCACCACTCTCTAAGGTCCCACAATGGAAATGAACAAAAAAATATAGGGCTCCACTAACGGAAGCCCCATACTATTAATTACCACCAAACAATTGTTAGAAAACCAAGTAGGATGGAAAAGCCGATTATAGCTCCACCATATAAAAACAATTGTGGTGCTTCATGCCCTTTATTTCCCATGTGCATGAAGTAATATAATTGAAAAATAACTTGAACAACTGCTAGTAGTAGTATTACTGGTACTACAAACCATTTATCAAAGCCTGCATACACTGCACCAAATGCTACTAGCGTTAAGAAGATGGAAATTGCGAAAGAAATTACTTGGTGACGCATTTCCTCTGCATTTCTTCTACGACGATATTCATATTCTACATTAGGATTGTTAGAATTTAAGTTGTTTGCCATCTTTATCCCACCATCCCCATTAAATATACTACAGTGAAGATAAATACCCATACAACATCAATAAAGTGCCAATAGATACTAGCTACATAGAACTTTGGAGCATTATATAGGCTTAATCCTCTCTTCGCATTTCTTACCATTAGAGCGATAATCCACCCAAGTCCAAACACTACGTGTGCACCGTGGAATCCGACTAACGTATAAAATGCAGAACTAAAAGCACTTGTTGTAAATCCAAATCCATATTCATGTGTATAATGATAAAACTCATAAATTTCTAATCCAAGGAAGCCCAAGCCTAATAATACAGTAATTAACAACCAAGCTTGCATCTTCTTGAAGTGGTAATTCTTCATATGATATATCGCATACACACTTGTAATGGAACTTGTCAGTAATAGCATTGTCATTAGAAATGCTAATGGTAATTCAAATAAATCCTTAGCTAATACATCAGTTGCAGGATTTGGTACTTTATCCTTTAATGCAAGATATGTTGCAAACAAGGAAGCGAAAAGTACTGTTTCGCCACCTAGAAACAACCAGAATCCTAAAAACTTATTTTTTCCCTCTAATGTTGCTCTTTCGGGTGATTCAGGCCATGTTTTTGGTGTATAAGGTTGTTCAACATGCATTATGCCCTTACCCCCTTATCATTATCATTCAATAATTCTTCCTTTGTAATATGGTATCCATGATCATCTTTCAATGATCTAATTAACATGGAACCAAATGCAATTACAAGTCCAATGATTAGGACTGCAAGCCCCCAAGAATGTTCTTGACGGTAAATTGCTCCAAATGAAGCAATAAAGAATCCTAATGAAATACATATAGGAAGAATTGAACCGTTAGGCATATGAATATCCCCTACAGGTTCTGCAGCTGTAACTTCTTTTTTCCCTTCCATTTTTTCAATCCAGTAAGTGTCAATACCACGTACTAGTGGAAGTTGTCTAAAGTTATAGTGCGGTGGTGGTGATGGTAAAGACCATTCTAATGTTCTTCCGTCACCCCAAGGATCGTTGCCAACTTTTTCATTCTTAACAGAAGTAACAATAATATTATACAGCAATATTAATACCGCAACACCCATTAATAATGCACCAATGGAACTGATAAAGTTTCCTGCGTCTAACCCTTGACCAGGTAAGAATGTTGCAACTCTTCGTGGCATCCCCATTAAGCCTAGGAAATGTTGAATAAAGAATGTTAAATGGAAACCAATTAAGAACAACCAGAAAGTTATTTTTCCAAGTGTTTCATTTAACATAGTTCCAAACATTTTTGGCCAATAGAAATGTGTAGCAGCTAGAATAGCTAACACTACCCCACCAACAATTACATAGTGGAAATGCGCTACAACGAAATACGTATCATGGAACTGATAATCTGCTGGTGCCATCGCAACCATGATACCAGTTACCCCACCCATTACGAATGATGGTATAAATGCAGCTGCATACATCATTGGAGTAGTAAATTTAATACTTCCACCCCATGCAGTAAATAACCAGTTAAATATCTTAATTCCAGTAGGAACACCAATTGCAAATGAAGCTACAGCGAAGATTGCATTGGCAATACTACCTAGACCGACAGTAAACATATGGTGAGCCCAAACCATGAAGCCTAGGAAACCGATAAGTACTGTTGCAAAGACCATGGATGAATATCCAAAAAGTCGCTTTCTAGAGAAAGTTGCAAAGATCTCAGAAAAAATACCGAATGTCGGTAAAACTAAGATGTAAACTTCTGGGTGTCCAAAAATCCAGAAGAAGTGTTCCCAAATTATTGTGTTACCACCAGCTACTACATTAAAGAAGTTTGCATCAAACATTCTATCAAATGTAAGCATAAATAATGCTACTGTTAGAGGTGGAAATGCAAACAAAATTAGAGTAGAAGCAATAAAAGTAGTCCAACTAAATAACGGCATCCTCATATATGTCATACCAGGTGCTCTCATGTTAATAATCGTAACTAAGAAGTTGATACCACCCATTAATGTACCGAAACCAGATATTTGGATACCTAATGCGTAATAATCAATACCATGCGTAGTAGAATTCAATGCTAATGAAGCATAAGAAGTCCAACCTGCATCAGGTGCTCCACCTAAAAACCATGATAGGTTTAATAACAACCCACCAAAAAAGAATAGCCAAAAACCAAGTGAGTTCAAGAATGGAAATGCCACATCTCGAGCTCCAATTTGTAATGGCATTATTAAGTTCATAAATCCAATTAACAGCGGCATGGCTGCTAAGAAAATCATGGTTGTACCGTGCATAGTTAACATTTCATTAAATAGACCTGCACTAATGAAATCACTATTCGGTGCGAATAATTGAATACGAATAATCAATGCTTCGAGTCCGCCTAAAAGAAAGAAGAAACCACCAGCAGCGATGTATAATATCCCAATCTTTTTATGGTCTACTGTCGTTAAGTAGTCCCAAAGTGCGGCACCAAAGCCTCTTTTCTGAGCAATAGTACTCACCTTTTAACCTCCCTCTTTATCAAGAGCCAAAATTACTTATCTTGTACTTTAAGCTCCATTAAATAAGCTGCAAGAGCATCTAGATCTTCATCACTAATTGCATCTTTTTTAAATTCAGGCATTGGATTACCTGGCTTATATTTTTGACCATCTCTTATCCAATTTTTTAATTCCTCTTCATTATGATCAAGGATACCTGCAATTTTTTCTCTTTCTGCAAAATTAGTTAAGTTTGGTGCGAATAACGGTGCATCATTACTTGCGGAAATCGCGTGACAAGTGATACAGCTATTATTAAATACCTCTTCACCTTGTCTAGCTAAATCTGTAGTTGGTTCAGGAGCTTCAGCATTTTTCATATCTAAAACCCATTGATCAAATTCGTCCCTAGGCATCGCTTTCACTTTAAAATCCATAAAAGCATGGGACGGTCCGCATAGCTCAGCACATTTTCCGTAAAATACGTTATTAGCTTCCTCGGCTTTTTCTTGATCCACATGTAAGAAGAATTTATTGATGTTTTCCGGATTGTTATCCATTTTTCCTCCTAGAGGTGGAATCCAGAAAGAGTGTTTTACATCCGCAGAAGATAATTGGAAATAAACTCTCTCATCAGTTGGAATTACAAGGTCCTGACTCGTTACAATCCCTAAATCAGGATATTCGAATTCCCACCAATATAGATGAGCACGAACATTAACTACTAGATTTTCCGGATTACCATCTGCATCCTTTTTACCAATAGCGGAAACATCTCCTTGAGAGAACGTAACAGCTACTGTAGGAACAGAAAGAATAATAACAAGAATGATTGGAATAATTGTCCAAACAAGTTCTAGTTTATGACTTCCTTCAACTTGTTTAGGAATTTTATTTTCCTCACCTTTTTTGCGGCGGAAACGTATCATGACATAAATAAAAATAACAGTTACTACAACAATAACTAGTGTCATAACAGCTAAACTAAACATTATGAGATCATATTGTTGTTCCGCTACTTCACCCGCTGGTTTTAATGCGGACAAGTAGTTCTCGCCACATCCAGACAGGATAAGTGCCAGAAACGCAAGAACTGACACGATACGCATTTTTCGCAGCCATTGTTTCATAATTTCATCAAACCCCTCTTTCATTCAATGTCTTAACTTAAGGTCAAGCCTTTTAATATATGGATTCCTTATAAATAAGAAAGAATACCCCTAATAATTCAAACTATCATTGCTTATTTCCATTTGTTAAAATACAGAAAGAATTACCATTCCTGTAAACAGAATCGTCAAATAGTTCAATGAATATACAAACATTCGAGTCGCCCATTTTATATTATCCATTGTCTTATAACCAATTAATCCAAAAACGAGCCAACCTATATTTAATATAGTTGCTAAAATAACAAAAGCCATTCCCAATTCTGTCATAAAAAATGGTGTAGGTAATAATAATAATACCCAAATAATAATATGACGTTTCGTTACTTCAAATCCTTTAACAACTGGAAGCATTGGAATGGAAGCTGCTCGATACTCTTCAACCCTTCTCATTGCAAGGGCATAAAAATGTGGAGGTTGCCACACAAACATAATAAGGAATAGCATCCAAGCCATCGTAGGTAATGTCGGATCAACTGCTGCCCAACCTATTAAAGGTGGTACTGCTCCTGATATGCTTCCAACAATTGTATTACTAACATGTCTTCTTTTTGACCACATACTATATAGCACTACGTAACTAAATACGCCTATTATACCGATGACACCTGTTACTATATTTGTTAGAAAGAGCATTAATAAACCAAGGCCGACTAAAGTAAATCCAATTATTAATACTTTAGAGCCACTAATTTTCCCTGTTACGGTTGGTCTTCCCTTTGTCCTTTGCATTATTGGATCAATATCTCTATCGATAAAATTATTTAAGGCACATGAACCAGCAATAATGAATGCTGACCCTACTAAGGTTAAAATAACTATATCAAGAGATTGGAGAAAGTGTTTCTCTGTGAACATAAACGCTAACCATAAACCTGTAAAAGTAGTGATTAAGTTCGAGTTCACTATTCCGATTTTGATTAATGCCGTAAAATCACTCCAAGTAGTTTTTGCAGGACTTGATGTTTCATCGATTGTTGTAATTGTACGACTATTCCCCATTCAACCCCTCCTCTCTTCAAAATATCTTCTACAATCTTTACTATAAGCCATAATACTGTTATTTTCTCTATTTTTGGAGAAGTTTCAGTATTTGTTCAATAAGTGAACAAGCGTTTGGCGAATTGGAAAATGTATGTATTTTAAATCGACTTACACATTATAACATAATTCGTCAAAAAATCATTATGGAGGATTAATAGTGGTCGCACAATACAATATTAAACCATATTCACGTCTTTTACTGCTATAAATTTTGATAAGTGTATGGCAAATCTGTGACAGCTTTTAATACAACGTACCATTAAAGAATCAACTCTATTGTACAATTTTTATAGTGATTTTCAAGCAATCCGTTTACACAAGAGGAATTGTAACAATTTTGTCGGTTGTTTTTTAAAATAAGATTCGGTAGTATCAGTTATGGTATTAAAAGTATAAACCTATCAAGATATCACAATTAAGTATAGTAAGAAGGTGGAATATTGTACCGTAAGTTAAAAGGGTTTTCCGTTATCACAACTCTTATTATGATTGGTGTATTATTGGGAGGAGCCCTAGTTACTAAAACAGACTCAGGTATGGGGTGTGGTCGATCTTGGCCGCTTTGTGAAGGAGAACTAATCCCTAGTGTTATTACACCAGAACTAGTGATTGAACTTGCTCATCGACTCGTATCCGGAAGTGCTGCTATATTCGTACTTATTTTAAGTATTTGGAGTTGGAAGGTTATAGGACATATTCGCGAAACAAAACTATTAGCGATTTTGTCTATCTCTTTTCTAATCATTCAGGCTTTAATCGGAGCAGCTGCAGTGCTTTGGCCACAATCAGATTTTGTTCTAGCCTTACACTTTGGAATTTCACTCATATCATTTGCAGCAGTATTCCTACTGACACTGCTAATTTTTGAAGTCGATAAAAAATTTGATACCGAAAAACTTATTATCGACAAACGGATGAAATTTCATATTATAGGTGTGACAATTTACAGTTATTTTGTAGTATATACAGGCGCTTTAGTAAGACACACTGAATCAAGTCTAATTTGTCATGATTGGCCAATGTGTGTAAATGGTTCATTTACATTACCAGTGAATCAATATGAATGGATACAAATGGGACATCGCTTAGCAGCCGGATTAATTTTCATCTGGATTGCCTACGTAATGATTATTGCTATAAGACATTATAAACATCAAAAAGTTTTATATTTAGGCTGGATTATCGCTTTTATAATCGTTTCATTACAAGTCACTTCTGGTGCGATTGTCGTCCTAACAGGTCTTAATATTTATTTCGCTCTGCTCCATGCATTATTTATAACACTTCTATTTGGGTTATTATGTTATTTCATCATGCTTTTATCACGAAATAAAGTGGTCGCATCAAATCAAGCTGCAATTCAAAACAAAATGGATAAAAAGAGTTTTTAAACACCATAAAAAAACTTGCATATATGAATATGCAAGTTTTTTATTTACCGAAAATTGTTTTCATAATTCAAAGGGATTGATGGTGACACTGGCTTATCCTCTACTTTTTGATGTTTATATTTTTCATCATAATTTTTAAACATCGCGACATTAGATAATATCCCCATCGCTATCGATAAAACTAATATAGAGGATCCACCGTAACTAATAAACGGCAATGTTACACCTGTGATTGGTATTAAGCCAGACATTCCACCTAAATTAATAAATGATTGAATTCCTATCATAGACGCAATACCAATTGCTAACATACTTCCAAAAGGATCGCGACACCTAATGCCTATATAGATTCCTCTTAAGACTAGGTAACTTAATCCACCAATTACTATAATAACTCCAGCTATACCTAATTCTTCGGCAATAATTGCCATAATAAAATCAGTATGTGGTTCTGGAAGATATCCTAATTTCTGGACACTTTGTCCAAGACCTACACCTTTGAGCCCACCAGATCCAATAGCTAAATAAGAATTAACTAATTGGTAACCTTCTTTTTGAGCAAGTTCAAACGGATGTAAAAAGCCAGTAATACGGGCCATATTATTATCAGTTACGATAGAATCAAATTTAAATAGGATAAACGGAACAAACAATAATGCAAGTCCTCCAGCAATAGCTGCTAGTTTCATTAATGTTTTAAATTTCATTCCAGAGCAAAGAATTATCGTCATACCTATTAAGAAAGTAATTACTGCAGATCCATTATCTGGTTCGATTTTAATTAAAAAACAAACAAATACTAAATATATTATTGGTGGTAATACACCTTTATTTAGCTGGTTTATATATGCTTGTTTATTAGCATATACGGCAGATAAATAAATAATGACAGACACTTTGACAAACTCAGATGGCTGAATACTTCTAAAACCAACACTAATCCAACTTTGTGCATTATTTCCGACATAACCATAAGCGGACACTGCAAATAAAGCAAGTATAGCAGTTATTGTCATCGTTATTAGGAACTTTTTATTTCTAAAAGCTTTATAAGGAAAAAAAGCAAAAAATAAAAATGCAGCGAATGCAATAAGTAGGTTAATTTTTTGTTTATCGTAAAAAAAATCAGCTGGATATCCATAACGTTGGACAGCCATTACCATGCTCGAACTATATATCATGACAAGTCCAAACAAACAAAGGAAAATATAAACACCTATTATTGAATAGTCATGTGATTTAAGCATTTTTTTAAACATATAATTCTTCCAATCTATTTAAATAAGTTCGGCATAAAAGAAATAACACCTTTCAAAATCTAGGCTATCACATATTATTGAAAAAAACTCAAACAATTTCAATAAAATGTTTGAGTTTACATGATTTTTTGCGTTAAAAGTAAACTATTTATATGTTTAATCTACAAGTTATTTATCAATTGAAGCTTCATGAAGAGCTGAAAGTTTTCTTTCTAAAGAACCAATTAATTCTTTCCCATCTTTTTCATCCACAAGTCCTAAACGTACAGCGAAATCTATTTCGCGAGACAATCCAAACATTTGAGTGTCTAGCACTTCTTCATATAAAGGGCATTGCGGCATTGTTAAATTATCCATCTGTACCTGTATAAGACGTAATATCTTTTCAGCATCCGCCTTTAATATTTCGTAGGCTTTTTCACGATGATTTATTTGAGTTTCAGACACCACATTAATCCCCCTATCTCCTATCACGCATTAGCGCTAGAGTCCCTAAAAAATATGTAAGCAATTCTTATAAAAGGTCAGTATTATCTATAAATTTTACAACTAATATCAAAAAAAAGCAAGGGATTAGAGAATGAGGTAACGGAGATTTCTAACTAACTAAAAGGAAATGAACTAGACTCTTTTAATTTATAAATGTTAGCGCTATAATTTATTAATAGGAAGGAAGGGATATTACCGTGGATTTGATTATGAATATTAAAGGAAAAGTAAAATTTCCAATAACTTTAGATGTAGGTGCTTGGATTTTTGATGATCGCAGAATTGATTTAGATACATATTTCAATCATTCAATTGATGAAAATGAGGAAGAAGAAGAACTTACAATTGCTTCTAAACATTGGGATAGAGTAATTAAAGAAGGCTCGGTTGCCCCACCAACATTAAAGACCGAACGCAAATATGAAAAAATTAAAATGTTAACTGGTACATTTGGTATTATTTTTAGACCATTTTTACATAATTCCGAACCATTAGAAGATGCTACCACATTAATTTTTGAAACAGATAAGGGAGAATTTTCTTTACCTTTAGAGCAAGGATATGACGTCATTATCCAATTCTCAAAGGAAGGAAAGCCACTACGTGAAGACGGTCCTGTCCACATTTTATTTCCAGATGGATCCAATCGTGATAATCCAATTAAGCACGTCAAAGGATTTAGAGTTGAGTAGAATC
Organism: Paenibacillus bovis; assembly: GCA_007679095.1. Classification (GTDB taxonomy): domain Bacteria; phylum Bacillota; class Bacilli; order Bacillales; family Bacillaceae_C; genus Lederbergia; species Lederbergia graminis. The sequence continues at coordinate 32,007 of VEFU01000026.1, forward strand.
AAGCAGGCGGACGCACCCGCCTGCTTTTTACGTTACAGTAAGTCTGCAGCTAATTGAGCAAGTCCTGAGCGTTCCCCCTTCACTAATTTAATATGACCAGCAACTGGTTGTGATTTGAATTTCTCCAGTATATATGTCAATCCATTATTATATTCATCCAAGTATGGGTGATCGATTTGTTCAGGATCTCCTACAAAAACAATTTTACTTCTTTCTCCTACTCTCGTTAATATCGTTTTAGCTTCATGTTTTGTTAAGTTTTGCGCTTCATCAATTATGATAAATTGCTCTGGGATACTACGACCTCTTATATAAGTTAGAGCTTCCACTTCAATTGAACTCATTCCAGCTAAAATTGCATCCAACTCACCAGGTTTTTTTGTATTAAATAAATATTCAAGATTATCGTATATCGGCTGCATCCACGGTCTTAATTTCTCTTGCTTCTCCCCCGGTAAATAACCAATATCCTTTCCAACAGGAACAATAGGTCGCGCCACAAGCAGTTTTTTGTATAATCGCAAGTCTTCGGTTTGCATTAAACCAGCAGCAAGGGTAAGTAATGTTTTGCCCGTACCTGCTTTTCCAATCATCGTTACTAATGGAATATCCCTTCTAAATAATAATTCCAAAGCCATTGTTTGTTGAGCATTCCTTGGCTTGATACCCCAAATGGAATCATATTGATTGATGAGTTTCTTTAATGCTGTACCTTTCTCATTTACAATACCAATCGCTGATGCGGAACTACCAAGTTCATCTCTTATGATTAAAAATTGATTTGGATAAAATCCATTACCACTGCACTCAAGTAACGGTATTTCACCGTGTTCATAAAACATTCCAATTTTATCTATGTTGACATACATTTCTTGTACACCAGTATATATGTGATCTAATTCGACCACTCGGTCACTCAAGAAATCCTCTGCCATCAATCCAAGTGCATCTGCTTTTACACGGAGTAATGCATCTTTACTTACGAGTATAACAGGTTTCCCATCCGTCTTTGTTTCTTCTTCAAGGGCAATATTTTTTGCTACAGCTAATATTCGATTATCATTCGTTTTCTCTATAAAGATTTCTTGGAGTTGTTGAAAGGATCGATGGTTTAATTCGATACGCAATGTCCCTCCATTCTCTAATACAATTTTTTCATGGAGTTTACCTGTACCCCTAAAACCATCAATCATTTTTGAGACGATTCTTGCATTCCTGCCAACATCATTTAAGTATCTTTTCTTTGAATCCACCTCTTCAAGTACAACTGCTGGAATTACAATCTCATTGTCTTCAAATGAGTAGACCGCATTGGGATCTTGCAGTAAGACATTTGTATCCAATACATAAATTTTTGTCAATATCGATGCCTCCTGCTCCTTTTTTATAATATATGTGGCTCCAAGTTGGCCGGTTCCTGAAGAAATTACTTCAAACAGTTCTTCCTATTTTTATGAAATATATGAAAGTCAGAATAAAGATAGAAGATAAAAGCAAAATAATAAAAAGTAATGAAGATTTTTTTAGGAGGTATTGTGTGTGAGAAATGTACTATTTATTGTTTTATGTTTAATTATACTGTCTGCATGTACTCAGAATAATGCTGACTCACAAAACGAAAATAAAAATTCAAATAATAATGTTCCTAATTCGGAGTTTATGCCTAAAGGTGTTTCCGTTAGAGATAGTCATTTAAACACCGATACAACTAAGGCATCAGATGAAGAAAGAGCTCAACACTTAGCAAATCTAGCTGCAAGTGTCCCTAATGTAAATGATGCTACAGCTGTCGTGTTAGGAAATATCGCCGTTGTTGGTATCGATATTGATGGAAATGTGGAGAGGTCCCAAGTAGGTACTATTAAATATTCTGTGGCTGAAAGTTTAAAACATGATCCACATGGTGCAGGAGCTGTTGTTGTAGCAGATCCTGATATTAACGCAAGATTGAAGGAAATAAGTGAAGATATTAAAAACGGCAAACCTATCCAAGGACTTATGAATGAATTGGCAGACATAGTTGGTAGAGTTATTCCTGATATTCCAATACAGGAAAAAGGTAAAAATCCTGAGGATTCAATGGATAATCAAAAACAAGACCTGAATAATACGAAGGAGAATAAATTAGAAAAAGAACAAGAGGAGCATTCTAGCGGAAATAATATTTAGTTTTCACAATCTTTCATGATATACTTGGATAATAATATTGCATTTTATCCAGGAGTGTATGATATGAAAGTACAATGTGTCATATGCGATGGTCAATCTCAGCTTGATGATGATTTGCCACTCGCTAAGAAATTGCGTAACCGACCAATTCATACGTATATGTGCCATGATTGTTATGAAAGAATTAAAATAAAAACCGAAGCACGCCTTGCTAGCGGTAACTTCCACTTATATCAATATGACACAAAAAACAATGAATTCTAAACAAAAAGTGCTTCTGTCGATTTCATTTACAATATTAATAAAAAAATCGAAAGAAGCTGAAACATAAGTATGTAGATAGAACAAAAAGCCAAACTATTGCTTGAATTAATCACAAGCTAGTTTGGCTTTTAGCGTTTAAATTACTAGTGTAAAATTCGAGTCAATTGTTTTTGCGCTTAACAGCGTGGTGTATTTTCACAACGAGTTAATTGCACTTACATATACCTAGTCTCTTTCTTATTAAATAGCACCAGATTTTCTTTCACGATGGAGTCTAATTTTATAAATGATTAAGATTAATGCAGCAACCATTAACCCTTCTGTAATTGGCAAAAAGATCGCTAAAAAGGTTAAAAATAAGCATCCCGCTATTAAAAAGGTATATATGATAGCTGATTTCAAAAGAGGTAGTTTTTTCGCAAACCCTAGTTTATATACTACAATAGTTAACGCGGTTATCGTAATCCATAGTAACCAATTTGATATACTTGGACTATCTGTAAGTAGATAATAAAAACGCAAGGTTGGTGAAAAACTATCAATTGCCTTTTGATCACTTACTGCTCCAATCAGGAAAGGGATATTTATCATGAGGTTCATTCCTGTAATTGCCCCCTCTACTAATACTAAAAAAATACTCGAACCTAACAATTAGGTCCGAGTATATCATAACATATAAGCAGGATATTGCTTCAACTATTACTCAACTTCTTGTAATTTTTTCTTCTTTGCTGCCTTTTCTCGTTCATTTTTGTCTAATATTTGTTTACGTAACCTGATGGATTGCGGAGTTACTTCACAATATTCATCGTCATTTAAATATTCTAAAGCCTCTTCTAATGACATAATTCTTGGTTTTTTAATAACAGTTGTTTGATCTTTTGTTGCTGAACGAACATTTGTTGCATGTTTCGTTTTTGTTATGTTAACTGTAATATCATTTTCCCGAGTGTGTTCCCCAACAATCATACCCTCATATATTTCGGTACCAGGCTCCACAAATATAGTACCTCGGTCTTCTACCTGTAAGATTCCATATGAGGTAGATTTTCCTGTTTCCATAGAAACAAGAACACCTTGTCTTCTTCCGCCAACTTTACCTTTTTGTAATGGTTGATAACTGTCAAATGTATGGTTCAAAATTCCATACCCTCTTGTAATCGACATAAATTCTGTCGTATAACCAATCAAACCACGAGCTGGAATATTAAATATTAATCGGACTTGGCCATTACCATTGTTAATCATATCTAACATTTCACCTTTACGTGTACCAAGTGATTCAATCACACTTCCAGTATGTTCTTCAGGAATATCTATTTGCACACGTTCAACAGGCTCACATTTTACTCCGTCAATTTCTTTCACAATAACTTGCGGTTTCGAAACTTGAAGTTCAAATCCTTCTCTTCTCATATTTTCAATAAGAATAGATAAATGTAACTCACCACGGCCTGAAACAATCCAAGCATCAGGGGAATCCGTATTTTCAACGCGAAGACTCACATCAGTTTCAAGTTGGCTTCTGAGACGTTCTTCCACTTTACGTGAAGTAATAAACTTCCCTTCTCTACCTGCAAATGGACTATTGTTTACTAAAAATGTCATTTGTAATGTTGGTTCATCAATACGTAGAATTGGTAATGGTTCTTGATGTTCTACCGGACAAATCGTATCACCGACATCAATACTTTCCATCCCAGAAACTGCAATTAGATCTCCTGCTGAAGCTTCTTGAATCTCTACCCGTTTTAAACCAAAAAAACCAAACATTTTAGTAACACGAAATTGCTTTGAAGTACCGTCTTGTTTTAATACGACAACTTGTTGTCCAACCTTCATGCTACCACGAAAAATTCTTCCAATTCCAATTCGACCAACAAAATCATTATAATCGAGTAACGAAACTTGGAATTGTAATGGTTCTTCTTTATTATCAATAGGTGCAGGAATATTTTCAATAATTGTTTCGTAAAGTACTTCCATATTTTCATCCTGGGAACTTGGATCTTTACTAGCAGTTCCTTGAATACCAGAAGCGTATATAACAGGGAATTCTAATTGTTCATCATTGGCATCTAATTCAATAAATAATTCAAGAACTTCATCTACTACCTCTTCAGGTCTAGCGAAATCACGATCAATTTTATTTACAACAACAATTGGTGTTAAGTTTTGTTCAAGTGCTTTTTTTAGCACAAAACGAGTTTGTGGCATACATCCTTCATAAGCATCCACAATTAGTAATACGCCGTCCACCATTCTTAAAATACGTTCTACTTCTCCACCAAAGTCAGCGTGTCCTGGTGTATCCAAGATATTTATTTTAGTATCTTTATATTGAATGGCAGTATTTTTCGCCAAAATTGTAATACCACGTTCTCTTTCAATATCATTGGAATCCATTGCCCGTTCTGCAACTTGTTCATTTGTACGAAATGTTCCTGATTGTCGTAATAGTTGGTCAACCATTGTCGTTTTTCCATGGTCAACGTGTGCAATTATGGCAATATTACGGATATCTTCTCTAAGTTTCAAGTTTTTTTCCTCCATTAATTGGGATTAACTGAAGTATTATATCATATACAGTAGAAGATTTGTATTATTTTTTGTACAATAGTATTACACGAGGGGGTAATGTCATGCAAAATATTCAGTGGAACTTTCTAGCATTAGCCATTTTAGCTGTTGCATCAATTATAGGAATCGGCGTTTTCTTAGGAAGAGGAAGTTTATTAGGAATTGGAATTTGCTTCATACTGTTCATTGCAATCATGGGAACTGGATTTACATGGAAAAGAAACCTACGTAATAAAGAAAATTAATATAAAAAAATAGGCTCACCATAATTTGGCGCCTATTTTTTTATGTATGATTTAAATATTTGTTCATGTAGCCCTGATGATGTAACGAGTACTGGGCTTTTTTCTAATAAATTTAATGCTTTTCCATCCAAATCAGTAACAATGCCACCGAGTTCTTCAATGATGATCTTCCCACCCGCAAAATCCCAAGGAGCGAGACGCATACTAATATAAGCATCTAAACGACCTGTTGCAACATAGGAAAACTCTAATGCAGCAGATCCGTATGAACGTGTCCCTCGTACATCCTTTACGAGTTCGATTAAGGCTTCCCCTTTATTCGTATCTTTATTCTCAATGAGCCATGTAGCACTTATTCCAACAATAGCTTCATGTATAGGGACATCCTTTATTGGAGGAATTTTCACTTCATTACAATGAACACCTTCCCCCTTTTTACCATAATATAATTCATTATGTACGACATCATATAAATAACCGAGCTGTCCAACTCCATCTTCATAAATACCAATAGAGATGAAGAAATTTCTTTTTTGGTGCACGAAATTCATCGTTCCATCAATTGGATCGATTATCCAAACTACACCATCAAGCTGTTCGATCTCATGTCCGATACTCTCTTCTCCAAGTATTTCATGACTTGGAAATTGATTTCGAATATTAGTAACAAAGAAATTTTCAATTTCTTCATCCATATTCGTAACTAAATCATTTGCATCCGACTTTGTAGTAATTGTTAAAGTACTTTCAAATGAAGCAATAATCTTTGATCTAGCTTCCTGTAACCATTCTTTTGCAAACTTGTCTATCTTATTCCAATCAGTCAATATAATCAATCCTTTCAAGATAGAAAACCGAGAGTGTTTGTAAAATCTAATAAAGTTTAGCAGGTTGGATATTGTTGATTTACACATACAGTGCATATTTCTCAAGTTGAAGAAAAGTAGTGATGAAATTTTCTCTCGAATAGCAAAAAACGAACTTCCTTTATATATAATACATCAGGAAGTTCGCTTTATCATACTATCAGGAAAAAAATCACCCAATTTACGATTCAAAATGCTTCTAGTTTTATTAGTTCTTCACGCAGTCTTTCCAGTTTGCGTTTTGTTTTTAATTGTAGATCTTCATCATTTTCCTGAAGTGCCTCATAAAGAACAGCTAATTCATAATTTAACTCTAAACGGAGTACCGCAAGCCTTTGTCTATCTAAGTTTTTCTTCCGATATGCATTCACTACTTGTTTCATGGAAAAACACCCCTTCCGAAATTGATTAACGACCATTCATCTTTCGGGAATTACTTAATATATTCTATGTTACCGGTACTATTGCCGTAACAAAATTGTGTGTTTACCTATGTAGTGTACTAGCTATTGGGTGATATTTATTATTTCTGTTATTATTTTGTACCCAATTTTTCTCTCCAATAAACTTTTCTTATGAATTTCGACTATTCTTACTTACTCATCTTTATTTTATCCATTTGGTCTGAGCTTTTCGCCTGTTGGATTGTTCTATAGGCAGAATATCCACTTTCCTCTTCAAACTCATTACAAATATTTCTTTCATCTGCTTTCCCTGGAACAATCACCTTAAATTTCCGATATGCTTCCATAAGTTCTTCTTTTTTAATCCCTTTTTCATACGCAGCCTCTATAGCGTGAAAAAAAGCTACCACATCCAAAATTTCTTCTTTTGTCCAGTCGATTGAGAATGGATAACGATATTCCATTTTTTGTGCCCCCATTTCCCCTTCTTTGTATTATTGTTGGTAATCTCAAACTATCATATACCAAAAAAAACATAAATTATTTATTGTATATTCGGAGTTTGGATTAACTTCGGATCCACAGGTTCGTATCCTTTTTCACGTAATCCTGTAACAATACTCTCTAACCCCTCAGCAGTCCATTTACGATCATGCATGAGTAAGTTCGATCCATTCGCTAATAAGGGAGTATTAACCATAATATCCGCAATCGCTTCTTTTGTCATATATTGTTTATCCCAATCATAACCAAATGACCAGTTCATTAAAAGCATATTCTCATCTGCAGCTATTTGTTGACTTACTTCGGTATTAACCCCAAATGGTGCTCTAAAAAACTTCGGCCTTTCACCTGTAATTTTTTCAACCATATCATTTACTGAAATAATTTCCTCTTTCTGTTCTTCCGCACTTATTTCTTTTAGATTAGGATGTGTTGCTGTATGATTACCGATTACAAACCCTAAATCATAAATTTCCTTTAATATTTGTTGTTTTTCAGGCGTTTGTATAAAATGACCATTCACAAAAAATATTGCTGGAGCATCCAACTCCTTAAGTGTTTTCGCCATTTCTAACGAATATTTATCCGGTGCATCATCAATTGTAAGTAACACTACTTTTGGATTCGCATCATCGATTGGGACGATGGAATAAATTTCATTCATTTTATATTGTGGTTCCTTCGTAATCACATCATTTTGTTCTTCCACTTCATCAGATATAGAATCTGATTCATCCACTTCACTATCTTCCTCATTTTGTTCTTCTAAGTTTATATTCTCGTTTTTGTCATTTACATTATCTTTCGTCTCATCTATTGATGATTCTTTTTCTGTAGAACAAGCACCAAGAAATATTACGACCAAAACAAGTAATATATATAAAGACTTCTTCATATTTACCTCTCCTTTATACCGAATTTTCCACTTCCATTTTACTCTATCTTCTATAAACTTTAGAAGAGGATTTCTAACCTATTTAACGTATCTAGTATGAAATAAACGATACCGTATGCTCCCAAACTCGTTATCGTAACAATGATTGAAATTCTATTCGATTCCACTATTTTTCTCGAAGTAAGAAATGCTAGATAAAGAAAAACTATAAATAGCACCAATTTATAAATGAAGTGATCCTTTCCAGATAACCACTCAGCAACTGTATACCCACACCAGAAAAATGTTTGGATTAGCATGGCAACATATTTTTTCAACATGGACCGCAACACCATCTTTTCCTAAATAGATTATTACTCTGATAATATGCGGGACAATTTATAGAATAAACCTTTACTTGTCTATAAAATAAAAAGGTTGTTTCAGCACAACAAAATGTGCTGACAACAACCTTTTATATATATTCACTATTACATAATATGGATTGGAGTTCCTAAAGCAACTTCCGCTGCTTCCATCGTAATTTCACCTAAAGTAGGGTGAGCATGGATTGTTAAAGCAATATCTTCAGCTGTCATTCCCGCTTCAATTGCTAGACCAATCTCAGCGATCATATCAGATGCACTTGCACCAGCAATTTGACCACCAATGATTACTCCATCTTCTTTACGAGTCACAAGCTTTAAGAATCCATCTGTGTTGTTTAAAGCGAGAGCACGGCCATTAGCTGCAAATGGGAACTTAGCAGCAACAACTTCTAACCCTTCTTCTTTTGCTTGTTTTTCAGTATAACCAACAGTCGCAAGCTCTGGTTCAGAGAATACAACAGCAGGTATTCCTAAATAATCAATTTCAGAAGGCTCACCAGCAATAGCTTCGGCTGCAATTTTAGCTTCATAAGATGCTTTATGAGCAAGTTGAGGTCCTGGAACAATATCACCGATTGCATAGATATTCGGTACATTTGTACGACATTGTTGATCGACTTCAATTACACCACGATCTGTCATCTTAATGCCAACTTGTTCAAGGCCTATTTCGTCTGTATTTGGACGACGACCAACCGTTACTAGGACATAATCAGCTTCAATTGTTTTCTCTTCTCCATTTGCTTCATACGTTACAACTACACTGTCTTCTTTTTCTTCTGCGCCTTTTGCCATTGCACTTGTAACAATTTCTGCGCCTTTATTTTTCAAGTTCTTCACAACAACAGAAGTCATTTGTTTTTCAAATGCACCAGCAAATAATTCACTGCTACCTTCAAGAATGGTAATTTCAGTTCCGAAGTTAGCATATGCAGTTCCAAGTTCTACTCCGATAACTCCACCACCAATAATCACTAATTTCTTAGGGATTTCAGGTAAGTTTAATGCACCTGTTGAATTGATGATGCGCTTTGAGTATTTAAATGATGGTATTTCAATAGGACGGGATCCAGTTGCAATAATCGCATGCTTGAAAGTATATGTTTGTGCAGATGATTCATCCATTACGCGTAATGTATTTTCATCCACAAAATATGCTTCACCTTTAACGATGTCAACTTTATTACCTTTTAATAAACCACCAACACCTGATGTAAGTTTGTTTACAACTTGACCTTTCCATTCTTGTACTTTAGAAAAATCAACTGATACATTATCAGCAGTAATACCAATATTATCAGAGTGTTTAGCTGTTTCATAACGATGACTAGCAGTAATCAGTGCTTTTGATGGAATACAACCAACATTTAGACATACGCCACCCAAATCAGCTTTTTCTACAATCGTTACTTTTTGGCCAAGTTGTGCTGCACGAATTGCAGCTACATACCCGCCTGGTCCTGCTCCAATGACAATTGTATCTGTTTCGATCGGAAAATCCCCTACTACCATTATTTTACGCCTCCATTAATAAAAGTTCAGGATCACTTAGTAGTCGTTTAATTTGGTTAAGTGCATTTTGAGCAGTTGCGCCATCAATTGCACGGTGGTCAAAGCTTAGTGATAGAGCTAATACTCTAGCTGCAACTATTTCTCCATTTTTAACAACTGGTTTTTCTGCAATTCTACCAATACCTAAGATAGCGACTTCTGGATGGTTGATAACTGGAGTGAACCATTGACCTCCTGCAGAACCAATATTAGAAATTGTGCAAGACGCACCTTTCATTTCATTTGGAGCAAGTTTTCCATCACGTGCTTTAGCAGCAAGTTCATTAATTTCATTTGAAATAGCAAATACAGATTTTTGATCCGCATTCTTAACAACTGGAACTAGGAGACCTTTTTCCGTATCAGCCGCGATTCCGATATTGTAATAATGCTTTTGTACGATTTCATCTGTTTTGTCGTCAATTTCAGTGTTCAGAACAGGATACTCACGTAATGCACTTACAAGAGCTTTCACTACATAAGGTAAGAATGTTAATTTAATACCTTTTTCAGCAGCAATATCTTTGAATTTCTTACGGTGATCCCAAAGTTTAGATACATCAACTTCATCCATTAATGTAACATGTGGTGCAGTATGTTTGGAATTTACCATCGCTTTAGCAATAGCTTTACGGATTCCACTCATCTTCTCACGTGTTTCTGGGAAATTACCTTCTGGAATTGCAGGTTTCGCTGCAGCAGTAGTAGTTTCAGCTTTTGGTTCTTCAACAGTCTCTGCTGTAGCTGCTGCAGGTTGTCCACCAGATACAAATGTATCAACATCTTCTTTTAAGATACGGCCGTTTTTACCTGATCCAGTAACCTTTTGAATATCTACACCTTTTTCACGTGCATATTTACGAACAGATGGCATTGCAATAACACGTGTGTTAGGATCTGCAGCTTCTTCACTTGCACTAACAGCTTCTTTAGTAGCTGGAGCTTCCGCTTCTTGTGCAGGTTGTTCTGGTTCCTCTCCAGAGTCCCCTTTGAATTGAAGATCTTCATATCCGGGAGCATCAAATTTAATTAGTACGTCACCAACAGTAGCAGTTGCACCTTCTTCAACTAATATTTCCAAGACAGTACCTGCTACTGGAGAAGGAAGTTCTACTACAGCTTTATCATTTTGCACTTCACATAGAACATCATCTTCTTCTACTTTATCTCCTGGTTTAATAAACCATTTTACGATATCGCCTTCGTGGATACCTTCACCGATATCTGGCATTTTAAATTGAAATGACATTGATTTTCAACCTCCTGTTTATTCATAATCGAATTCTTGGTGTCTTAATATTCTAGTACTTTTTTAGCAGTTTCGATGATATCTTTGTGATTTGGTAACCACACAGGTTCTGCTTGAGAGAATGGATATACAGTATCAGGTGCTGCTACACGTAACACAGGTGCTTCTAAGCTTAAGATAGCTCTGTCATTAATCTCAGCAACAACATTTGCTGCAATTCCTGCTTGTTTTTGTGCTTCTTGGACAACGATAGCTCGATTTGTTTTTTCAACAGAAGCAATGATTGTTTCGATATCTAGTGGGCTAACAGTACGTAAGTCAATTACTTCTACTGAATAACCTTCTTTTTCTAATTCTTCCGCAGCTTTAAGAGAATCATGAACCATTGCACCATAAGTAACGATAGATAGGTCAGAACCTTCTCTTTTCACTTCTGCTTTACCTAATGGAATTGTGTATTCCTCTTCAGGTACTTCTTGACGGAATGAACGATAAAGTTTCATATGTTCTAAAAAGATAACTGGATCATTATCACGAATCGCAGAGATCAATAGACCTTTTGCATCATAAGGTGTTGAAGGAATAACAACTTTCAAACCAGGTTGCTGTGCCATCAGACCTTCTAAACTGTCCGCATGCATTTCTGGTGTATGAACACCACCGCCAAATGGTGAACGAATTGTAATTGGAGCATGATATGTTCCACCTGAACGATATCTCCAACGAGCCATTTGTCCACTAATGGAGTCCATTACTTCATATACAAAGCCAAAGAATTGAATTTCCGGAACAGGGCGGTACCCTTGTGTAGTCAATCCAATAGCCAATCCGCCGATGCCTGATTCGGCAAGAGGTGTATCAAAAACACGATCTTCGCCAAATTCTTTCTGAAGACCCTCTGTAGCACGGAAAACCCCTCCGTTTACGCCAACGTCTTCACCAAAAACTAAAACATTTTCATCGTTGCGCAATTCAGTGCGAAGCGCATCCGTGATAGCTTGAATCATAGTCATTTGCGCCATGGCTTACTTCGACTCCTTCTCTTTATAAATTTCATACTGTTCTTGTAAGTTTACAGGTAACTCCTCAAACATATTTGTAATTAAATCTGTTACTTTTTGCTTAGGAGTATCATCAGCCTGTTTAATTGCCTGTTTAATTTCTTCCTTCGCTTGTTCGATTACTTCGTTTTCTTTCTCTTCCGTCCAAAGACCTTTAGATTCAAGATAAATTCGGAAACGAACTAGTGGATCTTTCTTTTCCCACTCACTGTCTGTATCGGATGTACGGTAACGTGTTGGATCATCCCCAGCCATTGTATGTGGACCGTAACGATAGCACATTGTTTCAATTAAAGTTGGGCCACCACCATTAATTGCTCGTTCACGCGCTTCTTTTACTACAGCATAAACTGCAAGTGGATCCATACCGTCTACTAATACTCCTGGAATCCCAGCAGCAACTGCTTTTTGTGCGATTGTTGTAGCTGCAGTTTGTTTTTCACGTGGAGTAGAAATAGCAAACTGGTTATTTTGCACGATAAATACAGCTGGTGCACCGTATGCTCCTGCAAAGTTAATTCCTTCATAGAAGTCACCTTGAGAAGAACCACCATCACCTGTGTATGTAACAGCGACTGCTTTTTTACCACGCTTTTTGAATCCAAGTGCTACTCCAGCTGCTTGAACATATTGAGCACCAATAATAATTTGCGGTGAAATAACATTTACACCTTCAGGAATTTGGTTACCTACAAAATGGCCACGGGAGAATAAGAATGCTTGATATAATGGAAGACCATGCCAAACGATTTGTGGAACATCACGATATCCAGGTAAGATAAAGTCTTCTTTTTCTAGTGCAAATTGAGAAGCTATTTGAGAAGCTTCTTGACCTGCTGTAGGTGCATAAAAGCCTAGACGCCCTTGTCTGTTTAAAGAAATACTACGTTGATCGAGAATTCGCGTATATACCATGCGACGCATTAATTCAACTAGTTGATCATCAGATAAGTCAGGCATTGCCGCATCATTGACAATCTCACCTTTTTCATTCAAAACCTGAACCATTGAAAATTGACTTTCAATATTTTCGAGCGTTTTTACTGCATCGAATTGTGCCTTCTTTGTTTTAGAAGCCATTGAAGCCACCTACCCTTTCTAATCAAATATTTGTTTACGGATTATTAAAGAGTAAGATTTCATTCTATTTCTTTAATATGCCGTTTTCCATACTAGTATAGGTTTTCCACATTTCTTCAGAAGAAAAACAGAAAAACTTTCCCATCTAAAATTACAAACTGTACTAATGATTTTTTAAAAAAATATAATACAATACTTGCATAATTAAGAGTACATGAAAACCACTTTTTCGTCAATAAATTTACTTTGACCTACGAAATACTGAATTTCCAGAATTTTAATTTCTAAAACTGTACTAATAGAATTTCGTAAACTGTTTTATAAAAAAACTTTTTTTGTGCATCTGTTATACATTACAATTTATTCCAACCAATACCAAAAACAGGAAACGATGCTCTTATCGTTTCCTGTTTTTCTTGTTTTACACTTCAGAAGTGATGTTTAATCCAGAATCTTTATAAAACTGTAGTTTTGCTTCATTAAATTTATCTGTTGCTTCATTAAACTTTTCATTTGCTTCTTTTACTTTTTCATATGTCTCATTACGGGCTTCAATTTGTGCTAATAAATCTTCTTCTTTAAGATTTTCATCTTTTAACAATTCATAAATCTTACGATCCTCTGCAAGAACATTTATATTAGCGGTATATAATTCTTCATATACTTGATATCGCTCATCCATAATACTTTTTAAGTCTTCTGCTTGCTTCTTTAAATCAGCATCTTTTATTTTTTCCATTTCATCTACTATTTTATTAAATTCGTCATAAGATGAAGAAATGGATTCTTTTTCTTTATTAATATGCTCTTCTCTCTTATCTATATTTTCTAATGCATTATTAGATAGAGTAGAGATTTGTTCAAATTCCTTTAATCCAAGCGCAATGATTTCATCAAAAAGATTCTTTTCTTCTTCTACTAGGTCAGCAATAGGCTTCTGCTGATCCTCAAAAACTTTTTCTTCCTGAGCACTTGCTTCAATTATTTCATAAATGGTTTCTTCAGGTGATGTACACCCAGCTAAAATTACCGAAAAAATAAATATAAGAATTGCTATATATTGCTTTTTCATCCAAACCCTCCTAACCTTTTCCATTAATACTATACCGAGATATACTTAATTTGACAACATTCTTGAAAATAAATAAGATGTTTTTATTCAGCTATTATTTTTTATTTTGATATACTTACTATATTATTATATTCGATTTTTTAGGAGTGATGAAATGATTCTTATGAAAGACATCGTAAGAGAAGATCATCCGATACTTCGAAAAGTAGCAGATGAAGTCTCTCTTCCCCCTAGTAATGAGGATAAAAATACGTTAAAAGAAATGCGAGAGTACTTACTAAATAGTCAAGATCCTGAACTAAGTGTTAAATATAACCTACGCCCTGGTGTTGGACTTGCTGCCCCACAGATTAATATATCGAAAAGAATGTTTGCAATTTATTTAGAAGATAACGAAAAGTTATATGACTATGCATTAATAAATCCCAAAATTATTAGTCACTCTGTTGAAAAAGCATACTTAACAAGTGGAGAAGGCTGCTTATCTGTAGATCGTAATGTGCCAGGGTACGTACATCGATATGCACGAATCACTATCACTGGTTATGATGTGAACACAGAGCAAGACGTAAAACTACGTTTAAAAGGATTACCCGCAATCGTATTTCAACATGAGTTGGATCATTTAAATGGTGTTATGTTTTATGATCATATTAATCCAGAAAATCCTTTTCAAGTTGAAGAAGGAGCCAAACCAATTAATAGGTAGAGACTAGTATTTGTGCGGATATTCCTGTTGCAGAAATACACTTCGCTTTCCCGGGCATAGAAAATTGATAAACGCTTGGAACTTGAAGGAAGGCTAATCTCATAACATCCTGTTTGCAGGCGAAGCGACGAACTGTCGCTTCGCCTGCACTAGTACGTCCTGTAAAATAGATTACATAAAAGACTATTTTTTATTACAAACTATTTTCTCCAAAACACAGATACATCTTTTGCAATATATATTTGTCGCTGTTTTTATATAATTTCAAAACTGTCATCTAGAAGTCCAACCTTCTTCAAACCAACTGCAATCCCATTATTCTCTACGCGCTCCGTGACTATATCAGCATGTAGTTTCACTGCCTCATGAGCATTCCCCATCGCTACACCAGTTCCAACCGTCTTTAGCATTTCAATATCATTTAATCCATCACCAAATGCATACACATCTTCCATTTTAAAGCCTAATCTTTCAATTAATATTTTAATACCTTCTGCTTTTGAACCACCTTTTGGCACTACGTCCATTGCTTCTTTATGCCATCTAATGAAAGTATATATGTCCTCAAATGCGGATAAATATTCCTCTTCATCTTCCTTTGCATATAATAATGTTTGATAAATATCTTCTTTTACATAATAATCAGGATCAACATCAGGATGTACAAGCTGAAGAGAAGCCATACTATCTGCAATTCTCTTATCTTTTTCAACATTCCCCTTTAATGTTTTTTCACTCATATAAACTAGCGGATGATTACGTTTATTTGCTTCACTAGCAAACCTTTTTAATTCTGTTGGATTAAATGGATTTTTATAGATAACTTCTTTCTCAAATACAACAAATTGACCATTAAAAGCTACATAAGAATCAATATCTAGTTCATTTATAACTTGTGTTACCATAAACGGCCCTCTACCAGTTGCTATCGCCGTATAAATACCATTTTTCTGCAATGCTTTTACTGCTGCTTTTGTTGATGACGGTAAATTTTTGTCATCATCCAACAAAGTTCCATCAATATCAAAAAACACTATTTTACTCATTTTACAGCTCCTTAAAAGTTTAATACCAATCTTTACTAGTATAATTTTTGAGTGACTTTTCATAATGAGCATATAATAAATTTAACAAAAATGCACAAAATGAGCGCTTATCATAGTAAGTTACTTTTACTTTAGACAACAATCGGTTAAAATAGAATAATAAGGAGTGAACCCACAATGTTTAAGAGGCTACGTAAGAAGCTTTTAAAACAGTGGAAAGATTTACTTAGAAAAAAACAATTGCCTAATTCAATTTTTATAAGTCCCTCTCATATAAGAGGGCTTATTTATTGGAAGGATTCTGTATTACTAGGTTATCTCATCTTATAAAAATCCTTTAATAAAAATATGCCTGTAATAGCTGCTAAGCTTTATATATTACAAAACTAATGAAATGGAGAGATTCACATGATTTTTAAAGTATATTATCAGGAAAGTAAAACTGAAGTTCCAGTTCGAGAAAACACTAAAACATTATATATGGAAGGAGAAAACGAACGAGAAATTAGAGAAAAATTACAAGGTAAAGATATAAATATCGAATTAGTTCAGCTCCTTGAAGGTGCTTACCTCGAATATGAAAAACAAAGTGAGAACTTCAAAATACAGGAGAATGTTTAATATGAAGTTTGTAAAAAATGACCAAACTGCCGTTTTCGCCCTTGGCGGCTTAGGCGAAATTGGTAAGAACACCTATGGAGTTCAGTTTCAGGATGAAATAATTTTAATTGACGCAGGCATTAAGTTTCCTGAAGATGAACTTTTAGGAATTGATTACGTCATACCTGATTATTCTTTTCTTGTTAAGAATGCCGAAAAAATTAAAGGATTATTCATCACACATGGACATGAGGACCATATTGGTGGAATTCCGTACTTATTAAGAGAAGTAAATGTACCAATTTATGCTGGAAAATTAGCTATTGGTCTTATTCGAAAAAAACTCGAAGAACATGGATTACTTAGACAAACTAAGTTTATAGAAATTAAAGAAGATGATATTATTAAATTCAGGAAAACTTCGGTCTCTTTCTTCCGAACAACTCATAGTATTCCTGACTCGTACGGAATAGTTGTAAAAACTCCTCCAGGTAATATTGTACATACTGGAGATTTTAAGTTTGATTTTACACCAGTAGGTGAACCTGCAAACTTAACAAAGATGGCTGAACTTGGGAAAGAAGGAGTTCTATGTCTTCTATCAGATAGTACAAATGCCGAAGTTCCACAATTTACGATGTCAGAAAGACGTGTTGGAGATAGTATTCACGATATTTTCCGCAAAGTGGATGGTAGAGTTATTTTCGCTACATTTGCATCCAATATTCATCGCTTGCAACAAGTAACAGAAGCAGCTGTTGCAAATGGAAGAAAAATTGCTGTATTTGGAAGAAGTATGGATGCTGCGATAGAAATAGGTCAAGAACTTGGTTATATTAAAGCGCCTAAGGATACATTTATTTCTGCGCAACAGCTAAATCGGCTCCCAGCAAATAAAGTTACAATTCTATGTACTGGAAGCCAAGGAGAACCAATGGCTGCACTATCTAGAATAGCAAATGGTTCTCATCGTCAAATACAAATTCAGCCTGGTGATACAGTCGTTTTCTCTTCTTCACCAATTCCTGGAAATACGATAAGTGTAAACAGAACTATAAATCTATTGTATAGAGCAGGTGCTGATGTTATTGCAGGATCTCTAAACGATATTCATACATCAGGTCATGGTGGTCAAGAAGAGCAAAAGCTTATGTTACGATTAATGAAACCAAAATTTTTCATGCCAATACATGGTGAATTCCGTATGCAGAAGATGCATGCTCAATTAGCGATAGATTGTGAAGTTCCAGAGGAAAATTGCTTTATTATGGATAATGGAGATGTATTAGCATTATCGGCAAACACTGCAGAAATAGCTGGAAAGATACCATCTGGTAATGTGTATATTGATGGAAGTGGAATTGGAGATATTGGTAATATCGTGCTTAGAGACCGCCGAATTTTATCTGAAGAAGGTTTGGTAATCGTTGTCGTAACAATAGATATGGAGAACAACCAAATACTTGCTGGTCCAGATATTATTTCACGTGGATTTGTTTATATGAGAGAATCTGGGGATTTAATTAATGAAGCACAAAAAATGATTTCCAAACACTTGAATAAAATCATGGAGCGAAAAACAACACAATGGTCAGAGATTAAAAATGAAATAACGGATACAATCTCCCCATTCTTATATGAAAAGACAAAAAGAAGACCAATGATTTTACCAATCATTATGGAAATTTAAAACATACTAAAAAAGGCAGTTAATCATCTGCCTAACTTGTAATTATTGATTTCTAGGACATGCTAGGGTACTAAGTTCATAACTAAATGGCATTAGGTGCCCTGCTACACCCTATAATCAGCAATAAAGGTATAATTCTATTTTTACATGGAATTATACCTTTTTTATTAAAGTATTTATTTGATTTTATTCCATTATCCTGTACTCACTTAGTATGTATGTCTGGCTCTCTACTTCACTATTCGAAAAAGCAAATGTCAACATAGAATTATCTATAAGTCAGACATGCGATTACAGTAATAGTAACCCTTTATTAAATTAATTCATTAATTTTGTTTCGAAACGATTTATATCCGAATCAGCGCCAATTACGATTAGAATATCTTCTAATAACAATGGGTCGGCAGCAGCCGGTGAAACAATTATTTCTCTCTTCCTTTTAATAGCTACGATATTAAGGCCGTACTTCGCTCTCACGTCTAGTTCTATTAATGATTTTCCAGCAAGCTTTTCATTTACTTTTATTTCAACAATACTATACTCATCAGAAAGCTCTAGATAATCCAGTACATTATTAGACACAATATAATGCGCAATTCTCCTACCCATATCACGTTCTGGATGAACTACATGGTCTGCACCGATTTTACGTAACACTTTCTCATGGTAATCATTTTGTGCTTTTACCGTAATATGCTTTACACCAATTTCTTTTAACATAAGTGTTGTCAAAATACTTGATTGAATGTCCTCACCGATTGCAACGATTACATGATCAAAATTTCGCAAGCCTAAATTCTTCAACACATTTTCATCTGTAGTATCAGCAATAACTGCATGAGTAGCAATAGAAGCGAATTCGTTTACTCTTTCCTCATCTACATCCATTGCTAAAACTTCCATACCTTGTTCTAATAATTCTCGACAAATACTTCCTCCAAAACGGCCAAGCCCAATAACTGCAAATTGTTTATTCATAAGTACCTCCAATTAAGCTCCTATTCCTATAAAACGAACTATTATTTCTCAACCAAATGATTCTTAAATGCGTAAATAGCAGCTTGTGTCCTATCTTGTATTTCTAATTTACTCAATATATTACTAACATGGGTTTTCACCGTTTTCAATCCAATAAATAATTCTTCTGCAATTTCTTGATTTGTCTTCCCCTCGGCAATTAGCAATAATATTTCAAATTCACGATTGGTAAGTTGATCATGTAAAATTGGTGTTTGCCTTTTTCTCATACCCTCCATCATTTTCCCCGTAACTTCAGGTTCTAAGACAGATTGACCTTTATATGTAGTGCGAATTGCTTCAGCAATTTCATCCGCAGTAGATGTTTTTAATATATAGCTTGTTGCCCCTGCCTCTAAGGCCGGATAGACTTTATCATCATCTAAAAAACTAGTAACAATAATTATTTTAGCTGTAGGCCATTGTTCAATAATTTTTTTTGTTGCCTCAATACCGTCCATTTGATCCATCACTAGGTCCATTAAAATAATGTCTGGGCGTAATGAGAGTGCTAGTTCAACTCCTTTTGCCCCATTTTCTGCTTCACCAACAACTTCAATATCTGGTTGAATTGACAAGTAGGCTGATACGCCAATGCGCACCATCTCATGATCATCTACTAATAGTACCTTTATCATTTCACTCATCCTTTTGTATTATTATCGGTACTTTTACTTCAATATTGGTCCCACTTCCAGGGATAGATATTATCTTTACACTCCCCCCAATTTCCGATGCTCTTTCTTTAATATTATTAATACCATATGAACCTTTATTAATGTTATCCACATCAAAGCCTTTCCCATTATCCATTATTTTTAGGAAAACAACTTGATTAATTTGTTTTAAAGTAACTTCTAAGGAAGTCGCTTTGGCGTGTCGTAATGTATTAGAGACTGCCTCTTGTACAATACGGAATAAATGATCCTCTACGCCTTTATCTAAGGAAACATCCTGTATATGCCAAAAAACTTCTAATGGAAGTTTAGATGTTAATTCGGATAGCAACTCTTCCATTCCACTTTTAAGTGATTTTCCTTCTAATTGGATAGGACGTAAATGGAGTAGTAATGCTCTCATTTCTGTTTGTGCATCATTGACAATACCTTCTACTAGTTTTTGTTGCTTTTTCATTGTTTCACTATGCTGATCTGGATTTTGATTTATCGCAGATAAAAGCATTGTTGCGGCAAATAATTGTTGACTTACAGAATCATGTAATTCACGTGCTAATCGATTTCTTTCCTTTGTAATCAGTTCTTCCTTTAATTGATTATTCCATTCCACACGCTCTGTTGCTAACTTTTGATGCACTTTTGCTTGCTCCTTAAAACGAGTGGAAATTGCATTAATACGCTCCCAAACAACATAAAAATCATCACTTTGTTTCCATCCTGCAGGCTTTAAATCATAATTCCCCTTTTCAATTTCAAGCAAGCTTTCTGCAATAGCGTTTCTTTTCTGTACAATAAGCATTCCAATTATCCATCCTGTAACTGCGCCAAATAAAATACAAGTAAGTATAATTACCAGGCCTGTCGGAATTAAAAAAACTTTTCGTTGAAATAAAACTTCCGTCCAATTAGCATCAATAAGATAAATTAATGATCCACCAACAAAGATTGAAGCAATGAACATGGCTGAAGCGAAATAAAGAGAGAAAGTGGCTTGGATTCTCATATTCGCCTCACCTCAAGATTTCCAACCACAATGTTAGTAATAATTTTTATAGTTCGAATGGAAGATTCGTCCTGGTTCGGATGATAAATGACATTACTATTAAATAATTCTGTTTCTTCCTCTTCAAATACTTTTAATTTTCCACTAACAGTCGAGTGATTTATGATAACTGCAGCATCGAAAGGAATAAGTAATTGTATATTTCCTACCAGCCCTCGTATTACTACAGTACTTTCACCTTTTGGAAGCATTGTCATTCCTAAATCCACTACTGTATCTCCGAAACCACATTGAATATTTATATCGTCCCATTCATAAATTTCATTTACTATCCGTTGGTTGCCAGCAAAGAAATTTCTAATAAAAGGTTGTTTCTTCTTAAAATGTGTCGTTTTTTGACCCGGTTCAATTGTGTTAACCGTAATGGTATTCACTTGCTTCTTCGATTTAGAGTATTCGTTTAACCCATAGATAACTACAACAATAATAAATAATTTCAAAAATGTAGAAGATAAAATAGGAATTGCTAATAATGAATAACCGGCAATTAATAGTAGTGTTCGTTTATTATCACGTAAATCCTTTTCATTTTTCACATGATACAGTATGAAAATGCCTATTAAAAGGGGGATGAGTAGCCACCATTGAAAAAGAATTTCTAATCCCATTCCAATTGCAAATATTAATATGGTCCATCCGATAATACTAGTTTTACTCATATTCTTCATGATTCTGGTTCCCCCTTTCTTGTTAGTAACTGTTCAAAATAAAATAGACGAAAAAGGCGCATGTTTAACGCCTTTTCTTCTTGTTATTGTACCACGTTTTCATCCAAACTGTTTTGTTTTTCAACCTTATTCATCTCTTTTGCAAGTTGCTGAATTTTTGCATCGAAGATAGAGATATCATATTCCTCATCTATATTTGTTTCTTTTTTCTTCATTTCAGATTCAACATTTTCAAAGTTTTTAGCAGCATTTCCAAACTCAGACTCGTCTAATAAGTTATTCATCTTCTCTTTCATTTCAAGAAGATTTTGTTTTCCCATTAGTTCTAGACGTTTATAATGCATATCCTTTACTTTCATTTTCATTTCTTCATACTTTTCTTCCAATTGTGCAAGCTGTTCTAAGGAATTCTCATATGACTTTTGTAATTTTTCTGCTTGCTGTTCCGCTTGTACTTGGAAACGTAATGCTACCTCCGCTAAATCATCTTCTCCAGCCTGAATAGCAATATTAGCTTGTTCTTTACGCTTGTTCGCCAATGATTCCGCTAATTTCCATTCCTTATGGAATTCATTTCTCAATAAACGCTGTCTTTCCACTAATTTTGCTGCTTTTTCAACTTCTGCTTCACTATCACGTACATATTTATTTAATTGATTGATTGGGTTTTGTGGTTCATTTTTCATGTCGTTAAAATCTTCTAAGATTGATTTTTTTATTTTTTCAAAGATGTTTGTCATTATAATCTCTCCTTTTATTTAAGCCCTTGTAGTTTTTTCCATTCTTTATCAAATCCTGCAAACGGATCTTCTTGTTTTGATGACATTTCATCGCTCTTCCAGTGTTTATATCCAGTGTAAAGAATGTATACTGCAGCGATACCTGCTAATGCTGGCAGATTTGCTAACAATCCTGAAAAACCAATTAATCCGAGGATTGCCCAACAAACTTTTGCTCCTGTAGAATTTGTTGCTGTAAACTTCTTAAGTGAGTAATAGACAATTAATGCACTTATTGCCATCCCTATCATTGGTCCAATACTTGATAGTGCGATAATTGCTAAAACTATAGCTGCTGTGATCAATAAGAATTGTTTCATCAAGTTTCCTCCTTCCGTTCCTTATATCTATACTTTAAAGAAATTTAGTGATTTGCTTAACCAGCCCTAGCTGGATTTTCATCTAAGACCTAAGACCGATTTGAAAATAAAAAAACGACAATTTTTGCCGAAAATATTTCTAAAGAAAAAAAGCCAAACTATCTTGATTAATAAATCAAGCAATAGTTTGGCTTCCCAATCTCTTCGTTTATTTATTCTTTAAATGTGTCCAGCCGTCCTCTTGTGTAATTTTGCCTTCCTTCATTAGTCTACCGAGGCCGCGTTTAAATGCTGCTTTACTCATATTAAATCGTTTATTGATTTCTTCAGGCAAGCTCTTATCCCAATAAGGCATAGAACCTCCCCTACTTTGTAAATAATCATATATAGTATTTGCATCGTCATCCATTTGTTCATGCGTTCTTGGTAACAAGCTAATATTAATTGATCCATCGACTTTCACGTCAATGATTCTTCCACTTACTTTTTCGCCTAAGCGCGGTTCCCTTTTCCGCTCAGAAGAATGGATAAAACCTAAGTAGCCTTCTTCAGTTATTAAAAATGACCCTTCAAGAAGCAGACGATAAATATGACCAGAAACATTTTTGTTAAATGCACTACGATCAGCTGGTTTTGAAATAGACCGCATCACATTCTCTGTACCTAACTTACCAAACAGGCGATTTTTATTATCAACCTTTAAGGAACAATATAACTTATCTCCCTTTTCTGGCCACAATTCAAACAAGGCTGGTAAATCATCCATCGAAACTAAAATATCTTTCTTCAAGCCAATATCTACAAATACACCTAGTTTTTTATTTACTTCCACCACTTCTACCCAATCATACAGATCTATTTGAACAGATGGAATTGTTAATGTTGCTGCAAGTCTTCCTTCATGATCTTGAAAAATAAATACATCTAATTCTTCATCTAATGTTATTTCATCATTTACTTCCGAACGATGCAGCAATATATCTTCTTCTCCATTAGATAAGAAGAAACCAAATGGCACCTCACGAACAACTCGTAGTCTCTTAACTTTACCTGGTTCCATAACTATTTTCCCTACTTTCACTTCACATACTTAATATTTACTTATATCATGTCACAAGAATTTACTATCATTCAACTAGGAGGCATGCTGCTAGTTATGTTGTGTTAACACTTTTGATTGCTGTTTTCTTTCTTTTAAAAACATAAATAAAACAATTGATGTGCCTATTAATGCTGATATTGAACCTAATTTATAAATTAAGCCCCCACCGTAATATTGCATTAAATATCCTCCAGCAGAACTTCCAATAATGGAAGCTATTCCTGTAAATGTAGCAAAATAACCAGTCTGACCTGTTGCCAGCATTTCAGGTGGGATGATTGAGGCTATGTATTGTAACGTAGCTACCATAAAAATAGCAAATGTGACACTATGCATCGCCTGTGTTATGACTAATAAAAATGGTTCTGTAATAAACCCATATAAAAGCCAACGAATGGAATAAAAGAAGCCTGCAATACTTATTAAAGCTAATAAGGGTAGTTTCCGCATTAAAAGATACATAATTGCAATTACAGGTACTTCACTTAATGCTGAAAAGGTCCATGCCAGCCCAACTTGACCCTCAGTTGCTCCAAGTGATTTCATATATAAAGCTAGCATACTGTCATTCATTCTATGAGGAATTGCAATAAACAATACTGCTATTAATATTCCTACATATTTAGGATTCTTAAAAGCTTTCTTGAACCCTTCAGCAGTTACTGGTTTTCTAGCTGCTTTAGAATCTGATAAGGATAAAGCAAGAATAAAAGAAATAATGATTATTATTATGTATATTACCCATAAATATTGAACCCCAATCTTCCCTATAATAAAACCTATTGCTAAGGACGATGAGGCAAATCCCAAGGAACCCCATATTCTAATCGATCCGTAGTTTCCACCATTTTCTCTAGAGATATTTGTAGCAAGACTATCCATTAGTGGTTGTATAGGAGCCATAAAAAATTGAAATAATAGCATTGAAACTATTAGTAAGATCATAGTGGAACTAAAGAAAACTGACATCCCTAATAATAATGATGCTACTAAAAGAAGTAATATTATTTTCTTCACTGTTTGATATTTATCTGAAATGATTCCCCAAAGTGGTTGTGAAAAAATAGCAATTATTGGTGCCGAAGCAATTACTACTCCTATTTCAGCAGGTGTTAATCCTTTATAACCAAATAATAAAGGCAAAAACACATTCACAATTGTCATCGACCAATAAAAAACAAAATAGAAAACCGATAACTTTATCAAAATAAGCATCTCCTAAAAACTAATAAAGTACCTTGTACATTCTATCACGTAAAAACAGCAGAGTGAACAAATAGTTTCATAATATTTAATAAACAATCAAAACCACCAGTGTGAACTGGTGGTTTGTTCTGCGGCTGAAAGCCTCTCTTACCGGCCTCGGCCTAAAAGGCC
>VEFU01000270.1 GCA_007679095.1 Paenibacillus bovis
TGGAGATGCGTGTATATGAATTTTAACATTTCTATTCCAGGATTAAAAGATGTGCTGGTAAAAAACGTAGAAGAAGTAGGAGAATGTATTCATGTTTATGTAGAGATGGAGCGTAAACCGCACTGTTGTCCAAAGTGTGGCAGTCAAACCAATCGAATTCATGATTATCGCATTCAAAAAATCAAACATTTGAAGTGGTTTGAACGAAAAACGCTGTTGTTCTATAAAAGAAGAAGATATGTTTGTGCTTGCGGAAAGCGATTCTCTGAAATGAACACGTTTGTAGAGTA
>VEFU01000271.1 GCA_007679095.1 Paenibacillus bovis
TGGATTTAGTGGATGAGTACGTAAGAGCGATGGTTTATTGGGGTCAATATAATTAATCTGAGGTTCGATTGGAGGATATAGGAAATGTAGAGAAGGTTGAGGTAATTTGTGAATGGGTAAAGTGGGATATGAAAAGGAAGAATGAAGAAGGGAATCTGGATTTGTTTGATTTAGTGTTGATTTGGGATTGGGATTTTTATGAGTAATGGAAATGGTATGAGGAGTCAGTTGGTTTGGGATGATAAAAAATGGAAGTGGTAAACGGATTTGGTGAATATAGAAATATTGAT
>VEFU01000272.1 GCA_007679095.1 Paenibacillus bovis
TTTGATAGAATGATAAGTTTAATGTGATTGTTGTTTAGATTTTGAAAGGATTTTATTAAATGAGGAGTAGGATTGGGTCTATCGGATTCGACGAAGGTATTATCTAAATGGGTGATGAGTGGTTTAATACGTTTTGTTTTTAATTGGTTAATGTGATTGATGGGTGTTCGTATTTCATTTAATGGTTGTGGGTGATATTGTAATGAATCTAATTGATTTGTAAGGGTTGAAGGTGGATGTTGTAATAAATAATAAGAATTGGCGATTGTATCATGTAATTTTTGATAGGC
>VEFU01000273.1 GCA_007679095.1 Paenibacillus bovis
AACCCAATCCGTAACATTTTACCAAACTCTTCAATCATCCCTACTCCCCATCCCTAAACACCCACAAATCCTATCCCTCTTCCAACCAATCCAGTGAATACCCCTCCCAACATCTTTCTCATTCTTTTATCCAAACTCTTCCTTCCTTTATTTTTGCTCTTATTCATCCCAATCCTCCTTTACCATTTCTTCCCCATAACCTTTTTCAAACTCAATCCCCTACTCCATACCAACCCCAATTAAAATACCCAAAACCCCCATACATACCATTCTAATCCCTATTTTTAACC
>VEFU01000274.1 GCA_007679095.1 Paenibacillus bovis
ACACCCCTTCCCCTCCCACTTCCTACAATTACCCATACTAATCACACCTACACCCATATCCTCTTCTTCAACTTTTCTTTCTCCTTCCATCACTAATTCTACCTCCCACCCACTACCAATAATCTCTCCTCTAGCTCACTTTTTCATTCCTTCAGATAAAATGTATCCTCCACCATCAAAACCATACCTACCAAATTTCAATCTTTCTTCCAATATACCTACCGATTCTCTTGATAAAATTAAACCCCTTGCTCCTCAATTATTCTCAACTGCACACTTCCATCCCACAC
>VEFU01000275.1 GCA_007679095.1 Paenibacillus bovis
TGAAAATATTCTCTTGGAACCATACTTAATATAGAAATATCAACTTCTGCCATTAAAAGTAATGCCAATGAGCGTTTTGTATTTAATAATCTTTTAGCAAACCCGTATTCCACGATTAAATAAATCTCATCAGCTATACTATCAAAAACAATTTTGCGTATTATATCTGTACTTATGTTATAAGGTATATTACCAAATATTTTATAGGATTGGTTTTTAGGAAATTTAAACTGCAATATATCCTTGTTTAAAACTTGGAAATTATCGTGATCAACAAGTTTATTTTCTT
>VEFU01000276.1 GCA_007679095.1 Paenibacillus bovis
ACAATACATACACAATATCCTCTAATATCACATTTCTCTTACAACCCCCTATTCCCCTACAATTAACTACCTAAGCAAAACCCCTCACTCGAATCACACAACAACTTCAAATCAAAAAGTACATACAAATTCAAAACCTAACAAAAATTTTCCCAAACAATACCAAAAAACCAATTCACCTTTTAAAACAACCCAAATCAAAAAGTCAAATTTTAAAACCTACTCCTCCAACTCTCCGTGTAAAAGAAGCTTCTTTTCATGTCTACGAAGGACAAATCTTTGTCATCAT
>VEFU01000277.1 GCA_007679095.1 Paenibacillus bovis
CTATCATTTAAATCCTACCCCTCATTTCAGTAATCACAAAAACCGTTATACATGCAATCGATTCCGTTTCCAGATCCTCCCTTATATAAACAACCAAAATCCCCCACTAATACAACATTTTCAACCATTTACTCAACATATAACACAACATCAAACTTATCTTCTACAACTACCCCTACACGAATATAATAATCTATCTAAACTAAAGCCAGACCACAAAATTATAATTCATATTCCTCCATTTTTAAAAGTCGCTAATCCTTTACAAACAACCGTCATTCATCTAAT
>VEFU01000278.1 GCA_007679095.1 Paenibacillus bovis
AGAGTGGTGAAGTTTTTGAAATGGTTTAATGGTTAAGGGTGTTTGGATGATTGGGGTGAAGAGTTGGTTGGTATTTTGATTGATTTGAGGGAGAAGAATGGTAGTATGTGTTAGGAAGTGGAGTTTTTGAAG
The DNA here is from genome assembly GCA_007679095.1 of Paenibacillus bovis. Lineage (GTDB taxonomy): Bacteria > Bacillota > Bacilli > Bacillales > Bacillaceae_C > Lederbergia > Lederbergia graminis. The sequence goes on from VEFU01000278.1 coordinate 133, forward strand.
AAAAGGTAAATGGGTTATTTTATGTGGAATTACTTCGTGGGTGTGGAGTTTTAGTGGTGAAGTGGTAAAAGGTTTTGGGAACTCTTCCAACGTATTATCCCATTGCATTTGAGGATCTTTCAGGATAATGACTTTGTCGCAAACTTGCTTGGCAT
>VEFU01000279.1 GCA_007679095.1 Paenibacillus bovis
ACCCCTTCCCCTCCGACTTTAAACAATTCGAAACACTATTCCATAAAAAACCAATCCGTATTATTACAAATCCAAAAATATTCCCCGACACATTCACCAACAATCACCAATCCCTAACAATTTCCCCTCAAAAAAATCAAACACTCCAATCATTTACTCTTCATCCTATTCTCCTTTCTATTCCTACCCAACCCAATATTCAAAATATAGCCCTACAAAATACTCACATTATTACACATAATCCATATATTCAACTGAATGCTCATTATCAAACCAACCAATCCCAT
>VEFU01000027.1 GCA_007679095.1 Paenibacillus bovis
TGACTGAACTTGGGTATTTAACAAATCTATTATGATACTAAAGTAAGGAAATGCGACAACTATATTGACAAACACCGGGCCCTAAGGCCTTCTAGCAAATGAAAAGAATTAGTGGTTATATTTAATGGCAAGTAGCCCTGCTGTGGCTTTGCCTCTATATTTCGAGGACATTTTTGGTCTTAACTAAAGTATTGGTGTATCAATCCTCCTGCTTAAGTATTACGTTTAAGTTAAGTAACTTTATTCTATGGGTGAAATGTAAACAAATATAAGTAATCTGATAATTTTAAGAGAAGATATTTATTATTAATTAAGTTCAATACTAATAATATTTTGAGGTGAGTCATAATGGCACAAATAATAGCAGTAGTGGGATTAGGATATGTTGGTTTACCATTAGCGGTTGCATTTGGAAAGAAACAAAATGTTATTGCATTTGATATTGATAATCATCGTATTCAAGAATTAAAACAAGGTATTGATAGGACGAATGAAGTGGAAAATGATGATTTCAAGGGCACGTCTCTTGAATTCACTTCTAATCCTAGTGATCTTAGTAAAGCAAACTTTATTATTGTTGCTGTACCAACGCCAATTACAGAAAATAAACAACCCAATTTAGTACCCTTATTAAAGGCTTCTGAAACTATTGGACATAATATATCTAAAGGTGCAATTGTTGTATATGAATCGACCGTCTACCCTGGAGCAACAGAAGAAGAATGTGTACCAGTACTTGAAAAGGCATCTGGTTTAATATGTGGGGAAGACTTTTTTGTTGGTTATTCTCCAGAAAGAATCAACCCAGGAGATAAGGAGCATACATTTACTAAAATAACCAAAGTAGTTTCTGGACAAAATGCTGAAGTACTTGAAAAAATTTCTAGTGTATATGGTTCTGTTGTAGAAGCTGGTGTTTATAAAGCGAGCTCTATTAAAGTTGCGGAGGCCGCAAAAGTAATTGAAAACACTCAACGTGATTTAAATATAGCCTTAATGAATGAATTGTCAGTTATCTTCGAAAAGTTAAACATTGATACCTCAGAAGTTTTAGAAGCTGCAGGTACTAAGTGGAACTTTTTGAAATTTTCACCTGGTCTAGTCGGAGGACACTGTATTGGTGTGGATCCCTACTATCTAACATACAAAGCACAACAAGTGGGTCATCACCCAGAAGTAATCTTAGCTGGTAGAAAGACAAATGATAACGTTGGAAATTTTGTGGCAACATCACTTGTTAAACAAATGATTAAGAAAAATATGCCAATCCAAGGTTCCACTATAACAATTCTTGGTTTTACATTTAAGGAGAATGTTCCTGATATTAGAAATACACGTGTTATCGATATTGTTAAAGAATTAAAAGATTATGATATTAACATTCAAATTACAGATGCATATGCAGACCCTTCAGAGGCACATGAGGAGTATGGTATTGATTTAATTCCATATGAAGAATTAACACCAGCTGATGCAGTAGTATTCGCTGTACCACATGAGAAATATTTAGAAGAAGGGTGGAGCATGGTTGACCATCTATTGAAACATGGTAGGGGTATTTTAATAGATGTTAAGAGTAAGTTAAATAAGGAAGAATGTCCGGCAAATGTTAGTTTGTGGAGATTGTAGTTTTAAAAACATTTGAGGGAATATACGCATTGGGTGGAACAAAGTTTTCGGGTGCTTGTCACTATCCAAATTATGTAGAATATTCATATTGCCAATTATTCAAATCAGGTTAAATTGTACAGTGAAATAACTTTCTATCAAGTAGACATGGAAAAAAGGAGCTAAGAAATTCACTTTGCCTTTCCACAGGACTTTTGGATATTGCATACAAGGGCATTCGTTTTGATATTGTTGAACTAAATACTAGTATAAGGAAGGTGTTTTTGATGAAGATTGCAGTAGCTGGGACAGGTTACGTCGGTTTAGTTGCGGGTGTTTGTTTTGCTGAAGTAGGCCATCAAGTAACTTGTGTTGATATAGATGAAAAAAAAGTTGAATTAATGAGGTCGGGAGTTTCTCCAATTTATGAAACAGGATTAGAAGAGTTAATGCAAAAAAATTATTCGGATGGAAGAATTGAGTATACTACTGACTTTAAAGCAGCCTACAAAGATGCTGATGCAATTTTTATTGGTGTTGGGACACCTGAGCAACCTGATGGTTCTGCAAATTTATCATACATTGCTACAGTTGCTAGACAAATTGCTGAATCGGTAGAAAAAGATTGTCTTGTAGTAGTTAAATCTACAGTTCCAGTTGGAACGAATGATAAAGTGGAACAGTTTATTCTGGACTTTTTAGTCGAAGATGTGAAAGTAGAAGTAGCATCAAACCCTGAATTCTTAGCGCAAGGATCCGCCGTTCATGATACTCTTCATGCTGAAAGGATCATCATCGGAACAGAAAGTAAATGGGCAGAAGAACTGCTGACAAAGCTTTATGAGCCATTTCATTTACCGATTGTTTCAGTAAATAGAAGATCTGCTGAAATGATAAAATATGCATCTAATGACTTCCTTGCATTAAAAATTTCTTACATGAACGACATAGCTAATCTTTGTGAATTGGTTGGAGCGGATATTCAAGACGTAGCTAAGGGAATGAGCTTTGATGAGCGTATTGGAAGTAAGTTTTTAAATGCTGGTATTGGCTTTGGTGGATCATGCTTCCCTAAGGATACAAAAGCGCTTGAGTATATTGCTAAACAGAATGGTTATGAACTCAAAACGGTTAAAGCGGCAATTGATGTAAATAAAGAACAGAAAACAATGCTTTATAAGAAAGCTAGTAAAAGGCTTATTACCTTTAATGGTCTTAAAGTAGCTGTATTAGGTTTAACATTTAAACCTGGAACGGACGATTTGAGAGAAGCTGCGTCTCTTGAAAATGTACCTTTATTGTTAGAACAAGGTGCAGACATTTTTGCATTTGATCCTGTTGGAGCAGATAATTTTGCTAAAGTTCATCCAGAAGGTAAGAATGGGAAAGGTAGCATTACTTATGTTTCCAATATCGAGCATGCTTTGGAAGGTGCCAATGTTTGCTTTATCTTTACTGAATGGGGAGAAGTAAAAGCATTAACACCTGAAACTTATAAGAAGTTAATGAGAACACCATTAGTATATGATGGCAGAAATATTTATCGTGTTGAAGAAATGCAAGAGGCCGGAGTAGAGTACCACTCAATCGGAAGAAAGCCGGCAACTAGAGAAGCTTTAAAGGAGTCGAAGAATCTTGAATTACAAAACTCTTGATCCTAGCAAAACATACCTAATCACTGGAGCAGCTGGTTTTATCGGATACTACTTATCTAGAAAATTACTAGAACAGGGTTGCAAGGTGATTGGTATTGATAATGTCAATGACTACTATGATGTGAACCTTAAACATACTCGTTTGGGGGATTTGGAACCTTATGAGAAGTTTACTTTTATTAAAGGTGACATATCAGACAAGGATTTGGTAATGAAGACCTTTGAAGAGTATAAGCCTAACATTGTAGTAAACTTAGCTGCTCAGGCAGGAGTAAGGTATTCAATTGAGAATCCAGATGTGTATATTCAAAGTAACATCATTGGTTTTTATAATATTCTTGAGGCTAGCAGATATAATCCTGTGGATCATCTTGTGTATGCGTCATCTAGTTCAGTTTATGGTGCGAATAAAAAGGTTCCATTTGAAGAAACAGACTTTGTAGATAATCCAGTATCACTTTATGCATCTACAAAGAAATCAAATGAATTAATGGCACATACGTATAGCCACCTATATAAAATTCCAGCTACAGGACTTAGATTCTTTACTGTTTACGGCCCTATGGGTAGGCCAGATATGGCTTACTTTGGATTTGCTGATAAGTATTTTAATGGTGAGCCAATTAAGATTTTTAATAATGGTGATTTTGAAAACGACCTTTATCGTGATTTTACTTATATAGACGATATCGTTGAGGGGATTGAACGACTATTAAGTAACCCACCTGAAGGTGATGTTCAACATAAAGTCTTTAATATTGGGAATAACAGTCCAGAAAAGTTGATGGCGTTTATCGAGACGTTGGAAAAGGCCTTAAGTAGAGCATTAGGTAAAGAAGTGAAATTTGAGAAGATCTTTGAACCAATCAAGCCAGGTGATGTACCAGCTACTTATGCTTCGACAGATCAATTGCAGAAAGCTGTGGGCTTTAAGCCGGAAACTTCTATAGAAGAAGGGCTGCAAAAATTTGCTGATTGGTATGTAGATTATTATAAGGTAAAATAGAACCTTTATATAAACGATAAGAGGGGAAGGAGGTTATAATCTTGAACATACTAGTAACTGGCGGAGCTGGATATATAGGTTCTCATACTTGTATTGCTCTTTTGGAAGCGGGGCACTCTGTTATTATTGCTGATAATCTTTCTAATAGTAAGCGTGAGACTGTTATGAAAATAATGGATATAGCTGATAAAGAAGTAACCTTTTACGAGATTGATGTAACAGATACAGAAGCTATTGATATTATTTTCAGAAATTACAAGATTGATGGAGTTATTCATTTTGCTGGTCTTAAAGCGGTTGGCGAATCAGTAGAAAAACCACTAGAATATTATTACAATAACATCGTAAGTACAATGGTTCTTACAAAAGCTTGCCAGAAATATGGTGTAAATCGTTTTGTCTTTAGCTCATCTGCAACGGTTTATGGAGACAACAAAGTGCCATTTGTAGAGACTATGGACCTTTTACCAACAACTAATCCTTACGGTGAAACAAAGGCGATGAGTGAACGGATTCTTACTGATATAGCAAATGCAAACCCTGCTTTTTCAGTTTCAATTCTTCGATATTTCAATCCAGTAGGTGCCCATGAGAGCGGACAAATAGGTGAGGCACCTAACGGAATTCCTAATAATCTAATGCCATATGTAACTCAAGTAGCAAAAGGTAAACTTGAGAAATTACGTGTGTTTGGAAATGACTACCCAACGGTTGATGGCACAGGGATTAGAGATTATATCCATGTTATAGATCTTGCTGAGGGCCATGTTGCTGCATTGGAAAACCTAACTGAAGGTGTTCATGTTTATAACTTGGGAACAGGAAAAGGTACTAGTGTACTAGAGTTAGTGAAAGCTTTTGAAGAAGCTAATGATATTGAAGTCCCTTATGAAATCGTGAATCGGAGACCTGGGGATATCGCTTCATGCTATGCGGATGCTTCAAAAGCAAAGCGAGAACTTGGCTGGACCGCAGAGCGAGATCTTATTGCGATGTGCAGGGATGCATGGCGGTTTGAGAGAAATTATAAGGAATAGGAAATTTACCCGCTGGGCCAAATAATGGCTTGGCGGGCTTATTTGTGTTGGTTTAATTTCATTACAAAAAGGATCATGCACTTTTTGACATAATCCTCTTAGATTAATCTTTATCGAATTTACCCAAAATCTCTTCTTTTAGAATTTTACCCCATTCTAGATCAATGAGCATGACATATATATTAGCTCGAAGAGAAAGAGGCGGCCTTTTCATAATCATATTAAATGCTTTTTCATCATTAACAACAATAGTAAACTTATCTGTTTCAAATAATTCAAATGTAGCAATGCGTCCATAAAGGTGAAAAGGGTGAAAAGAAGGGTGAGGTCGACCTGGAATGCTTGGCCTAAATTCTAAATACCACCTATTGTATCCATCATGTTCTATGTTAAGTGTCATATCAGGTAATCGGTACTTTTCCTCAGTCTTTTCCACACTCCATTTATATGGACTTTCATATAAGTCCGCCAATATGACTTGTCTAAACTTTTTTTCTAATTCCTCTATTTGCATTCTTAAATTCATCGGAGAATCTCTCTCGACTATATTTTCTTTATTTCCATCCGATTGATCTTTTCTAGCCAAGTGTCCGGCAGCAACCATCAAATCTTGATAAGACACTTCGTTATGTGCTTTTGCCGCAAATTTTGATATCGTTTCCGGAGTAGGAGGTGAAGCAATCATTTGTCTAAGAAACCTTGAGATGTGAGCGGCACTTACACCTGTCTCATTAGCGAAATTATTTATGGATCTATCACCTTTCGCCCGATCAAGTAGCGCGGCAAACTCCTCTTTATTGAATTGTTCCTCATTATTCATTATAATCCACCTCATCCTATCATATATTTTCATTATATTTTATGTGTTGATTGTAGTCAATGGTAAACTAAAAATAAATCAATATATTTGTTGTGTTAATTATACTACCGTGCTATAATAATTTCAAAATTAGTTGTTAGAATAATCATTTGGTGCATTGTTTATTTTGCTCACATATTTTTTTGCTACATCTGTTGACTGCAAACAATACATAAAATGAAGTTTTAACAATACTAAATTTAAATCATTATATGATGATTAAAGGGGATGGAATCAATGGCCAAAGTAGTAAAATGTCCAGTGTGCACAAAAAGATTAATGGACATGCTTTCAGCAAAGGAAGCTGAAGTTCAAATAAAATGTCCAAAATGCAAAAAGGTGATTAGTGTGTCATTTTTAAATAATCAGGCCCATGGAGAAGCAGTGTAATCATCTACTCAATATCTACGAATTTGTTACTATTTGACAAATGTTTATTATTCTCACTGTACAGAACATACGTTCCTGTGTGAAATATAATTAAGGAATACTTTTCATTAAAATGGCTTCAGCATAGTTGGGAGGAAAACAAATGATAAAAGAAGCTAACATTACGCGAGTAAAATGTCCTGCCTGTGGTTACAGGTTGTTTGATAAGGGGGATCAAGCATGTGGTCCCGTGCAAACGAAATGTGGAAGATGTAAGCAGGTTTGGGAAGTTGAACTTGCGACAGATAAATTCAAACAGGTAAGTGGAAAACCTAAAGCGAGACGAAAAGGAGATAGTGCCTCACCATGAGTTGCAAATCAAATCTACCTTAAGGTCCGGATAAATCAGTAGATGCATAACTGATATATCTGGGCCTTTTTTATTTATATAAAAAGTTCATATCACGATGATACCGAGCGAGGAATCGACTGCATTACCCAGGCCGGATGATCGATATAAGATTCGGAGATTATCCCGCCGGTTTTGATGGATTTGTCACAACTTGTATTTTTGTGTTTAAATGTTAGTAGAGTTTTTTGAGTAATTTTTACAGGAGGCAATATCATGAGATACAAGTCTGGTATAGAAGTAGATAAGGTGATTTATGCTCAGATCCGACAAGATATGTCTTCTTACCCTAATGTGATAACGCATGATAATGGTACAGTAACTGTCCGCCAGGTAAATAGTTCTTATTTCTTGATAAGTGATCAATGGCGTATATATAAGTTGCAAGCAATTAGTCAATTTCAGCCGACGATTAAGGAGTTTATGACGGAAAGATCCAGAAAAACTATTTATTTTGATTTTGATAATGGGACGTTAAATTTGGAAGTTAAATATATATTTTTCAAACGGCTGTTTAATCAAAACTGGAAGATTAGCACTGTTTTTCAGTCACTCCAAAACCCTTTGAAAAGATTGACGGAATTTATTAATGAGCAATATACTACGCTGTCATCATTTCAACAACTGAAAATTGATAAAGCTGAACAAGAGTATATCGAGTGGTTAAATAATCAAGGAATTAGAACTAAGCGAATAAAGAGGCAACCATTTTACAATGATGTAGAAATTAACACATCAGTAGTTGCTATATTAAGAACCCTTCATACAGATTTCATTAAACTTGCTAATCAACAAGAAGAATGGAAGAAAGATATTTGGGACGTGAGAAAATTAAAAGAGTCTTTTGGTGTTAATCATAATACAACATCTGCAAACTATTACCTGAGTTTTTCTAAAATAGAGCAAGAGAATTTACGAAGTGACATAAAAATGTATTTTCGCCAACGTTTAATTAGTAAACACAAATTTGCCTGGAACACAGCCATAAATTATATGAATGTCCTTTCGAAGTTTTTCGCTTTTTTAAGCGAAATGGAGGATAAAAGGATAGAACTAAGGTATCTAGAGCGCTATCATATTGAAGCTTACATACACTGTCTTCATGAATATGCAAATCAATTTGAACATAGAGGCGCCAATCCAGAACGTTATATCGCTTCATCCTTACGAGTGTTGAAAAAGTTTTTAAAGGATATTCAAAAATATCAATATGATATTGCACCATTAAAGAATATAGATCACTTGATTTATACAGAAGATATTCCGAAGAGTAATATAAAGTCAAATTCTCAGATAAATTATATTCCCGATTATGTATTAAGACAGTTATTTCATTATTTGGATGATCTTGATAGAGAAATGCAAGCAATTGTATGGATAGCTTATAAAACAGGACTAAGAGCATCGGATATTCTAACATTAACTGCAGATTGTTTAATTCAACTGAATGGACAGTATTGGCTGGAAACCGATTTGCAGAAAAGTCATGTGAAAGGGCATAGAATTCCGATTGATGAGGAATTAGCCAGTATTATATTAGAATTAATTGATCAATCTAAACAGAATCGACTAGGAAGAAAGTTACTCTTTGTTAGGAATCAAGGTTCTCGGTACGGACAACCGATTGATCAATCATTTGTTCGATTAGCATTAAATAAGTTTTCTTGTAGAAATCAAATAAAAGATGAGTCAGGTAACATATTTCATTTTACTTTACATCAATTTCGACATACATATGCGATGAAGTTACTGAACGGCGGTGCGGATATATACCTTGTGCAAGATTTGATGGGGCATCTATCATCTAGTATGACGATGAGATACGCCAAGTTATTAGAGCAAACAAAACGGGAAGTGTTTAATTCTATTGTGGAGCAAGGTGTTTTTAGAGTTTAACACGGTAGTCCAAGAGATACATATATTTCTAGGCGAACGGAGATCCTTATGCAGTTGCAAATACTGCAGGGGGAAGAATACATGGAAACAGATTTATTATGAATACCCCAAGGGGGATAGTTACAGACCACCGAGATCATAATACACTGGATAATAGAAAAATAAATCTTATGAATGCAGCTATAGGTATATAGGATGGAAGGTATAAAGATATTGAAGAGGCTAATAACTAGCAGAGGAAAAAATCAATGAGCTAATGCCGTATCTCCATAATGAAAACTCAATTTATGTGAAAGGAAAATGTTATCTATATGTGGAGTATATTTATCCATTGCTCTCTACGGGGTTACTGCTAATAAAAAACTCAGCCGTTAGAAAAGTGTTCGAACTAATGGCTGAGTTGTACAGTTTATATTTTCATTCCTATAGAGATTGAGTAGATACCCTCAATCCAATATCTATTCATCCCCCACCTGCGAAGGATCTTCCTTTTCATCTTCATCCTTATCATCTTGCTCTGGAAGGAACATAGCGAATTGGACTAGAGCGTTTGATTTTGGATTCTTTGAATGCCAAGTGACTAATCTTTCATCCTCTATTTCTTTAAATAAGTGTCTGATAGCGCCTTTAACTGCTTCACGAATTGAGATGATTGGTCGTTTTTTTATAAGTGATACTTCGTGATATCCTACAATACTATCTTCATGCCAATAATAGTAATGTGCATGTGCAGATACGTGTTTATTATATACCGCGACTTCGACTTCAATATCCAATCCATTTACATTTACCCAAAAATTCTTCCACTCATTATGCATTTCCATCTTTATACTCTACCTCTATTCTCTTTATATTAAGCAAACACTTTTCCAAGTAATAGGGCAAAGATGTATGTAGTGTTACTTTTTGCTTAGTGATATAAAAATTACCGAAAGTATCTATTAGGACACTAATCATCATGTCTATAATATCATAAAAAGCAGAAGGGACAAGGGTGGATCGACGGATGAATTGCAGTTCAACAATTACACTTCTCTTATAAAATTCATAAACTTTAGTAAATTATACGTAGGTGCTATATAATAGAATGATAGGAAAACTTCCTTATATCTAGTTCTTTTTATTTATAAAGCTATTTTATTGGGGGTGAATTATGATGAAAAATGTAAAAAACATAATTGTTGTAGTTCTTCTTATTGGATTATCTATATTTATGTTTATTCAAAACAACTCACTTAATGAGTTGGAAAGCGAGATTTCAAAGAAGCAGTCATTAATAGATGAAATCGAAAAGAAACTAGAAGAAGCTGGAGAAACAGTGGATTCAGAACAGATTGTTCATGAAGTAAGAGAAAGTATAATATCTGCTAAAGAAATAGGTGCAGAAATGATTGAAGTGGATAATACACTAACCGAATTCTATCAGTCTTGGGATCCAGTTCCAGAGGATGATGGTTATCTTCGGAAACTAGAAGTGGCTCAAAAGAAAAATACGGAATTAACAGGTGCTGGTGAACAAGACCATATTGCGACATGGCAATTAAACCCTGAATGGACACTAACATTAGAAACAGTAATTAATTATGGCGATGTGGAGCAAATCCCTGTGTTATTTAAAATGACGACAGCAGAAGGGGAACTTGCTGGTATTGTACGGGCTACATATATTGTAAGTGAACATAAGTTAACCGATATTAAAAAGCAGTATACACCAGCAGGAGAAAGAGATCGTGTCGTATAAGGAGGTAGAACAAATGAAGGCATCAAATAAAAAAGCTAATTACATCTTTATTGGTGGCATTGTTGTTCTTATCATACTTCTTGTCATGCTATGGTTACAACACAATGAGAAAAACGAGTTGAGTGACCAAAACTCTAAGCTCTCGGAACAAATTGTTGTGCTAGAAAAGAAAGCAAAAGAAAAAAACATAGATGTTGATATTGAAGATGCTGGGAATTTAACGGAAGCGAAAGAGGAAGAAATACTAATCACTACTGAACAAATCGAACAAGATGCGGAACTAGCAAAGGAGTTTTTTAGCCCGGCTTTCGATTGGGAGAGTGGAGAGCAGTATGATGACATGCGTGAGCGTTATATCAGTTCATTAGGTGAAGATAGTTCATTTGTAGAATCATATATTGTAGAAAATACGAAAATTGACACCAATGACGGAGAACTATCTTTTATCGATCACGAAAGCTTAAAAAGTAAGTTCCATACACTTACAGCCATTCCTCTTGAAATGGAAGGAAAAAATCGGATTCGTTATGTTGCTTTCATCGTCCATTATATGCATCAAAATAAAGAGGACCTAAACAATCTAGATGCACTAAATGCAAGTGAAGCAATCGTGGAATTTACGATTGTTGGTGATGGAACAAGTGATGAACGTGAGATTGTAGATGTGGAAGCGTGGAATTTATCTTAATTTCGTCTGCATTAGCTAGGTCCGAGTAGGGATGAGGCAGGTTTGTCGTTCGGATATTGTGGATAAGCTTTAGGACGAGACCTGTCTCTTTTTCCATACGTCAGTCTAAACACTCCCCATATGTGGTTCGATTTACCTGTCATGATCTAACATTGAAAAATACAGATAAGTAGATTCCAGTTCTTTCTAGATTATAAAAAAGTTCATTATGCTTTCATTAGTCTAGTATTTCCCAACTATGTTATGGGAGCGATATAGAAGCCACCAGAATAGTCCATTTGTCACCTTGTAAAACAATGTGAAAATGTGAACAATGTTATTGACTTATATATGAAACTACGCTATATTAAAGATAACAACTATGTGAAATGATTCACAATTAATGGTTGTTCATTCATTACTTCAATTATTACAAGGAGGTCTTGTCATGAGCAGTGTATTTATTTTAGGTGGGACTGGATTTTTAGGTTATTTTACAGTGAAAGAATTATTGAAGAGAGGGTATGAAGTTTCGACTGTAGCTTTACCTCCAATGCCAACAGCAGATTTACTACCTCCTGAGGTGGAGTGTCATTTAGGCAATATGCATGAGATGACAGATGAGCAAGTATTGGAAATGTTGCAAGGGAAAGATATGTTTGTCTATGCGGCAGGTGCAGATGAGCGGATTGTTCCGGAAATTCCCGCAGCTAAGTTTTTCTATGATGAGAATGTTCTTCCTACACAGCGCATGGCAAGATTGGCAAGAAAAGCAGGTGTGAAGAAATTCGTTGTATATGGTTCTTATTTTGCGCATTTTGCAGAAAAATGGGAAGATCTAGAGTTAAGAAAACAGGCGTATCCACGTACTAGATTGCTTCAAGAACAAGTTGCATTTCTAGAAGGGGAAGGAGAAATGGTCGTTACATCTCTCCGCTTACCATATATATTTGGTACAATGCCAGGACGCGATCCACTTTGGACGATGTTTCTCCCTCAAGTTCAAGGGAAAGAGTTTGTTCCAGTTCTCGGAGGAGGAACTGCAATGGTCACGGTGCAACAAGTAGCGGAAGCAACCATCGGAGCACTTGAATATGGAAAACATGGGGAAGCATATGCTATTTCTGATACAAATATGAAGCACCAAGAATTTTTCCAAATCATTGCAGAAGTGTTGGGTCAAAAAGATACGGTAGTACAAGTGGTACCAAAGGAACAAGTAAAAGCAGCTTACGAGCAAGTTGATAAACAAGAGGCTGCAAATGGACGAGAACATGGCATTCACCTCGCTCTAAAGGCTGAAATGGATGACCGTGATGCTTATATCGATCCGGAAGAAACAATGAACATCTTAAAATATAATAAAGCAGATGTTAGAGCAGCAATATATGAAACAATAGAAAGATGCGTAAAAGTATATAATAACTAAAAAATAACCATGTGATGCATCCCTTAAACTGTAGAGCATACTAAGGGGAAAGAGATAATTGTCCTCTAAGTGATTAATAGATTTCAGTTTCATAATACAGATGGCCATTGGCGCGTAACCCTAAATCTGAGGGACGGTTTTCATTACTTTTCTAGGAAGAGATCATAGAACCGTCCCTGTGATTCACATCCTCTATCCTCCCAACTTCCTTATCAAACGCTAGTTTAATCGTTCCAATTGGTCCATTTCGCTGTTTTGCCAGGCTGACTTCCAGTATATTGTTTTCGGGAGTTTTCTTTTCATAATAATCGTCACGATAGAGAAAGGCGATGACATCTGCGTCTTGTTCAATTTGGCCGCTTTCTCTTAGGTCGGATAGAATTGGCCGTTTGTCCTCACGACTTTCAACTCCACGACTCAACTGTGATAGAGCGATAACGACGACGTTTAGTTCACGGGCCATGATTTTGAGTAAGCGACTGATTTCGCTAATTTCGGCTTGGCGATTGGCTCGGTGTTTTGGATCACCCATAATCAGTTGTAAGTAGTCAACAATGACTAGAAGTTTTTGATTGGGACCATATTCTCTGCGTAACTTTTGCACCCGTGACCAAATATAGACCATGTCGATACCGCCTTTGTCGAATAGATGTAGGTTTGCTTTGGAGATAGATGCGATTGCTTTCGTGAACTTTGGCCAATCTTCGTCTGTAAAGTTACGCCGTGGGTTGCGCATTTTGATAGAGCTAATTCCCGCTGTTGCACTTATGGCTCTTTTCAATAGTTGCTTTTTTGACATTTCGAGGGAAAACATGATGGATACGTGTTCTTTTGCTGCATGTAATGCGAGGTTTAAGGCAAAGGCTGTTTTACCAACACTTGGTCTAGCTCCAATCACAATGAAGTCCGAATCTTGAAAACCCCCTGTCAAAGCATCTAGTTGCTCCAACCCTGAGGATATCCCCGTTATCTCACCCAAGTCTGTTTCGCAATCATCATAAATTTCCGTGAGGCTAGGGGAAATGTCTCCTAGGTCTGTATCTTCTAAGTTGTCTTCTAGCATCATTAATTGCTGTATTCCCTCTCTTAGTGAATCTGTTATTTCTCCTTCTACTACATCATCCTGAATTTTTGTTGCAACTTTTAATGCCTCACGTTTAGTGGCAAATTCCTTTACAACAGATTGATAGTAATGGAAGTCCTCTGAAGATTTGACACTAGCTGCAACATTGTAAATATAGCTAATTCCGCCAGCATCCTTGATGTTTTCATTTAATTCAATCGAAAGCGAAGCGAGATTAATTGGAATTCCTTTTTCCGTCATGTTTAATAGTGTGGAAAATAAAAACTTAAGCCTTTGCGAATAAATGTGTTCGGGACGTACTGTGCATTCTTGAATTAGTTCAGGTTCTAAAAATAGACATCCAATTAGCGCTTTCTCTGCAGATTGATTATATAGTTGGGGTTCCATCTTCTTCACTCCCTCCGGATATTGAGGATTTTCCTCATTTTCGCTAATTCCTCTTCTATGACTGATGGTCTGGCAGGATCTTCCTGGTTGTAAATCAGGTGACTTGTCTCTTCTAAACTAGGAATAGCCCGTGAATCTACTTGCTTCTTTTGAATCAGTTGGGCAATTTTTGGCGGGTAAGGAGATGCTGCGACATGGGCAAGCAAGTTCTCCTCTAGTTCCTCAAATGAATAGGCTTTTAATGCTTTATGCCATGTATCTATTTTTTCTTGGTTCAACTCGAATTGTTCGTAATAGACAGCTATTAAGGCAAGTAGAGTAAAGGTTTCACGCTTCGTCATCTAAATCAAAATCCTCCTCACGTAATTTGGTTTCCTTTGGCTTTTGGTTTAAATAAGCTTCAAATTTTGTGCCAAACAGTGTTTCCGGTCGTAAGTATTTACTCCAGTAGGCATCCTGTAGCCACTCCGTTGCTTTTATATCGATTACTTGATAGAAATCTGCTAAACGAAAACCTTCTTGCCAACGAGCTCGAATTAATTGTTGTGTTTTCTTCGTTGTTGCTTTGTATGTTGCATTTGTTTTTGCATTTAAATAATCGATGATCTCAGAAAAGGGAATATAAACATCTTCTTTTGTAGTCTTTGTAGTAGTCTTTGGTATTGCTTTGCTCAAATTGACCTCATGGGTAGCGCAATCTGTGTTATCCAAGAGCTCAATTTGTTCCTCCATAGGTACAAGTTGTGCTGCTTTTTCAAACTCGCGAATTTTATCGTAATTGATCGTATACCATTTCGTTTGGTCCATTCTGTGCTTATTGAATGTGGCAGTAATGATATACCCTTGCTTTTCCAGTGATCTCATCGCCCGTTTGATTGTTCCTACTGAACAAAATTGAATCTGCTTTTGCCATTCCTCATATGTGTTATACACCCACTTACGACCGTTCTTTACCGTGGAATAGGTTTGCAACCAGTAATGAATTTGTTGCAGCATGATTGCCTCGTTTAACCCAATTTCTGCTGCTAGTGAGGGTTGTACCATAAATGCATAATCATTCACCAATAATTTACTCATCTAAAATTCCTCCTGATTTTTTAAGAACTATGAGATGCACTGAGTTCACCGATGCGCTCAATGTTCTCACCTTTTATATAGAAGAAAGGAGCAAAAAAGGACACCTTGGTGGGAAAAGATTTTTAAGAAGATAGAAATGGGGCTGGTTGCTGTTTTCCAATGAGACAAGGGAAATATCCATAATTCTTTGCAAAAATAATAGGATTCTGCCAAAATCCTTAGGGAATTTTGGCAGAATTCGTTATTTCTTAGGAAATATTAAGGCTTTTTCATAAGGATTTTGTCAAAATCCTCATTCGCTCTACTCTATGAATCTCGGTATCTTGAAAGTACCCGGGAATATAAGAGAGCGCGCGCTTTCCAGGAAGGATTCGGAATGGAAAGTTTTGAGCAGCTTGTGGAGCAGTATAAACCGATGATTTATAAAGTGATTCATACGTTGCATATATACAAGGATGAAGAAGAGTATTTTCAAACAGGAGTGATTGGACTGTGGGAAGCAAAGGAGCGGTATGATCCAGAACGGGGAAATTTCAGTACTATTGCCTATACTTACATCCGAGGTCGAATTCTGGATGAGCTGAAAAAGCGGAATAGGATAGAAGAAAGAAGTGCATATCCAGATGAAGAATTCTGGCTAATGAAAATAGACGAAAATGCGGAGCATCCGTTTGAATTAGCAACATTACTGTCTTATTGCAATGGCCTTACTCCAAAACAGAAACAATGGGTAATAGATACGTTTTATCTTGGATTGACACTGAAGGAAATTGCAAAGAAGGAAAATGTTTCTGAATCAGCTGTTAAGAAGTGGAGGAAGCAAGCGATGGAGAAAATAAAGGAGAATATTGAAAAGAGGGATGAGAGTATAGATTGAAAACGAAATTGCGAAAACTTTTGAGCTACTGTTGGCTGGGCATTTGTAATTGCACGACCATTTATCAACAAACTTGCAGCCACAGCGAAGCTGCTTGCCATTGACTGTAACGTCCGATTCTAAGCATTTGCTGGAAAGGGGCGAGGCCCCGCAGGCAAATGCTTAGAATCGGTTTGTCCGTGTTATCATAAATTGCAGGTGTGCCTTTAGGCATTATTTAGGCAGACCTGCATTGCTTCCAAAACACGGACAATAGTAAGTCAATCGTGGCGGTCCATATAATATGCACAATTTATAAAAATATTGGTTGATCGCCCAAACGTTAAATAGTAAGCAAAGGAATAAGTACTGAAATCAAGATGTATATGCGTCTCGATTATTCAATCGTTCTAATGAAAGATATTCGTTATGATTAGTTAAATTGTCATCTCCACTTTTGTATTTATTCATAATGAAATAGCTATATAGAATATTACTTAATTCTTTTATCAAACTAGCATTGATTTCCTGTTTATACTGAATTTTTCTTGATCTATGTTCCATTGTTCTCTGTAAGTGTTCAGCTTGATATATTTTTCTCTCTGTTGTTTTTTGACTGTATGGTAGCGAGATTTTATCATCATTATAGAAAAAAACATCTGTTTCTGTGGATGTCTTTGGGGAAGTATTAGATATATGGTGAGCCGCTATCCATATACAAATATCCTCTTTGGAAGGTGATTGCGTAGGAAACCAATAAAGTCCATGTTGACGACTAATCATAATTGGTGGCATATCCACATTTTTATTTAGTGCGGATCTTGATACTTTCGTTGCAGCGTTCAAGTCGCCTCTCCCATAATAAAGTAAGCTGTTTTCAATAATTTCCTTTGGTTTTTGGGTTACGATAAAGGAATGTCTCCATTCTCTTACTTGTGTCCATAAAGAACCATACTTGTTAAACACAGGTTCAAGTAATATTGTTTCATACTTAATAAGATATTTCTTCTCTTTCTTCAACTTCATGCCTCTTCCCTTCTAAATTAATCATGTTGAATTAATCAATTTGAAAGTAATAAGCAATGATGTATGGATTAATTGCATACGCCAACTATTGTAATTCTCTAATTTGCAAAATTCACCACCTTTCATTTTTTATAATAAAAGCAAGCGTATAGGTATAGTTTCCTATATTTTGGTTGTTAGTTCAAGGTAAAAAGTAGTAGATATATAATTTGATAGGTAAAATAATAAAACATCTCATCTTTGGAAATAGTCAATTAACCAACAACAAAAAACCACCCAATTAAAAATTAGGATGGCTTTTATTCTTTATTATGATTTCGTTCTATCATTGCCTCTAGAAAATTAGAAAGATGGTTTATCTCTTTTTCCGACAATTTTTGTGCGTTTTCTACTAACCGAATTACTTCTTTCGATAATGCTGGAACTTCCCCAAAAAATTCACTTAATGAGATTCCTAATGCTTCACATATACTTGATAACTTATCAAGAGAAGGTGCTGTTCGCCCTTTTTCAATATCGCTTAAATATGATTGTGAAATATAGGCTTTCTTTGCCAATTCTGATACTTTCCAGTCCTTTGCAATTCTTAAATTTCGAATACGACTTCCAATATCCATTAACATCACCTTCCTCTATTATAGTATTTCTAAATACGTAAAAATTACAAAAAACAACAATAAATTACGTAAATAACGATAAAAAATGTTGACAATTACTTTATTTACGATATTATGTATGTAAATGGAATATCATAATGAAACAACAAAGAACGACAATATTCCATTTACAGAAAGAACAACAGCGAGCAACTACTTAGAATTTTTTTTTAGGGGGTGTGAATTGATTAGATTTTGAGATTAATAGACATGGACACACGCATTTCAAAGAAAAATTAGAAAGGAAGGAAAGACGGTGAAAGTTCTCAAAGCAAAGACACTTATAGACGGGACCGGGGAGCCAGCTAAAGAAAATGTAGTAATTGTGATAAAAGATAATATAATCGAAGCCATTGTTAGCCAAGAAGAATACGACGACCTTGAAAATAGTACTATATATGATTTAGGCGACAAAACGATTATGCCAGGATTAATCGATTCTCATATGCATTTCTTTGCAGTTCCAAGTCACCAATTACACAAGTTAATTAGTGATTCTGATGTTGACCGTGTACTCCGTGGAGCAGGAGAAGCTGCCAAAATGCTCCAAGCAGGAATTACATCCGCACGTTGTTTAGGATCCAATATCTCACCAGCGTTGCGAAGAGCAATCAATGCTGGCCACATACCTGGGCCCCGACTAGTTGTATCAGGTCAATTCATTGTGTCGTCTGGTGGTACTTGGTATGAAATTATGGAAGAAACAGATGTGGCAGATGGACCTGATGAAATTCGCAAATTAGTGCGTGAACGCATTAAGCAAGGAGCAAATGTAATTAAGGTAGGGTTATCTAAAGGCAAAATTGATGATTTAAATAGCTCGTGGGGAGATGATCCTTATCAAACTCTTCCTTCTTATACATTGGATGAAGTGAAGGCGCTAACAGATGAAGCTCACCTTCACGACATTAAAGTAAGTGCACATTGTATTGGGGACGCAGCTGTTAATCTAGCTTTAGATGGAAATGTTGATGTTATAGAACATGGATATGGGATTACGGAAGAAACAAGAAAAAGGCTAGCAGAAAAGCAAATTCCTGTTGTGACAACGATATCCCAATTATTTTTCCATGAGCAAGCAGCAAAGCCCTTTAACTATTCAGAGATGGAAAGTAGTATCTATTCTGCTCATGCGAAAGTGATGAAAGCAGATTTTCAAAAAAGTTTGAAAGCGGGCGTGAAATACGTTATTGGTACGGATTTAATCGGATATCCAACCCACCCCCAAGATCAGGCAGCGAAGGAATTTGAATTAGCAGTAGAGTGGGGAATGGAGCCATTACATGCAATAGTGGCAGGTACGAAGTTAGGAGCAGAAGTGCTCGGATTGGATAAAGAGATAGGCACGATTGAGGTTGGTAAAAAGGCGGATTTGATTGCATTTGATGGTAATCCTCTTGACGATATTACCGTTCTTCAGCAAGTGGATTTTGTTATGAAGGATGGACAACTAGTCAAATTCGACACAAAGAAAGGAAAAAAGGTGTATGGAGGCTAAAGTAAAGAGTTTAACAGATGTAACCAAGCCCTTAATTGAAATAAAAGATCTTTCTGTTGAATTTCAAACGAGTATGAATGATAAGGTTATTGCCTTAAATAATGTAAATCTCAGCGTGCACAAAAATGAGTTTATTTGTGTAATGGGTCCTTCAGGCTGTGGAAAAACAACATTACTAAATACAATTGCCGGGATGCAAAACATTACCTCTGGCTCAATTACCATTGGTGGTAAAAATATTGAAAAGCCGAGTCCAGAACGAGCGGTTGTTTTTCAAAATGATGCAGTATTTCCTTGGATGACAGTAGAAGAAAATATAGGTTTTAGTCTTAAAATGCAAAAGAAATCAAAGCAGGAAATTCAGCAGACAGTGGATCAATTTTTACATCTAGTGAAGTTGGAGGATTTCAGACATGCTTGGCCAAAGCAATTATCCGGGGGAATGAGAAAAAGGGTAGACATTGCTCGAGCCTACGCCGCTAATCCCAAGGTTTTGTTATTAGATGAACCATTCGGCCCGTTAGATATTATGACGAAGGAACATTTGCAGGAAGAACTAAGAAGACTATGGATGCAAGCACCTAGAACGGTTATTTTTATTACTCATGACTTGGAAGAGGCATTGTTTCTTGGTGATCGGATTGTTGTAATGACACCTAGACCAGGTAAAATTCATTCTGTTTATAAACCGAATTTCCCTAAGAATAGGGATATGTCGATTAAAACCTCTTCTGCTTTTGTTGATTTTAGAAAGCGGATTCACGCAATATTAAAACAAGAAGAAGCAGAGGGGAGTGAAACTAAATGAATGGTAATTCCTTAAAACAGGGAAAAGGTTGGTTTAAAGATTCATATTTAAGTATTTTCTCGATTATGGGTGTATTTGTTTTCTGGTTTTTAATTACACGAGATGGTTTAGGAATAGTAAAGCCAGTTATTTTCCCATCTCCTTTAATGGTTGTAGAAGCTGCTGTTTCCACAAGCTCACTTATTGGAACAGATGTATTTTTTACTATGTACCGTGTTGTTTGTGGATTAGTAACAGGTACAGTCTTAGGGGTAATAATTGGGATGCTCGTTTGTTTTAATAACAAACTATATTATTTACTAAACCCACTCATAGAAAGTTCTCGACCTGTACCGGTTATTGCCATGATTCCATTCTTCTTGATGTGGTTTGGAATTGGAGAGCTTGGAAAGTTTTTACTCGTAACACTAGGTGTGTTCGCCATAATCGTCATTAACACAATTGAAGCAATTAGAAATGTTCCGCCGATATATGTTAAGGCAGCACAAACATTGGGTGCAAATAAAGGAAATATTTTTCGGAAAATTATATTACCAAGTATCATTCCAGCATTAATTGGACCAATCCGCGTGTGTGTAGCAATATCTTTTACGCTAGTAGTTGCTGCAGAATTCATGGGTGCTCAGGCTGGAATGGGCTATCGAATTTTACAGGCAAGAAAAATGTTTAATACAGATGTAATTTTCTTAGGGGTAGTCATGTTTGGTATCTTATCTGCGCTCGTTGATACATCTGTTCGTAAAGTTTTACAGCATGTGACGAGATGGACGGAAAGAGCGTAACACAAAGGGACTAAAACGAGAGAAAAGGGGGAGTTAGCTATGAAACGCTCTAAGGCTTTAATTGGCTTATTGATTGTAATAATAGCAATCATATTTGCAGGATGTAGTAATGATGAGAATGTTTCTAGTAACGGAGGTTTACAAAAGGTAAAACTAGCCATAAGTCCTTTCCAAGACGTGTATTCTATCCATGTTGGAGTGGAGAAAGGTTTCTTTGAAGAGGAAGGTATTGAGTTAGATATCCAAGAAACAGATTGGGCTGGAGGAAATGATCTTCTTGTTGGAGGGAAAGTCGATTTAGCTACAGCAGGTGATTCCGACATTGTATTGCAAAATTCTAATGGTGTTGATACTACTTTAGCCTTTCCAATCTTTTATTTTGCTGGTGCGGCTCTGATGTTTGACGGAGATAAGCATGATTGGAAAACGTATGATGAGTTCCTCGGGGAAACGAATGATGATAAAGAGGCTATGCGCCTAACATTAGAGCAAGCTAAAGGAAAGAAAGTTGGATTGAATACTAGTGTAAGTGAATATACAAGCTTCATCTCTATGTTAAATCACGCTGGATTAGATTCGGATGATTATACAATTGTTGATATGTCACAGGAAGATTTACCTCCTGCTTTGTTGTCGGGGTCTATAGATATTATGATTAGTGGAATTCCGCAGCGCTTAGCTGTACAAAAGGAAGGGTATGACACGCTGATTGACCAAACAACTCTGCCACACACCATCTCTCACAATGGATTTGCAGCGCGTAGAGATTGGATAGAAAAAAATCCGGAGTTAGCAGCAAAGCTATTAAAGGCGTTTTTCAAAACATTAAACTATATTGAACAAAATCCAGATGATTCTTTTCCGATCATTGTGGAACAAATGAAAAATGTTGGAACTGAAATTTCAGTAGACCAACTTAATAATGTCTGGAATAAGATGGAGTTCTTCCCTAGTGGCGTTGAATTCTACGAAAATGAGGTTCTTCATCCAGATGGTGATTTTTACTGGAAGGACCGTTTCCAGGCAGTAATAGATATTATGGAAGCAGAAGGAAAAATTGAAAAAGGTGTTGTTACAGATTTAGAATCTCTTCACTATACCGTGAAGCTGGTAAAAGAAATAGAGTGATAGATTCTCTTCGGACTTAGAAGGTCTGGGAGCTGGCCACTTTATATGTACATGTGATTGAAAATTCCCAATATTATAGGAGGATGGAAGATGAATATTAATTGGAAGAAAGTTGAACTACCTGATTTTGGTGTACCTGAAGAGATTCCGGTCATAAGCAAAGAAGAACATGAGATGCGTTGTACAAAAGCATACGATAGAGCTGCGACTGATTGGTTAGTCGTATATGGAGATCGCGAGCATTTTGCAAATATACATTTTCTATCAGGATATGATCCACGCTTCGAGGAGGCACTCTTAATTTTAGGACCGAGAAATGCTAAATACTTGTTAGTTGGAATGGAAGGTCTTGATTATAGTGTGGATAAACAAATTGAGGCAAATGTTATTCTCTATCAATCATTTGGATTATTAGGACAAGATCGTACGAGTTCACCTAAATTAGATCAAATATTGCTAAACATAGGAATAAAAGAGAACGATACAGTCGGTTTATGTGGATGGAAGTATTTTGAGGAGAATGAAATGGTTTCGGATGCACCTCATTTCTTTATCCCGGCCGCAATTGTAGATTGTATTCAGAAGGTAGTTAGGCAACCATTACAAGATAAAACACCTGTGTTACTACATCCAACTGAGGGATTACGCTCTCGTAATAGTGTTGATCAGATAGCTTTATATGAATGGGGTGCTTCGAGGGCATCTGCAGCTGTTATGAATATTATGAAAGGCACGAAGGTGGGGATTTCAGAGTTGGAAGCTGTTTCTCATATGAGATATTCTGGTGAACCATTAACCGCACATGTCATGTTTTCCGCGAGAAAAGAACAGATGGTAGGGTTACGTAGTCCTTCTGCGACGAAGATTGCTTTAGGGGATGGAGTAACAACAGCGGTAGGCTTCTGGGGTGGACTTAGCTGTCGAGCGGGAATGATAGACTCGAAGAACGACGAGTTTATGGAGAGGTTTGCTAAGCCTTACTATAAAGCAATTGCAACATGGTATGAAATGACAGGTATTGGAGTGCGGGGTGGAGATTTGTTTGAGAAATGTGCATCTGTACTAGCAGAAGGTGGGTTAAAACCGGCACTCAATCCTGGCCATCTCACTAGTACAGACGAATGGATGCATACTCCTGTAAGGCCAGATAGTAATGAAGTTATTGTGTCGGGAATGGCTTTTCAATGTGATATTATTCCAACTCCACTTCCAAATGGGGTAGGGTTGAATTGTGAAGATACCGTAGTTATTGCAGATGAAGCATTACGGAAGGAGTTAAAGGAAAAATATCCAGCAGTCTGGGCACGAATAGAAGCGAAACAATCATTCATCAGAGAGAAGCTGGGGATTAATATTAAGGATGAACTACTGCCATTATCTAGTAACCCAGCATATTACAATCCTTTATGGCTTAATCCTGAAATGGTGATGGTAGTGGAATAATACACTTGTAGTAGAGTTGAAGAGAATATTGCCATAGAGATGAACATGGACAATAGTCCATG
Source organism: Paenibacillus bovis (assembly GCA_007679095.1). Taxonomy (GTDB): domain Bacteria; phylum Bacillota; class Bacilli; order Bacillales; family Bacillaceae_C; genus Lederbergia; species Lederbergia graminis. The sequence continues at coordinate 23,484 of VEFU01000027.1, forward strand.
TTCATTTTTGAAAGATATATAAATGATAGTTACAAAATGAAGGAATGGATGAAAATTTTAAAGAAATGGAGATTGCATTAGATGAAAATTATTCAAACAAAAAACTATGAAGAATTATCGAAAGAGGTTTTTAAAATTATCGCCGATACTCTTCAGCAAAATGAGCATGCTGTTATAAATACAACAACAGGTGCTAGCTATGACGGCACTTTCGAATTGTTAGTAGATGCAATAAATAACGATGTAATTAACATCGAAAATGCTGTTATCACAAATTTAGATGAGTATGTTGCGGATAGGGGTAAACCTTTTACTGTTTACACCTATATGCATAAGAAATTCTACAACTTAATTAAAACTCGCCCCAAATATATTGGTTTATTAGATGGTAGTGTAATAGATATTAAGAAAGAATTAGCTCGTTATTCAGCGGTATTGCAAAAATATCCAAGAGATTTGCAGTTAGTGGGCTTAGGTGTAAATGCGCATTTGGCAGCAAATGAACCGGGAACACCTTTTGATTCACGTTTATTTCTTGCCGACAGCGATGAATCCACTATTTTAAGTACGATGAAATATTGTGGTTTAACAAGGGAAGAGGCGCCAACCCAAATGTTAACGATGGGTCTTGCAGATATTATGGATGCAAAGCATATTGTAGTCGCATCATCAGGTGAAAGAAAGGCTGCAGCAGTAAAGGCAACACTGAAAGGGCCAATTACTGATGAGTGTCCAGCGTCCATTTTGAGATTGCATCCAAATGTTACGTTCATTATGGATGATGCGGCAGCTTCATTATTATAGTTCACCTGAAGTTGTATTCAGTTGGATCTAGCTGGACAGATAATGTTATAAAGAGAAAGTTTTACAAGTGGGATGTGATTAGATGGAGGATTTAAGAATTTTAGTAGGGTGCCTATATCATGAGTCAAACACTTTTAACCCTTTTTATACTACAGAGAATGACTTTGTTCTAGTAGAAGGGGAGGATATGCTAGAAAGAGTTGCTAGCACGGAAGTGTTTCAAGAATATGGTGTAGACATTATACCAAGTATTTATGCAGTGGGATTATCATCAGGTACAGTATTGGAAAGTGCGTATCGCTTTTTTGCAGATAAGATTCTTGAAGTGATTAAACGTGAGGGCAATTTGGATGCTATTTGGCTCCATCTTCATGGCTCGATGACTGTGGAAGGTGTAGGATCAGCTGAATTGCAACTTCTGAAGGAAATACGGGAGATTGTAGGAAGTGACATACCAATTGCAGTCTGTCTCGATATTCATGCAAATAATTCATTGGAATTACCGAAATATGCCAATATTATTCGTTCCTATCGCACTGTACCACATATTGATCAGCGTGATACAGAAATGATCACAGCAAAGTTATTGGTAAAAAGTGTGATGGATAGGATGAGGGTTAGGCCAGTATTCAAAAGGTTACCATTAATTATAGATGGTGACAGTGCTGTCGGGGCAAGAGAGCCCTTAAAATCTATATTTAAAAGGCTAGAGGAAATGGAAAAGGTCGAAGGGATTGTATCAGCATCCTTTTTTGTTGGATTTTCTTGGGCGGATACCGAAAATACCGCATCTTCGATTGTCGTAATTCCACAATCAGAGGACTATGAGGAATTAGCTGATAAGATGGCAGAAGAACTTGCTGCCTATGTATTTTCTAGGAGATATGATTTTGAGTTTGATGCATTAGCATTAAATCCTGAACATGCAGTTAGAGTAGCGTTGGACTCAGGTGCTTCTCAGGTATTTATATCGGATACAGGTGATAATACAACGGGTGGTGCTCCAGGAATCAATACAATATTGCTAGAGTCATTGCTTAGTCAACAAGATTTTAGAGGGAAAAAGGTATGTATAGCGTCAATTTTGGATGAAGAAGCATATACGCTTTGTGATAGGAAAGAAATTGGCGATACTGTTCAAGTTAACATAGGGATTGGATATGACGAGAATAGTAAAAGTATAAGCGTTAGTGGACGCATCAAGGCAAAAGGAGATCTGCTGGGATACTTAGGAAGTACCTATGATAAAGTAGGGAAAGTATGTACGTTGACCATAGGAAACAATAATCATTTGGATGTTGTTATTGCTAATAAGGCCGGATCATTTATTTCCCTTCAACATTTTATTGCTGCTGGCTTAAATGTTTTTGAATATGATGTGGTGGTTGTGAAACAAGGATACTTATTTGATGAACTAAGCAAAATATCAAAGTTAGATATTTTTGCCCTCACACCTGGAGCAACCTATCAACACTTTGAAGAACTAGACTTTAAAAATATACCAAGGCCTTTGTTCCCATTTGATACAGAGATTGCATTTTCAACGATGGGGATGTAGGGGAAGTGGGTAGGTTTTTTGGGATTTTCTATCATCTTTAAAGAAATATGGCACAAGTTTATGGATGTTTGCAATCGAGAATTTTACAGATGATTGAGCCAGGAGTCTGTAGCAGGAAGTCATACTCAATTAATAATAAAACACAGCCGAAGGTAAAGTTCGTTTCAATGGCTGTGTTTAATTTTTAATATCTATTGCAAAGCAACTAGAAGGATATATATTATTTTAGCTAAAAACCTAGATGTCCACTCAGCTACCGGAAACATTGAGGGCATCGTAGGAATGGTACTAGCCGTTCCAGAATTTTTAATTCATAGGTTTTCAATTAGTATGGAGCAAGCCGATGGTGGGATATGTTACACTAAAGAAAATGTTGATTATACCATATAATCAACTTATCTGAGGTGGTTCAAGATGCTTATTCAATGCACAAAAAAGGTGCTCGATGAATTAAAAATAAAGCCGTCCATTGTGGAGGAAGAGGATCCGCTTTTTTCTTTTCATGCGAATGTTATTACTATTAATAGACGGAAAGTGCTCGTTCTAATGAATGATCAAAATCGCTATGTGATCGTATTATACGGAATGAAGGCGAAAGATTGGAAACGAATAGATAAACTTATCATTGAAGCGGTGAGGGAAAGTTTTAAAAGTGAATTTATTAAGGAAGAGGTGATGGAACAATATATTCAAGCTGCCTCTACGATATCATTCACGAAGACAAAGAATAGATCGTTCGTAGCCCAATTAAATAAGGCGTGTGATCATGTTTATTTTTACGAAAGAGATCTAGAGCCAGATAAATTTATCCAAACAGAAATGGGGAAAAATGCAAGTCGGCTATTTGTTGGTGTTGGGAATAATCAACATATTCATCCCAACGAGGAGTTGTATAAAGATTTAGCCGTTTATAGTGGACAAGAGATTTTTCAATGCAAGGCCGTAAAGTTAAAAGTAACTTTACTTCTAGAAAATCATTCTATTTGGCGGAGGATTATTGTTCCATTAGACATTACTTTTGAACAATTTCATAAAGTACTGCAAATCTGCTTTGGGTGGCAAAATTATCACCTTCATGAATTTTATATTTATGAAGAAGCTAAAGATGAATTAGGGATACATATGAATCATTCGGCTTTTCATCCACAAGGATATCAACCTATAGTAAATCTAGTTTCCTATGAGGAATCACTATCCTATGCTTGCGAAGATATACCGTGCAAAATGGAAAATGGTATTAAGTTAGCAGAATACTTACCAGCCAACATGAAATATATATATGATTTCGGGGATAATTGGGAACATATCGTGGAGTGTGAAGAAATAATTGCTGATTTTAATATGAATCATCCAATCTGTTTGGATGGAGCAGGAGCAGCACCACCTGAAGATGTTGGTGGAGAATACGGATTTGACGAATTTTTAGCTACCATTGCCGACAGCAATCACCCCGATTATCAATTTATGTCCTCTTGGGGTCGTCAACAAGGATACCAAGAATTTGATAAAGAACAGATAAATCGGCTATTGAAATAATAGTCAACACCAATCTATAGTCATAGTAACCCAATAAAAAAAGAAGTAATCTCGACATCTCACGGCAGAGAGGTCCAAATTACTTCTTTTTTCTGGGGTCAGGAAAGTTGCCCTAAGAGGAAACTAACCCCATCCTAAAATTTTCTATGTTTATGCCAAAATCCCTAAAGAATTTAGCATAATATGATATTTCTTAGGAAATAGCAAGTAATTTACTAGCGGATTTTGTCAAAAAGCTCATAAAGTTATCCGGGAATAAAGAAGAAAGAGCGCTTTCCAGCAAGGGTTCGGAATGGAAAGATTTGAAGAGAAGATTATTCATGCTTTGCACATTTCGAGAGCGAATATGCGATCAGGAAGCGCCATCCGTTCTTGCCACCGCCAACGTTTAATTTTGGAGCAATAAAGGGAGGCATGGCGGGAATAATTGTCTCAGATTATTGCATGCTCGATTTTGGACTGCATTTTTTACCAGAGGATTGAGACGAATATGGATTAGGGTCCTTGGTCGACACTTTATATCTAAAATAAATATCCATAAAATAAAATAGATTTTTTATTTCTTCTTCTGCTTTTGTAATTTTAATTGGTAATCGGAAAATAGTGTAGAAAGAGGGTTAAAAAGTACCCTCTTCCATAGCTTTAATCAGTGTGGAAAAATCAGCACCATAAATTTCTTCACACACCCATTTATAACCAGTTTTTGGCCAATTTGGAAGTTGATCGGGTAACATTTTTCCGAAAGTAACTTCAACTTCTTTGAATTTCTTTTTCCTTTTAACTTTACGATAGCCCTGTGTAAACAAAATCTTGGCTCTGAGGGATTCGAAAGAGTAACCACGACCAACATGATTTATCGTCTTAATTAAGCGATTTAAGGACTCTGGCGTTTGTGATAGGTGAAGTGAAATAATTGAATATCTCTTCTTCCCAATTGGTCATAGCCCTAATGAGATCCTCGAAGTAGATCATTAACTCCTTAGGTACATTTGAAAGCCATTCTTGATAGAGTTTATATGCTTCATCGACTGTTTTAGCTTCATAAATGTCAAAGAACTGTTCTTTGAGTTCGTAGGCTTGACCAAGTAATGGGAACATATCAGTCAATACTTGCAGTTTTATTTGGTCATCAAAGTCATTGAGGTTTTTACGCCTTATCAGAAGCACATAACGGTCTCTCATGAGTTGCCTACGTTCTTTGGCAGATACATTTTGACGATTGGCCTTTCGTATCTTCTCTAAGGTTTCATTTGCTAATTTAACAACGTGAAGCTTGTCGATAACTATTTTGGCGTGAGGAATTACCATGTTAACCGCATCTTTGTATGGTCTCCACATATCCATTGCTACAAGTTCAATTTTATCAATGTCTTTGAGCTTTGAAAGGTAACTGATAACCACATCTTTATTACTATTACGTTTTCGCAAAATGTCTATTACCGATTTGTTTTCAACATCTGTAACGACAAAACGATAGTTTTTTAACAAATGGACTTCATCAAGACCAAGCCATTTAGGAGTTCTAAACTCTGTTTGTACTTCAAGTTCAGCAACATAGTCATTAAAGATGTTACGTACAGTTTTTTCATCAACACCTATATCATCTGCAACGCTGGTAAAAGTCTTTTCAAGACTTGCTTCTTGAATCCAATCTATAAGTCTATTAGTAACCGAACGATTAACATCCATATCCGGAAGATTTTCAAAAAACGCTTCGTAACATTCCCAGTGGGTAGGAGGCGGTAAAGCAGTCTCAACTAAGAATCTATAATCAGATTCACTCTCATGCATATCAATAATTTTAAGGCTTGGTAGGTTGAGCATATTATTTATCATTTTGTCATTTTCCTTTTGCAACATTTTAGATAAAAAAACAAAAAGCATTACCTGATGATTAGAGTAATACTTTTTCTGATAAAGTACTTAATTTTTACGAACGCTGTTCCTCGCTATTATGGCCGGATAATTTTATATATCTTTACTTGTTTCTCAAGTATTCATTTTGTAAAATTCCCATATGGATGATGTCATGCCATTCACCATTTCTAAATAGACTTTGTCTACTATTTCCTTCCTTCTGAAAACCGATTTTAGTGTACAAACGAATAGCTCTATCATTAAATGAAAATACCTTAAGGGAAACTCGATGGAGGTTCATTTCGCAAAAAACATAATTCAACAGTAATTTTAAACTCTCTGAACCATAGCCTTTTCCCCAATAATCTTTTTCCCCGATATCAATAATACATTCAGCATTTCTATTCTTATAATCTATGTTGATTAATGATACAATTCCAATTGGTATTTCCTTACTTTTTTCAACAATGATATAACTTTTGGCTGTAGGTGATCCCAAAATAACATGACTAACAAACTCTTTAGTTTCTTCCATAGGATAAACATCCAAAGATGGGTTGGTGGAATGCATAACTTCCAAATCATTTCTCCACTTGTTATAAAGTTCAGTATCTTCTTTTGTCATCTTTCTTAATCTCACTCTTAATGATTCAAACAACATAACAATCACTCCTCATATGCAGAATTTGGATTAATTAATATTTCTAAAGTAAAAAGAAAAACAGATAATTGCTCCTTTCCTTTTGTCTGTTCATGTCCCAGTTGAAAAGAGTCTAACATTAAGCCGTTTATAAATGATATAAGGTACCGTGCAATAGAACGAGTAGATTGTTGAGGTCTAAATTCTCCCTTACGCTTGCCTTCATTCAATACTTCTTCTATAGCTTCAACAATCCTATTGTAGCGTTCAGAAATGTAAGGAAAATTATCTTTATCATTTGCGTAATTAGATGACAAAAAGAATTCTGCCCTTGCATAAAGCAATGTTTGGTCAATTCTTTCAACATAAGATTGTTGTTCTTCAACCCAGTTTTTTAATTGTAGCCATATTGAACCTTCATCAGACGGTACTAAATATTGAATGTCTTTTTGATCATCATATTTTAAGACTTCGAGAAAAACGTCTTCAATATTATCAAAGTAACTATACAATGCACCCCTTGAGATTCCTGCGTTGTCCATAATATCTTGCATAGATGTGTGAACAAACCCTTTTTTGATAAAAACCTTCCTGGCTATTTCTACTATTTCTTTTTTTCTTTCCCTTTTGTATTCTTCGCTAACTTTAGGTGCCATGTAGCCACCTCCATAATAATTGATAAAAAGACACACAAAAAACTATACACTAATGTCGTTTTCTAATATAAATTATAACGACATTAGTGTATAGTTTCAAGAGCCGTGAATATTATTTATGTAAATAAAGTGGGGAATTCATTCATTATTGGCGTGTTTAACTTAGCAAACAATTGGGTTGCTATATGTAAGTTACTTATTTTCGATTTCAAAAATTCTATAGTGCTTCCACACGATAATCCGAAATAGCACTTAAATGGTCCTTAGTTTAATAAAATGTGTTTCCACACTAAATTCCGAATACCCATAAATGGAAAATGGAAAATAAGTAAGAAGATGGACAATGATTTTATTTCATGTACATATTTTTATTGTAGAATGCTATAGCATTTTAAAAGATAGGCATTTTAATTGTAATAGTTGTTCCTTGATTAATTGTACTATCAATACGAATCTCATACAGAAATACTTTATAAATGATTATTGGTTTTACTTAAATTGATTTCTCCTATTTTTACCTGATCAGAAAGTAATAGCTGAATTAGGCTCATGGGAAAGACATTCCGAAGAAGAAATCCATAAAATTACAACTTTGAAAAAGTAAATTGAACAAGACAAACTGTAATATATTATTAAAAATCAAAACCACCAGTGTGAACTGGTGGTTTGCTCTGCAGCTGAAAGCCTCTATTACCGGCCACAGCCTATAAGGCTCATTGAAAGGGTTTCCCTTCTGCACCACATTCACATACCAATTCGAAAGAATTTCTTTATTTCTTCTGATTTTTCTCTCCGGTAATTGGATCAAATTCTTCGAACAACGTTAACTGATCATGCATATAGTCTTCTTATAGCTGATTTCTAAAATATTCTTGTATTTGTTCTTATTTTTGCCCACTGTATCGACGTAGAAACCTCGAAATCAGAATTTCCGATTTCCATATCGATATTTCAAATTTCCACATCGATCAAATATCATCAGGCTACTTTTCCCTTTGAGGTAACCCATAAATTAAGATACACTTACTTAATTTGGGTGGGATACTAACTAACATGTGAATATGATCAGAACAGTTATTTGCTTCATGAATGATTACACCTTTTCTTTCATATAAATTGGTGGGTCAACACTATACTGTACATATTTTGTAAGGAATACATAACCTTTTACAGCGTCAAAAATTTTAGCGCTCAGTTTTAAAAAAGTGCGTGTTATTTGTCACTTGACCCGGAGCCTCTGGGGGCAAGAGAATGAGCCAGGCGAGGACAAATTGTAAAATGAATAGCGGCTTGTCTGATAAATCACCTTCAGATACAGTAGAAAACTTTTACAAACATGCTATTGAAGGAGAATATTCAAAAATGAATACCTTTCTCCCGAATTAATAACATGGGCTGAAAAGAAATGTGCAAGCTTACGTGAGCTTGGAGAAGAGGCTATTCAAATCAAACATTACATAAACTCAGGTAATCCAATTACTGTAAAAGAGATTCGTGAAATAAACTCAGCAAAGCGAAATCATAAATGCATACTATCGAGTTTTATTACAACCTCAGGCTATACAAACGATGCGTTAAAACAGGCAGATGTTTACAAGATGAATTGTTATGGATTGGATTGGGTGAAAAATAAAATTGTTAAGTGGCAAGAACAGGAACAGAGGAAATTCGTGTGAAACAGCAGTAAGAATTTTTTGCTATCAATGGTAGAAAGAAATGTGATTTTTTACAAAAAACTAAAATTAATTGAATGACCTCTAGTATTATACTGGAGGTTTATACCACTTTTTCTAATTGAATAACCCAATTATAGAAATAAGACAAACTCTGAAATTCCCCAATCATATAGGAATCTCAGAGTTTATCTATTCTGTTTGGGTATTACATTAAAATGTTGTGAAATACCAGATAATACAAGATTAATCTACATAAACATCTAGAAATTTACTTGCCTCACTATTAAACTTCCACATTATCCCGAATTTATCGACTAACATTCCAAAGCTTGCTGACCATGGCGTAGAAGATATTGGCATGATTACAGTACCACCTTCTGATAGCCCTTCAAAACATTTTTTATTCATTTCTGGACCAGCATCAATAATACTGATTAGGACGCTATTCCCATTTGTGATTTCGCCTGTCGTAGCTTGCATAAAAGGCGGAACATCAGAAATCATTAAAATATTCCCTGAAAACTCAATACGAGATTCCATAATCATGTTTTGTTCCTCTTCCTTTAATGGGGCATTTGGATCTTGGCTAAAATCACCAAATCTCGCCATTTTTACACTAGTTGCTGATAATGCCTTTTCATAAAAGGCCAATGCTTCTTCTGCTCTTCCATTAAATTGTAGATAAGTTATTGCTTTCATATTTTATTCCTCCTTTTTATATTGGTAGTATAATAGGGGATAGGCGACATATGTATGTCGTATATAGGAGGGAATAATGAAAAAAATTGAGCGACTTATCTCGATAGTGATGATTTTGTTACAAAAAGAAGTAGTTTCGGCATCAGAATTCAGCCGACTTTTTCAAGTAACGAAACGAACGATTCAACGTGATATGGAAACATTAAATTATGCAAATATCCCCATTTATGCGGAATATGGTGCTGAAGGTGGATATGCGCTAATGGAAGAGTATAAAATCGATAAACGCTTACTAAATCACAAGGATATTGAAAATATACTTATCGCTTTAGGTGGCTTTGAGGAACTGATTACCAATCAAGAGATTCAAACGACGATTAAAAAAATCAAAGGAATGACGAGCGCAGATATTTCGCCAACACTTGATTTAACTTTCTATGATTGGCCTGGAAGAAGACAACTCAACGAAGAAGTTTTATTTATTAGGCAAGCAATTGAGAACAATTGGTTATTAAAAATTGAATATGTGGATCAAATAGGAAACAAAACAGACAGACTCGTAGAACCCTATAAGGTTCATTTTAGGGAGAGGCATTGGTATCTTTTTGCTTATAGTTTAGAACGGAAAGACTATCGAACATTTAAGTTGACGAGGATATTAAATATCCAAAAAGACGGTTACTTTGTTCCAAGGACGAATGAGGAATTTCAACACGAAAAACAATACAAAGAACAAGAAAAATTGGTTCATGTACATCTATCGATAGATGTTGCTGTAAGGGATCAATTTATTGAAAGATACGGAAAAGATGCCGTTATAAAAGAAACTGCTAGAAGTTACCTTGCAACAATTGAATTGCCTGAGAATCAATATGCATATCAATTTTTAGCCGGATTTGGTAATAAAGTAAAGATTCTAAAACCAAAAAGTTTTATTGGAAAATATGTAAGCTTTTTGGAAGGAGCAGTGAAACTTTACAAATAAAGTGTTCATTGTGGACAGTAGACAATACAAACAAAATAACATCATTTGTCTTTAAAGGATGATGCATTCAAAAGGAATAGCCTCTTTTTTTGTTCATAAACTTAAGGAATTTGTAAGGAATAAGTAAGGAAAATGTATTTTTTACTGTTTATTATTAAGAAAATGGAGGGGAGGGGCATCTAGTAAGCGGGTAGTAACGTCATAACATATAAGGAGCGGATCCGTATGAACGACAAACAAGATGTCTTAGATAAAGGTCCTTTTTTTCATGGGACTAAAGCGGAACTGAAAATTGGAGATCTATTAGAACCACAATACTTATCCAATTACCAAGATAAAAAGTCCAACCATATTTATTTTACAGCAACATTAGATGCTGCTAAATGGGGCGCTGAACTAGCAACATCTGAAAAAAAGGAAAGAATTTATGTGGTGGAACCATTAGGAGATTTTGAAAATGATCCGAACGTAACGGACAAAAGATTTCCTGGAAATCCAACACGTTCCTACAGGTCGAAGTCCCCTTTGAAGATAGTAGCTGAGCTCGCTTCATGGGAAAGACATTCCGATGAAGATATAGATCACATGCTAACATCTTTAAAAAGTGCAAAAGAACAAGGGAAATTAGTCATCTATGATTAATCTTTAAGTAAGTCCTTTTTAACTTTATCGTATGGATTTTTTTAGAGAAGAACAGGCGGAGAGTTTCGTTCGTAATTGTACCTATCATGAGATTTACATCGTTGCCTATTCTATAAACAACGTACCAAAATGGTCTATTCATGTACCAAGATCTCAAAGGAGGAACAATGAACATGCCTACATCTAAACCGGAATTTATGATTACCCGCACCGTACATGCCCGTCGCGAGCGTGTTTGGCACACTTGGACGGAGGAAAAGGAACTCGCTACTTGGTTGCCTTCAACCCCACTAGAGACCATTTCGTTCGACGTTCGTGAAGGCGGCCGTTACCGCTACACAATGGTCAACAACGAGACGGGCGAGGAGTTTCCAACTGGAGGCGAGTTTTTGGAGGTCGTACCATTCGAGCGGCTCGTTTTTACTTGGGGCTACCCTGATGCTCCCGTCGAGGATTCACCTGTTGTGACGCTAACTCTTATCGAAAACGGCGACCGCACCGAGATGAATTTCCATCTAAGCGGATTTGCAGGTCACCCTGGCGATCAATACGTGTATGACGGTTGGTCCGACACACTGGACAATCTGGTGGAAAAATTTGCGTGAATGGATTTTTCGCTGAATATGAGATGATATCGTAATGTTTTGTGTGCAGAGATACTAATTTCCAGCAGTTCTCTGTACCCATTTTTATAGGACTGTAGCGTTTGGAAACATACTTAGCCCTCACACGTGTGGGGGCATTCTTTATATACATAGCCGGTGAATATGGAAAACTTTATAAAATACTTCGCTGTAGATTCCCGTTTAACTGTTCTTCATTTTCAGTATAATGGAATTATGACATATCGGATTGGACGTGAAATGATGCAAAAGAAGATATTGCTAGTGGAAGACGATAAAGAGATCAGTGCGTTAGTCACAAGTAACTTAGAACGGGAAAATTTTACGGTCATTACTGCTTTTGATGGGGAGCAGGCACTGGAAATATTTGAAAAAGAATCTATCCATTTAATTTTGCTAGATATAATGCTACCGAAGCTGAATGGCATAGAGTTTTTGAAAAAAGTGAGAGAAACAAGCTTAGTTCCAGTGGTGATCATTTCCGCCAAAGGGAGTGACATTGATAAAACATTAGGTCTAGGGTTTGGTGCAGATGATTATGTCAGTAAACCATTTTCTATGCTAGAGCTAACGGCAAGAGTAAATGCAGCAATTCGAAGAGCTACACAGTATGTTCCCACTAATAACAATCCTATTTCCAATTCCATTCATTATCGTGAACTCACACTAAATTTAGCTACTTTCACAGCAAGCGTGAATGAGAAGCAAGTACAGCTAACTTCAAAAGAATTTCAGATTTTAAAGTTATTTATGACGAACCAAACGAGAGTTTTTACAAAAGAACAAATCTACCAATTTATATGGGAAGATGATTTTTATGGCAATGAGAATGTGATAAATGTTCATATACGTAGGCTCCGTGAAAAAATTGAAGCAGACCCATCGAACCCAAGTTATATTCAAACGGTTTGGGGGATTGGCTATAAATTAGGAGAACAATAAATGAGTTTCATACCATATATGATCATTCTTGTATTATTGATTGTGATAGGCTGGCAATATAGATCGAAGCGAAAGTTACAAAGTGAACTCCATAAAATACATGATAAATTAACTCATATAGTAGAAGATAAAAAGACGGAAAAGCTATTTTTACAAACAAACGAACAAACTGTGCAACAGCTACTGATACAAATGAACAGGCTTCTAAGTTACAACCAAAGTGTAATGGCTGATTATGCTAGAACAAAAGATAGCATGAGAAAGATGCTTTCTAATATGTCACATGATTTAAAAACGCCGATGACGGTTATTTTAGGCTATGTGGAGAGATTAAAACAAAAGGAAACATTAACGAAAGAGGAACAGGAAGAAACGGTAATACGTCTCCATCACAAAACGTTAAGTGTTATTAACTTAATCAATCAGTTCTTTGCTCTTGTTAAAATCGATTCTGGTGATGAGGAATTTCCAATTAGCCGAATATCAATTAATGAAATATGCCGTAAAAACATATTGGAGTTCTACCATATGTTACAATCAAAAGCCATACAGGTGGAGATAGATATTCCAGAAGAGAAATTGTATATTCTTGGCAATGAAGACGCTTTAAACCGAATACTTCATAATCTTATATCTAATGCTATTCGTTATGGGAGTGACGGTGGTGTGTTAGGGTTAACGGTACGAGAAAATCAGGAAATGGTTTCCATTGATATATGGGATCGAGGGAAAGGTATTAAAGAGGTGCACCTAGACCGGGTGTTTGAGAGGCTCTATACACTAGATGATGCGCGGAACCCGGAATTTCAGGGAAGTGGACTTGGGTTAAGTATTACGAAACGTCTAGTAGAGACAATGGACGGCGAGATTCATTTATATAGTAAGCCTTATGAGAAAACCGTCTTCACTTGTACCTTTAAACAAATGACATATTAACGGAGGTTGTCCATTGGGGTGCAACCTCTTTTTTATATCACTTTTCAGTTTAAACTTAAGGAATTTGTAAGGATTACGAAAGAAAAAACACAACACTTTTTATTATGATAAAAGTACTGAAGGAGGTGCGCGTATGGAATATATTATTCAAACGAATAACTTAACGAAAAAAGTGATAGGCAAAGAATTAGTATCCAATATTAATATTCATATAAAAAAAGGTGAGATTTATGGGTTTTTGGGCCAGAATGGAGCAGGTAAAACAACGATTTTAAAAATGCTCACAGGGGTAACCTCACCAACAACTGGGGAAATTTTATTGTTTCAAGATCGACTCACAAATAAATCGAGGTCAGCCTTAATTAGAGTCGGAAGTATCATTGAATATCCCGTATTTTTCGAGCATTTAACGGCAATGGAGAATTTGAAATTACATTGTGAGTATCTCGGTTATTATGATGAAAATGACATGAAACAAGCGCTACAATTAGTGAAACTACAAGATGCCGAAGGTGAAATCGTAAAAAACTTTTCACTTGGAATGAAGCAGCGACTTGGAATTGCGCGCGCAATTATCACAAAGCCGGAAGTCATCATTTTAGATGAACCAACGAACGGGTTAGATCCTATTGGGATAAAAGATATACGGCAATTAATTCGTATGTTGAATAAGGAGTATGGAATAACCTTTCTTCTTTCTAGTCACATCTTAGGAGAGTTGGAACAGATTGTTGATCGAGTTGGGATTATTCATCATGGAAAATTATTGAAGGAAGTAACATTAGCTGAAATACGAAAAGAACGGTCTGATTATATCGAGATTGTGCCATCTGATATACGGAAGTCTGTTTATTTATTAGAAAATGAGCTTCATATTATGAATATGAAAATAATAGATGACCACAAAATTCGCATATATGATCTATCCTATACCCAAAGTGAGATAGCGAAAATGCTGATGATGCATGATGTAGGTATTGAAGAAATGCAGAAGCATTCTCATTCGTTGGAGGACTATTTTTATGAGCAAATTAATGGCGGTGGACAGCTTGACTAATTTAATAAAGCTAGAATGGAAAAAGTTAAATCAAAAATCAGTCATTGGGGAGTTAATGTTCTATCCACTTATTTTAATGTTTCTACCTGTATTTTTTATAAAAGGGGTTAGTGCAGATTTCGGTAAAGACTATACAACATTTATTGAATTGAACAATTTGTTGCAAATGGGATATACACTTTTTGGTGCCTCTTTAATTAATCATGTTTTCATTGAAGAATATAAAAACAAGACGATTTCACTATCCTTTCGATATCCTATTAGTCGCCAAAAGCTATTTGCTGCAAAGATATTATTTATTGGTCTGTTTGTATTTCTGCTTACTATGTCTTCTTATTTATTAACAGGTGTCGTCACATTTGTAGTGGATCAAGTGTATCCAATCGTAAATGGTGATCCTTCGTCATCAGACTTGCTTAACTTTTTCACGCAAATGATTTTTCGTTCCTTTGTCATCACGTTGCTGAGTTTTATCCCACTTTTTTATTTTGGCATTTGGAAAAGAGTAACCATTCCAACTGTATTATGTGGAATTATCGTCATGCAATCTCACCTTGTAAGTATCATTGATCTTAATTTCAATCTCGTTCTTACAGTACTTACGATTCTAGGTGGAATTAGCATTTTCCTTTCTATAACAACCGCTGACAAAATTGGAGAGATGTAAATCTTTGAAAAGGAGAATGATCCATGAGTATTGTGATCGTACTAAAAGGAATTTTGATTTTTATGTTTGTCATGTTAGGAATGCAGAAAATAGTAGGTCATCCTATGCAAGTAGAGATCTTTAATAACCTGAAGCTCCCGCAATGGTTTCGAATCGTTACAGGATGGGTGCAGTTAGTAGGGGTATTATTACTGGTCATCGGCTTTTGGGTAAATTGGATGAATGTTTTTGCAGGGATTTGGTTAGGTATCACGATGCTTGGCGCCTTTATATCCCATCTGCGAATAAAAGACCCAATCGGAAAATCCATGCCCGCCTTCGTTTTCTGTATTATTTCCTTTGTACTTGTGTTTGTGAGTTATTAGGAAATTTAATGAAGTGTATTGGTAAAGGGACACTTGCTTTAACGAATAGAAGTGTCCTTTTTTGTATTTTTAGTGATAATGGTTAGGGATTTCTTTAATAGAATCACTACTTACACTGTTTCACCTTCAATTATTTCATGGCTAATCTGGATTCTTTTCGGTATTTCGTTTCCTTCAATTTTATCAACTAAGGAGTTTACTAATTGAATTCCGATATCTTGTATAGAAAATCCAACTGTAGTTAATGAGGGAGTAACGTATTGAATCGTATCAATATTATCGAATCCCATTAGTCCCATTTCTGTAGGTATATGAATTCCTTTGTTTTTTGCATATTTTAGAATATCGAGAGCATAAATGTCACTAGAGCAAAGAAATGCAACTTTTTCCTTACCTAGGAAGCTTACGTTATCAATTGTCTCAATGAAATTTTTATCTGTAATAACCATAGATTCCATTTTTTTATGCAGCTTTATCGCTTTATGAAAGCCTATTAACCTTTGTTCAGGACCATACATATTATTGGAAGGATTCGATTTTCTTAAAGCAGGCGTTATATAAATCAATTTTTCATAGTTCTTAGAAGCTAGATATTGCACGGCATCCATAATAGCTTTTTCATCATTAATCCAAATAAATGGAAACTCATCCGATATTTTATTACCAAACGTAACAATAGGTACTTTTAGATTTCTTAAATATTTTTCAAACTCTTGTCCTTTATTTACGGACATTAAAATGATTCCATCGACTTTTCGATCTACTAAATACCGAATATATTCTTTTTCTAGCTCAGGTTTTTTATGTGTAAGTGTTAAATAAACAAAATAGCCAAGTTCTCTCGCTCTCGTTTCAATCGCATTGGCAATTTGCGAAAATATACGATTATTTATATCAAATACAACAATGGCAATGGTCATTGTTTTTTTTGTAACTAAACTTTTAGCAATAAAATTGGGTCTATATCCGACTTCTTCGGCCACTTTTAATATTTTCCTTTTCGTTTCAGGACTAATACCTGGGCGGTTATTTAACGCACGATCGACAGTACCTCTAGATACTCCGCAAAGACGCGCTATTTCTTTCGTATTAACCATTTATAATCATCCTTTTAAATTTACAGATAAGTTTACTAATTCTATTTACTTTGATTATTTATGATGATATTATAAAATCATTAAAATATCAACACAAAAACGTGCACGTGCACGGATATGGGCAATTTTATTGAGTTTGTATCTAATTTGGTGTTTTTTCATATTTTTTTGCTTTAAATTGTGCACGTGCACGATAAGTTTTATGGAATCAAAAATTGTGTTGATAAAGACAGTGAAAGGAGGAGGTACTTTAATTTCTGTTTTTTTTATGAACGAATTGTGCACGTGCACGTTACGGGAAGATTAAGTAATAATCATTAGAAATACGTTCTTAAAGGATGAGGAAGCTTGGTTAAAATAACAGAAGGTTTAGGAGAAAACAAACCATTTTCACATAATGAATTATTTGAATTCGGTTACATTCGGGAGTATGGAAAAGATGCAACAGCTACAGCATTTCTTTTAGGTGGAATTGGTACGGGTAATGTATCTCTAGGTAGTAGAGGAGAGTTTAGAGATTGGGAGATATTTAACCATCCAGGGAAAGGCGCCACATTACCTAATACGTATTTTTCTATTTGGGCACAAGCTGAGGGGAAAGAACCCGTTGCAAGAATACTAGAATCAAAAATAAATCCACCACATACACATGCTCATGGTTATTCGCCAGGAACAGCAGCGGGCTTACCTCGATTGGAAAATTCTAAACTAGTAGGTAAATATCCGTTTGTTCGTGTTGTATTTGAAGATAACAGTTTACCGGTGGATGTGGAATTAGAAGCATTTACACCTTTTATTCCATTAAATCCAATGGATTCTGGAATACCTGGGGCTTACTTGACCTACAAAGTAAAAAATACATCTAACGTACCTGTAGAGGTTACGATTGCTGGATCTATCATAAATCCAATCGGGGCTACCTTTGATCAGAAAGGGAATTTACAAACACAAAAATGCTCGCAGAATTGGAACCAATTTATTGAGGAAGAGGATTTTTCAGGCTTGTTTTTGCGGTCTTATAAATTTCCAGAAGTGCACAGAGAATTTGGAAATATTGCCTTAACTACTACGAATAAAAAGACAACATATAAAAGGTCATGGCTACGCGGACCTTGGTTTGATCACTTACATGAATTTTGGGATGACTTTTCAAAGAATGGTTTATTTACCGATTTAGAGTATACATCGCCAAGTAAAGACGGGAGTACTGATACTGGAACACTAGGCGTTCGTGAATCTATTTTACCAGGAGAGATAAAAGAATTTAGTTTCTTTTTAACTTGGTATTTTCCAAATCGTTTAAATGGTTGGAGTGATGCTTTCTCAGTAAAGGAAAAAGGACGTGAAACGGTAGAGAATTACTACACCAATCATTTTGATAGTGCTTGGTCCGTTGCAGAATATATGGTGAAGAACCGTAAGCGATTAATACAACAATCACGCACTTTTGAAGATGCATTGTTTAGTAGCTCTCTTCCTAGTTATGTCATTGATGCGATTGCAAGTAATATTACAGTACTTAGAAGTACCACTTGTTTTTGGTTGAAGGATGGTCGTTTTCTTGGCTATGAGGGATGTCATGATGATTGGGGATGCTGTGACGGAAATTGTACACATGTATGGAATTATGCGCAAACTCTAGCATTCTTGTTTCCGACTTTAGAACAGAACATGAGAGAAACAGAGTTTTTGGAAGAGGTCGATCAGGATGGAAAGATGAATTTCCGTGCAGTGCAAATGTTTGATTGCGAATGGACATTTGGAGAAAATCCTGCGGAAGCCGCTGCTGATGGTCAAATGGGTGCAATTATGCGTGTGTATCGCGAATGGAAGCTTTCCGGAGACGATACATTTTTAAAAAAGTTATGGCCAGCAATGAAAAATGCACTTAAGTATGCATTGCTTCAATGGGATACGGATGAAGATTTAGTACTAGATGGCAAACAACATAATACGTACGATATCGAATTTTACGGCCCAAACCCACTAACTGGTGTTTTCTTCTTAGGTGCTTTACGAGTTGCGGAGGAAGTAGCTTCCTACTTTGGCGAATCAGATAACGCTAGTATGTACAGGGAAGTTTTTGAAAAAAGTTCAAAACGACTCGATGAGTTACTGTGGAATGGGGAGTATTACATTCAATTATTAGACGATGTGAATCAACATAAATATCAGCATGGAACAGGGTGTCTCTCGGATCAATTGCTTGGACAGCAATTAGCTCACCTATTTGATTTGGGGTATTTATTACCAGAAGACCATGTAAAAAAGGCTGTCTATTCTATTTATAAACATAATTTTAAAACTGATTTCAGTGATCACGCGAACCCGCAACGAACTTATGTATTGAATGATGAAAAAGGTCTTCTCCTTTGCTCATGGCCTAATGGTGATCGTCCAACATTTCCATTTGTTTATTCTGATGAAGTATGGACGGGAATTGAATATCAGGTTGCAACCCACCTAATATATGAAGGGTTTATCACAGAGGGCTTGTCGATTGTAAAAGCTGTTCGTGAACGCCATGACGGAATTCGTAGGAACCCTTGGAATGAAGTAGAGTGTGGTCATCATTACGCACGCGCCATGGCAAGTTGGGGATTATTAATAGCTTTAAGTGGTTTTAGTTTTGATATGACGAAAAATGAGCTTAGTTTTAAACCACGGATAAATGAGGAAGATTTCTCCACATTTTGGAGTACAGGGAAGGCTTGGGGGACATTCCAACAAAAGAAAAATACAGATACAGGTGAATGGGAAGTAAGTATTGATGTTCTTTATGGTGATGTTACAGGGTTAACAGTACATGCTTGCGATAAAAATTGGGAAGTAGTTTCTGCAGCTCGTTAGTTTTGCGGAATATTAAAATAAGGGGGATTATATATGCATAAAAAAATAAGTATTTTACTATTATTCACAGTTCTAATGTTGATGATGGCTGCCTGTTCGGATAAAAAAGAGAATACAAACTCGCAAGGAGAAAATAATGGTGATGATAAGGGAGGAATAGAGGGAATTAGCTATGTATATGACTCTAGTACTTCCGGTGAAATTACCTTTTGGACATATGACCCTTTATTTGCGGATGTCATCGTAGAATTTAATAAGGTATATCCAAATATAAAAGTGAATTTCACTCCATTTGAATATGGGGAGCACCATAGCCAGTTACAAACAACACTAAATGCAGGAAGTGGTGCACCTGATGTAGCACAGGTTTCAGCTGGTGAAATACCAAGGTATGAATCGGAAGGGCTTTTAGAGGATTTATTACAGCCACCTTTTGATGCAGGAAGATATAAAGAATATCAGGCAGAGTACAATTGGGAGCGTTACATGTCTTTGGATGGTAAACGACTTTTAGGTATTCCATGGGATGTGCATCCAGGAGTGTTTTTCTATCGACCTGATCTATATGAACAAGTGGGACTTCCGACAGATCCTGAGGAATTAGGTGAGTTTCTGCAAGAACCTGAAAACGTTTTAGAGGCAGCGAAGTTATTAGCTGCAAATGATTTATATATGTATGAATGGAGAGATTCCCCAGCTGTTCATTATGGAGATGCATTAGGGTATTTTGATTCTAATCTAAACTATACACGTAACAATGAACGTATGATTGAAATGATAGATATCGTAAAGCAGGGGGTTCAATTGGGCTGGGCTCCGCAGATGGGTCTTTTTAGCGATGAAGGAAAACAACTTATCAAACAAGGGAAGGTGGCATCTTTCCCATTAGGAATAAGTGGGGCTAGACATATGGAAAATATGCTCCCAGATCAAGCAGGGAAGTGGAGAGTTACTAAAATGCCATTAGATTTAAATGTGGAATTAGGAGGTTCAACTTTCGTAATTCCAGCTCAAGGTAAGAATAAGGAAGCTGCATGGGCATTTGCAGAATGGATTGCGACATCGGAAGAAGCATGGAAAATATATGCAGAGTACGCAGTTCAGCCTGGATTTACACATATTGGACAGTTGCCGTGGTATCAAGAACATACAAATGATTTTTTAGGTGGACAGGAAGACTTTAAGCTTTATACAACCATTCCTGAGAATATACCAAAGCGAAAAATGACGATTTTAGACGGGCAAGCATGGCCAGTATTTATAGATTCCATTAACGAAGCGATAGACAAAAATATTGATTCTAGAAGTGTTTTACAGCAGATAGAGGATGATACATTAAAAAAACTTGCGCCAGATATCCAAAAACTGAAAGAGGAATTTGGTATTGAGTAAGCTTAGATGGAGCTAGCCTGTTAAAGGGGTTAGCTCTTTCAAGAAGATTGTTAATTATTTCCTGGAGGGAATTCTAAATGAAACAAACAAAGGTCATTATTATCAGTGGATTTCTTGGAGCAGGGAAAACTAGTTTAATGGTTTCTGCAGCTGATCAATTGCGCGCAAAAGGATGGAAGGTTGCATGTATTACAAATGATCAAGGCGAGCAACTAGTGGATACAAAAATAGTGTATTCAAATGGCTTTCCAATCCAACAAGTACAAGGTGGTTGCTTTTGTTGTAAGTTTGATAACTTAGTAGACACAATAAATCACATTGTAAACCATAATGAAACAGATGTTATTTTTGCAGAAGCAGTGGGCAGTTGTACAGATATAATGGCAACTGTCATCAAACCTTTAGAGGCGTTTCATGGAGAATTACTTGATATACAGCCACTTACAGTTGTAGTAGATCCGCAACGATTTCGAGATATAAAAAAAGAGAACTCCATATATACGACTGAAATAGCATATTTGTTTGAAAAGCAAATAGAGGAGGCACAGTATTTACTTTTAAATAAGGCTGATGTAAATGAAAAAATGGAGATAGAAGAAATAAATAATCAATTAGAAAATATAATACCCTTTGCCAAAATATTCCCTACATCCGCTGTTAATGCGATGGGTGTGAACGAATGGTTGGACAATATTTTTGATAGTAACGATTTGAATGCCACTGTTCTTGATATTGATTATGATGTTTACGCTAAAGCAGAAGAACAACTAGGATGGTTGAATTCAAGTATTAGTGTATCTGGTTTACAAATTGATGTACTTGAATTTGCAAATGAATTATTGAATAAGTGGCTAGAAAAATTGGAGCAACGAGGTGCGGTTGTTGCACATCTGAAAATATGGGTAGAGGATGAGAATAGACATCTGAAGCTGAGTTCTGTTAGAAATAATGAGATTTATCCGTTAAATGATATAAAACATGGAATTTGGTTAAGTGATAAAGTTGATATTTGGATTAATGCCAGAATCAATATTGATTATCAAATGTTGAAAATCATACTAGAAGAAATAAAGCTGGAGTATAAGACACTAGACATTATAGTAAATCAATTGGATAACTTTGCTCCTAGTAGACCAGTACCGACACATAGGTTTGTATAAATGAAGGGAAAGGAAACTACTATATTGAATAGAAATAAGTTGCTTTTAGTAGGTATAGTAATCACTATCACATTTGTAACTGTAGGCGTTTTACTTATACTAACCAACAAGAAGGTACAGACAGGAGGGGAGGATGGAAATCTAGTCACAACATCCTATACGAACCCTGTCTACTACCATGATGCAGCGGATCCATCGAGTGTATTAAAAGATGAGGATGGCTACTATTACATTGTGACAACACAGTCCAATTATACAGGTACAGTTAAGAGGCTACCGATTATTCGTTCTCTTGATTTGGTCAACTGGGAATTGGTCGGTGAGGTGTTTTCCAATACTAATCTACCAGACTGGACAAGTAAAACGAATATACACTTGTGGGCACCTGATTTAGTAAAGCATGAGGGGAAATATTATGTTTACTACTCGGCAAATGTGAATGATTCTGAAATCGAGATGGCAATTGGTGTGGCGGTTGCAGATTCCATCACAGGTCCCTATGTTGATAAAGGAGAACCGATCGTTACGGGTCCTCGCTTTACAACAATCGATCCATATATTTTTAAAGATGATGACGGAAAGAGATATATGTACTGGGGTTCAGGTCATGAACCACTAAAAGTACAAGAGCTTTCAAATGATGGTATGTCTTTAGTGGGAGAAAGGAAACAAGTTCTTCGCCCTGATCCCCGTAGAGATTATGAAACTCTCATTGAGGCTCCATGGGTCATGAAACGAGGAGAATATTATTACTTGTTTTATTCCGGTAATCACGGTAAGAACTATGCAGCAATGGTAGCAAGATCAACATCTCCTTTTGGCCCTTTCGAAAAATATTGGGAAAAGGATGCATCTAAGAGACCTATCATTGAAATAAATGAACGGTATTATGAGCCAGGACATAATTCCGTTGTTACGGACGAGGCAGGGCAAGATTGGATAGTGTATCATGCGTATGATAATAATGCGCCTTATATGAATAGAATGATGATGATAGATAAGTTGGAGTGGATTGATAACTGGCCAGTTAGTGACGGGCCAACTTTTACATTGGTGGAGGATGGTCCAGTAACGAAGAAACCTATGAATCTAGAAAAAGAAGAATAGGCAATCGTATTCGTACATGTTTGGAAAATTTGGGGGAGTAAAATGAGTCGTTCAAAATGGATGATATTAGCCTGCAGTGTAGCAATAGTTTTTGTAGTAATGATAATGGTAATTTGGGGTGAAAGCATGCTTAAAAAAACTGATTTGATAGATAAAGATAATGAAAAACAAGTGGTGAATGTTAATCCTAATACATCCGAAGATGATAAAGGAAAAGCGGAGAAGGAAGCAGTAGAACTTCCACCAGTGCCTGACGGTATGCAACGAACAGCATATCAAAATCCTATTTTAAAGCGTGATGCTCCTGATCCTTCTGGTATTGTGAAAGATAAAGATGGTTATTATTATATGATTACAACTCAATCTCGCTATTATAGTTCGTTAAAAAAACTACCAATACTGCGCTCACAAAACTTAGTAGATTGGGAATATGCAGGTGAAGTGCTACCAGAAATTCCGAATTGGCTCCATACAGACGAACTTAACGTATGGGCACCGGATTTTGTAGAACACAATGGAAAATATTATGTGTATTATTCAGGAAAGTCACGGCCGAATGATCGAAATGAGGATTTCGGCATTGGGGTAGCTGTAGCTGACCACCCGTTAGGTCCTTATGTTGATAAAGGTGAACCAATAGTAATCGGGCCTTCTTTCGCAACGATTGATCCGTTTATCTTTAAGGATGATGATGGTACACGGTATATGTATTGGGGATCAGCGGAGGAGCCAATTTTAGTGCAAAAACTATCGGAGGACGGTATGTCTTTAGAAGGAGAGCCAGTAGAAGTGCTCGAAGTAGAACGCTACAAACCGTATGAACGCTTATTAGAAGCGCCATGGGTAGTGAAACGTAATGATGCTTATTATTTGTTTGTTTCGGGCGATAATTGTTGTGGGGCGCATGCGAATTATGCTGTAATTGTAGCGAAATCCGATTCACCACTAGGCCCGTTCAAAAAGTACTGGGAAATCGATGAGGATTACACACCGCTATTAGAGGAAAATGAAGATTTTAACGCGCCGGGACATAACTCAATCATAACGGACGAATCCGGACAAGAATGGATACTATATCATGCGTTTGATAGAAATAACCCACATTTAGGTAGAACTCTAATGATAGATAAAGTGGAATGGGTAGATGGTTGGCCAGTAGTTAATAAAGGAAATGGTCCAACTGCCAATTTACAACAAGATGGTCCAATAACGAAATTACCGAAATCGACAGCTGAATAATGTAACACTCGGATATTGATCATGAGGGGGGAAACAATTGGTTTCAATCCGAGATGTTGCCAATTTAGCTGGAGTATCTATTGCCACTGTCTCACGAGTAATGAATAAAAGAGAGTATGTCAGTAAAAATACTGAAAAGAAAATCATACGTGCAATAGAGGAGCTAAACTACGTACCAAACCCGCTTGCAAGAGGCTTGGTAGGGAAAAAAATGTCCTCTATTGCGATGATAGTTCCTGATATTATGAACCCGTTTTATCCTGAGCTTGTTAGAGCAGTAGAGGATACATGCCATAAACAAGGCTATACTGTTATTTTATGTAATACAGATGATAAAAAGTATAAAGAGAAGTCTTATTTAAAGGTGCTTAAAGGTAGAGGGATAGACGGATTTATTGTAGCTTCCAGTATGCTAGATAAAGAGAATATTGCTACTTTAGAGAAGGAAAATACTCCGTGCGTATTCCTTGAACGATTACCATGCGATAAGCCAAGGAGTTTGATACAAGTTGATAACTTTAATGGTTCCATTCTTGCTGTTCAACATTTACTAGATGTGGGTTGTAATCGAATTGCTCATATTTATGGTCCACAAGAAGTACCGACATACCAAGAAAGAATGAATGGGTATGAAGAAGTTGTAAAATCCCTTCCTTGGTACACATCGAGTTATATGATTGCTGGAGACTCCCAAATGGAAGGCGGGTTTAAAGCAGTAGAAAAAATATTAGATAGGCATCCAGATATAGATGGTATTTTTGCAGGTAACGACTTGATGGCAATTGGTGCATTAAAAGCACTTCAAAGGAGAAGTATCCGTGTTCCAGAGGATGTTGCGATATGTGGTTTTGATGGTATTGCGCTTACTAAAATGACGGAACCGGAATTAACAACAGTAGCTCAACCAATTTATGAAATGGGAGAATTAGCTGCTTCCACTCTAATCGGAAAAATAAATGGTGATATAACAGATGATAATAAATTATATAAATTGGAAGTAGAGCTAATTCCTAAAAGGTCAAGTATGAAAGGAAGCAATTAGTAGAATCTGATTAAAATCATAGATATTCACATAAATTAGTGTGAACTATATAACAATGATTTAAAAATCTAGATGAACACACTTTTTAATTATCTGTCTAGTGGAAAACGGGGCTTGATCCAAGAAGGATTGATGCCCTTTTTTGAAAAACCTAATTTGAATCTTCTATAATTCAGAAGGTTATTCCATTTCTTTGATAAATGGTACAATTGTAAAAAATGGGGGAATCTTATGAAAAAAAAGGATCGTTACTGCTAGCATTATAATAGGAGCAATCGTATTTTCTGCAGCAGCTGTAGTTGTAACATTTATAGTTTTAGATGATAAAGAACAACCTAAAGAGAGTTAGGAAATGGCGCAAGTAGAGGCCAGAGAAGAATTTAAAGAACAAACAAAGTATATGGGTGGAGAGGTTACATTATCCATTTCGGAAGTTTCCGATGAAGATTCGATTATGGAAGATATGCATAAAATGACTCATCAAAAGGTTAAGTCAGATGAAAAATGGGGAGCGATTGAGATGAGTCAAGCCAATATAGATGAATTGATCGAGATTCTTAAATTAAAACAATTTGAAGGTGTAGATAGATTAAAGGAAATAGCGATGGAATGGAAAGCAGGGGATTTTAGCAAGGTCGTGAACCATCATAATCATATTTGGAGAAAGCAGGGAGGAACGATCGGAGTAGCTTATGGGATCATGTCTCCAGAAGAGGAAGCTGAGTTTTGTTATACGACCATACATAATAAAAGGCGCATGTGAGCTCCATGCGCCTTTGCGTTTCTATTTTGCAGTATCTCCACTGAGAAAACTAGAATGATCATCACTGTAAATGTATAGATGAAAAAAATTGGTGTAATGCTAAACTTTCAAGTTTTGAAAATATTAAATGGGTGAGAGAGAACTACTGTAAATGAATTTTTTAAAATGAATGAATCGTTATAAAGGTGTAGATGGATAAAGGAAGAGCATAGAGTAAGAGCGCCCTGTCTTTTATGGATGGGCGCTTTTTTGTAAAAGTTAATTATTGATAATTTGAATCATTTCCACCTGATTGGTATTGTTCGTTATTTGTTCCATTTTGCACATTACTATCTGATTGTAGATTGTCTTGGTTAATACTATTTTGTAAATTGCTAGCCAATTGTTGAATGCCTTGGTTAAAGCTATTTTGTCCATTACTAGCTGATTGTTGATTATTTTGGTTATTCATACTTTGTAGGTTTGTTGCTAATTGTTGCATACCTTGGCTGTTTGTTATGTCTTTTATAGGTTGCATAAATTGCTTAACTTGTGAATTATTCATTGCATTAGAAATGTTTTTTTGCCAACGTTGGAATGATCCGTTTTGAATTCCTTTTGAAATACCATAAACAACTGCCCCTGTTGCACCTATAGCAAGTAAAGAAGACATTACACCTCTACCTTTATTCATCCATATCAACACCTTTGTATTTTTTAGTCACAGAGGTATCTTTAATTAATTCAATATATTTATACTGAAATATTTTCCCAACAAACGAGTACTCTTATAAGTTTAGGGTAACCTATTCACGAAAACGAGATTTCGTGGAAGGAGGACTCTAAATTGAAGAAAAAATATATTTTTGGACTACTATCAACGATTCTTTCTATGGGTTTATTATTTGGGTGTGATGGTGTAGATGAAGATGAACCAGATCCATCAGAAGAACCATCAGAGCAGCGAGAGGATAACAATCAGTAAGAAGCGGAAGATGTAAATAATAAAAAAACCAATGGAGCGGACTTGTTCCATTGGTTTTAGCGTTGATTTCCTTTACTGGTGCTACTTTTTACTAAATTATCCCTTTTCTTTTTAAAATATATTTTACAAGGAAAATAATCCCCTTTATTGCTAGGAAAGCAGCGAAGAACAATAAAAACCCCCATAGGCTAATGACGGCATCCGCAAAATCCATTTCGCCTCTTCCTGTGATTTTTTGTTGTATCTCCACTGCGAAAACAAGAATAAACATCACTGTAAATGTGTAGATGAAAGAAATGGCAGTAATGCTTAGTTTTGCAAGTTTAGTAAAGATTAAATGGGTGATGAGAAAGAACGTAATTCCTACTATACCGAACACCCATAAATGCAAGTCTTTGTCTGTTAGATTAAGGCCAGTTTGTTTAGCCATTGCGTTTAAAAGGTCATGAATACCATTTACTATGTCTGCTATGATCAATATGAATTCCTTCAAAGTTGCACCCTCTATTCCTTAAAATACTCTCGTTATTATATATGAATCTATTGATTAACTCTAGGATGTAGTTAATGGAAGAAATTAATTTTTGATATTTCGAAATAGAGTAGATAGAGCTTACGTATGCGGTATGTATAATATAGGAGTTTTTTTCTTATAAAATATGAAAAGACACCCATGAAGGTGCCTTTTAATCTATGTATTCAACTGTATCCTCTAAAACTTCAATTGATTCTATTAACCATTCATCGTTTACGTTCACTAGTGAATATTCATGTACAGCTACGTTATTTCTGTACGAGTGACCATCTTCCACACGAGTGGCTCTACTTCTTATTTTTAATTGGACTACTCCATG
Source organism: Paenibacillus bovis (assembly GCA_007679095.1). Classification (GTDB taxonomy): domain Bacteria; phylum Bacillota; class Bacilli; order Bacillales; family Bacillaceae_C; genus Lederbergia; species Lederbergia graminis. The sequence continues at coordinate 51,595 of VEFU01000027.1, forward strand.
CGAATCAGAAACTTCTACAAACTTCGGTTCCTCTAAAATATCGATGTCTATGTTGAAATTTTTAAATCTCTCTTGAATCTCACTCTTTGTTTTATCGTAATCTTCATCGGATACAAATATTGTGTGCATGTATGGTTCTATAAGCTTATCCCTTTCATACAACTGGTTAAAACTGATCACGTCTAGCATTTTTCTACGTATTTCGAGTTCTTCCTCAGAAGGGGTGTCGTTTTCTACCAATTGTTTTTCTTCCTCAGAAGCTGATTCATTTTCTACTTCTGGTTTATCATCTTCCACTTCTGAATTGACACTCTCGTTTACTTCTGAATCCTTTGGAGCTTCATCTGTTTTCTCTATGTCATCTGATTTAGAGCAACCTACCAACAAAATCAATGTTAAAATACATAACCCTATCCATTTGTACGCCTTCATTAGTCTCCTCCAGCAACATCCAGTAATAATATTTTCTGAAAATACTAATCTCCATTTTATCTTAAATAGGTAAATTTATCTAGTAGAGAGGGAGGGACATGGGGTCAGGAACGTTGTCCCAGTTTAACAGTGGGACGAGGAAGCTGACCCCATGTCCCATGGTGTGAAGGGAAGAGAAAAGGAGTGGTAAAGTGGTTGGCTTATATCAGCTGCAGAGGATTAATTTTGTTTTCCCACTAACCAAACAGAAGCTCAATGTCTAACAGGCAGATGCTTAAAAGAAAAGATGAACTGTTATGATTTGAATTGGGTAATAAATAAGAGCAGGAGCAGAGGAGACTTGTGTGAAAAGCAATCAATTAGACAGTTGTTCCAGCAAAATTCCAACTTTTTCAAATAACTAATTGAACATCCTCTAGTTTTATACTCGAGGTTTTTCGTGTGACATTATTCCTGTATTGACTATAGATAGTTTAGGAGGAATTTCTTATTTCTTGACGAATATTGTAATAAAAGGAGGAGGATGGGATGAGGAACTATGAATGAGGAAACTACTCTCAAGACTCTGGTCACTTTATAGTAAAATCCTACTAGCGAGTTTTAAAAACGTATTAGATTAAATTGAAAAATGGAAAATATCTACTACCTATACCTAACAATAGCAATCAAACAAGTCTTAAGGCAAAGCGTAATTTTTTTCCTATATAGACTACAAGGTTAGGAGCATTCTCCTTTTTAAATTCATAATATGGGAATTCTTATGTTTCCAAATTATAAAATATTTATATATTTTAACACCTACAAAATTCGACTCCCCAAATAGAAGGAAAACAGGAAAATCCCATTTAAAGGTTTATACATTAATACTTCCATAGTAAATGTGAGTTCATTATCGAAAGCGCTTTTGTTCTGTTGAGGTGGTGGGATAGAGTGCAGTTAGACAATACAGTAATAATCACTTGAGATTGTGATATATCAACCATGAGATTAATACTGCACATTATTTTCAGCAAAGGAGAATAAAATGGATCAATATAATATAACCGATTCAGATGTTAAGGATGTATTAACACTCCATGGTTTATCCGCAGTATCTCTAAATAAGATGCCGAAAAGTGGCCAAAGACAAGTGTTTGAGGTTACTTTTGATTCCGAGAAAACTAGTATCCTGAAGTTTGTAGATGTGTCTCCTTATCATGCATATCAAAGATATGAGTGGAATGAGTTTCCTGAATCTGAACTTGAGCATGAAATGGCCTATGAAATTGAGAATTATTCTAAAAGGGTTATTAGGGAGTTAGAGGCTTCAAAAAAGTGTGCTATTTTACCACAACTAGAGATATTAGAGGATTATCAAATTTACACAAAGGAAAACTATCATTTCATTTATTACTTTGAAACGAAGTTTGAAGGACAAACATTAGATAAAAGCGAACTCTATAGAACTTCCCAAGATATTGATGTAGTTGTTCAGTTTTTATGTCAAATAGTTAAGCAAATAAAGGTTATGCACGATGCTGGATATGTGCACAGAGATTTAACCCCAAGAAATATAATCTATCACCGTGGTGAATTCAAAATTATTGATGCGGGTTTAGTAAAATCAAATGAAGAAGAGAAGTTAACCGCTACTCAAGCATTAATAGGAACCCCATATTATATGGCGCCTGAGCAAGCTAAAAGACCATCAGATTATACATGGGATTTTAGAACAGACTTATATTCTGTTGGTCTAATTGCCATAGAAATATTTATTCCAGAGACACGATACCTTGACATGAGGAATAAAAGAGATATGCATTATGTGTTTTCATTGTGGAAACGCAAAGATTCTAGTTCTAAGTCAATATCTTTATTTAGTAAAATAATTTCCCGACTTGCTATCGAGCAACGATCTAGAAGATGGGCAGATTTAGACGAGTTATTACATGTATTAGAGAATTTTACAAGTAAGGAGGATAAATAATGATTTATGCACAACATGGCCCCGCATGGAAACCTAAGTTAGACAGATTGTTATTAAAGCAGTTAATTGACGGCATAATTTGGGATCCTCGTGAAGAGAGGGTAGAGAGAATAAATGAAATACGCAGCACCGATGAGAGTTATTCATCAGTTGAGAATTTGGTAGATTTGAAAGTGTATTATAAACAGTTCCCTTCTTCCATTACTAAACGGTTAAGTGAATTAGAATACTTTCCAGAAAATAATATAGATAGAACCTTTTTGAGACATACAGAAAATCTTGAAACGTTAGTGGAAAAATCTATAGATTTCCAATTAGAATTTAATGTGGATATGATAATGGCGCCATCATTCTATTTATATAGCTTCAATGATAGAATAGTAGATAAACTTTTGGATACTTGGGAACTTTTTCATGAACATCTAGAAGAAATAGGAATTGATAGAAGAAAGTATGTTTCAATAATATTTAATGAAACCGCACTTGAGAATAAATCATATATTGCTGACTTTTTAGATGACTTTAGTGATATTGCACAAATTTTTGATGGAATTTATATTACTGTTGATAGAGAAAACAATAATACTCACAGACACGACTTTAATCCGAACCGACTAAATGGTATGCTTCAATTAATCTATGATTTAACAAACTTAGGATTAAAAGTGGTAATAGGCTACTCTGGAATGGAAAGTATATTGTATTTTGCAGTAGGTGCTGATGCAATAGGAACTGGCTGGTTTTACTCTTTAAGGAACTTTAATAAAGAACAAAAGGGTTTAGAACCTGTTGAGAGTATGGGAAGGCAAAAAAAGCGGTACACATCCATGACTATGTTGTTTGAACTCGCTATTGAAGAACAAATTTTAAGTATTCCTGCTCATCTTAAGGATGAATTATATGGAAAAATTCTTACTGGATGTGAATTGGACTCTAAGGTAATAGAGGGAAATATAGAAGATATAAGTTATAATGAAATATACGACCAGTACTTTGAGTCATTAAAACAAGTTGTAGATACTATTATTGGAAAGAATAGTATAGAAGAGAAGATACAATTTGTAGAACAACTTCTTGATATAGCTCATACAAACATAACACGTTATAATGAATTAGAAACTCTTCAAAGAATAAATGGTAGTCATATTCAAAACTATCAACGTGCCTTAGATCAATTTAAGGAAGATAATTTTATATTTATTTAATTAAAAAGGAGCTGTTATTTAATTTAACAGCTCCTTTATCCTGTTATTGAAAATGTAGAAGTCTCAAGCTGGTATTTAGCAACGCTACTGATAAATGACGGATTTATGGTTAATCTAATTCGGTCCTTCTTTGGTCTATATAAATACTCCATATTATCAATAGAAACTCCAATTAGTCCTACGTTTTGATTTTGGAAATAACTAATTTTAGTATCCAGTAATCGCTTTGCTAACTCCATTGGTAAAACAACGTAGGAGTAAGTAGAGAATTTCTTATTTAAAGTTGCTTGAAGTATTGCCTTTTTCCAATTGATTAATTTAGCTTCGAAAGAAATAAATTGTAAAATGGGAAATTGAAACTCATTAGAAATTACATACCTTTTTGGACTAACTTCAATTATTATATTTGTTTTCATCAATTTAGATAATAAATTTGAAAGTGCTTTTTCATTATAATCAGTGCGTTTCACGAGATATTCAAATGTACGAACAGCTTTTTTGTGTAGATAGCCAATTACTCGTGCACATTGATAATTTGAAAGTACTTTTGCTTGTTCATAATTCATTAAATGAGAATCATCAACGATTACCTGGACTATATCTACATTACCAAATCTTGCGTTAAACTCAGAAAGTACTTTTTCATTCTCTTTTAATTGATTTTTTATGAGTTCAATAAATTTTTCTTGTAAACATAGTTCATTTGAAAACATTGTTTGACACCTCAATTATTATAATACCTTAAAATTACTCAAGTAGAAATAGTATGAATTAGATTATTACTTTAAATTGGTATAATCAAATCAGGATTTCTTAAGAAGGGGATTAGAAAAAAATCATTGCATGTAGCAAACTACTTCACCTTTAATATAGGTAGTAGTAGGTAAAAATGACACCTTAATTTCAAGTTAACCAAACATAAAATACATTCTTCATAATATAACAATTACAAAATGGATAGGTTAATAAAATTTGGATGAAAGCTATAGTATCACAATCTAGATAATAATTGCCATGTAATTCGGAAGTAAGATATTAATCGTTTTGCTGCTTTAATAAATATTACGATGGGAGAAAAAAGGAACAGAGGTAGATTACTAATTATGTAGTATACCTTTTTCTGGATCACTTGAATCTGGAATAAAAAATGTAAGAGGTATTGGGGTATCAGTTGAATAAGGAATCGCTGCATGATACTCATAACCTCTTACAATGTCTTTGTCCTTGGATATAAAGTTAGACAACTCTATTTACCTCCATATAAATCTTTGAAAGTTAAATCTGACACTCCTCTTGAGGACTTACTTATTTCATTTGCTTCCTTCCAATCAGCTTGATTTAGATTTGCAAACTTGTCTGTTTTAAGTATAGGTTTCTTTCTAATCTGTTTTTTATTTGCAGGATCAAGAATCATAACTTTATCCTCCTCTTTACACATATACATCACTCTTTTAAAACTATGAATATGTGCATGTATTCTCTTTCTTGCCGCGATTATACCATATTTATTTCGAAATGGAAGGTATGTATAGAAAAATTGAAAAAACATGTAGACAGAGGGACATGGGGTCAGAGGGACATGGGGTCAGGAAGAGACCACTGAAAAATAGCGCCTTTTTTTCTTCTTAATTTCTCGAATTAGGTGCAATTTTGGGGATTCAGGTATTTTTTGACTTTCAAATTCAAAAAAATATAAAAATGTTCAAATTCAGCCCCCTTTCTAGAGGATAGTATTGCTGCTATCCTCTTTATGTTAACCGCAAATGCAGTTAATTTAGCTTGTAATTCCATGCTTTTCAGACCGTACCCCCTGGCACGATCTAACCCATGAAAATTCTTCATCTC